>JBDSLV010000338.1:0-20350 GCA_039916205.1 Mesorhizobium sp. | reverse complement strand
GTAGAGATTGGGGCCATTGATGCCCGAATAGGCCAGCTGGATGCCGGCCAGCGCTCCGTACTGGTGCATGGCCTCCGACATCTTGGCCAGCATTGGGATATCGGCGTCATCCCACAGCCGGAGTTCGATGAAAGGCGTGATTTCCGAGGTGTGGTGCATCTCGGTCTGTTCGGTGAAGATGACACCCCAGCCGCCTTCCGACTTGATGCGGCGCATCTCGGCCGCGGCCGATGGATCGCGATAGCCGCCGCCGTTGCAATGCGGGACCTGGTAGAAGCGGTTCTTCGCCGTCACCGGCCCGATCTTCATCGGCTCGAACAGAATGTCGTAGCGTGGATCCCGCATGCGTATTCCCTCCCTGTATCCCTGCCCGGCGATAGCGCGAGCGGCGTGCGGACCAATTCGTGGTCCTCGCCATCGGGGTGGTTCCGTCAGGCTACTCATAGGACGGGGCGCGCGGCGGAAAACTAGAGATTTCTTCCGCTACGATTAGGAACGGCCTAAGCGGTGCGGTGACAGGCGCCATTAGCATCAGGTGAAGCCGCGCTGAGCCAAATGCGAATTTAGGATTGGCGCGCACCCGTGATAGTCAGGGCCGACAGGCACGAGACCACAGCGCATGGACAGCATCCAGATCCTCGATCAACTCATCGCGTTTCCCACGGTCAGCAGGGACTCCAATCTCGCGCTGATCAACTATGTTGCCGGGTTGTTGGAGGCGGCTGGTGTCGTTTGCCAGATCATTCACAGCGAGGATGGCCACAAGGCCAACCTGTTTGCCACCATCGGCCCGGCAGGCACCCCCGGCATCATGCTGTCCGGTCACACCGACGTCGTCCCGGTCGATGGACAGGACTGGATCCTGCCGCCATTTGAGATGACCGAGCGGGACGGCCGGCTCTATGGACGAGGCGCCGCCGACATGAAGGGCTTCGTCGCTTCAGCCGTCGCCGCCTGCCTAAAGGCATCGAAGATGGAGTTGAAGACACCGCTGCACCTGGCGCTGTCCTATGATGAGGAAATCGGCTGCGTTGGTGTCCGCAGTCTGATCGAAATGCTGCAGGGCGCACCGCAGCGGCCATTGTTGTGCATCATTGGCGAACCGACGGAGATGCAGGTCGCAACCGGTCACAAGGGCAAGGTGGCCGCGCATGCCACCTGCAAGGGGCGCGAAGGCCATTCGGCGCTCGCACCACTCGCCCTCAACGCCATCCACCTTGGCTGCGATTTCGTCTCCGCCTTGCGCCGCGAGCAGGATCGGCTGGAACAACACGGCGAGCGCGACGGCGACTACGACATTCCCTACACGACCGTCCATGTCGGCAGGATGAATGCCGGTGTGGCGCTGAACATCGTGCCGAACCTCTGCCGGATCGATTTCGAGATCCGCAACATCGCGGCCGATAACCCGGTCGAGATTCTCGATCGCATTCGCGGCGATGCAGCCCGCATTGCTGCCGATGCGTCGGCGATTGCACCAGAAGCGGCGATCGATATCGAGATATTCAACACCTATCCCGGCCTCGATACGCCGGCGAATTCCGAGGCGGTCGCTTTCGTGAAATCGCTAACCGGCGGCAACGGCACCATCAAGGTCGCTTTCGGCACCGAGGGCGGGTTGTTCAGCCGCGACCTGGGCACGCCGACGGTTGTCTGCGGCCCGGGATCGATGGCGCAGGGACACAAGCCGGATGAATTCGTCAGCCGCGAGCAGATGCGGCGCTGTGACGGCATGCTGGAAAAGCTGCTGCGGAGGCTCGTCGCCGGGGCGGTGTAAGACGCGGCGGGACTACTCCACCACCCGCTCGCTGCCGAACACGCCTTGCTCGACCACGAAACGCCGGCAATGGGCGATGAATGCCTTGACGCTCTGGGTGCGATGGTCGGCATTGGGCAGCGCGATGCCCATGGTCAGCGGCCGAAGATCGCCGGCGAGAGGCACGAAAATCAGCGGCTTGCCGTCCGGCGCAAGTGTATTCAGCGGCCTCATATTGGCGATGCCATAGCCGAAGCCATTGGCCACCATCGAACGCATCGCGGCGATGTCGCCGGTCCGCTCCGCGATGTTGGGCCGCAACCCTTTCTGCTGGAAGGCGGAGAGGAAGTATTCGCGGCTGAACGGCAGATCCAGAAGCACCATCGGCTCGTCGGCGAGTTCTTCAGGGGTAATCGACGCCTTGCCGGCGAAGCGGTGGCCGGGCGGCAGCATGACATAGGCCGGCACCAGCATCAGCGGCTCGAAGCTCATGTCCTGCGACAGTTCAAGATCGTAGGTTAGCGCGACTTCGATTTCGCCCCGCTGCAACATTTCAAGCAGCTGGCCCTGATTGCGCTCGAACTGGCGGATCCGGACGTCTGGATATTCCTGTTCGAACTTGCGCCGCAGCGAAGGCAGGATGATCTGCGCGAAGGTCAGCAGGCAGCCGATGGCCAGGGGGCCCCGGACCTTGTTGGCGAGGTCGCCGGCCACGTCGTGCAAGGCGTCGGCGTCACTCAGCAATTTCTGGGCTTCCTTTAGGAAGACCCGGCCAGCGGCTGTCAGCGACAGACCATGCGAATGCTTGCGGACGAAAAGCTCGACGCCGAATTCGATCTCGAGCTGTGCGATGGACGCCGAAATCGATGGTGGCGACACGTTGACCTGATCGGCGGCCTTGGCAATGGAGCCTGCCTCGCCCACAGCGACGAAGTACTCAAGCTGTCTCAGGGTGAAACGCAGCGGCATGGCGGCTATGTTGCCGTTTCCGGAGCTTCAATCAAGCCTCCGCCCTCATCAGTACTTGATCCAGGTCGTTTTGAGCGTGGTGTATTTGTCGAGCGCATGCAGCGACAGGTCGCGGCCAAAACCGGATTGCTTGACGCCGCCGAAAGGTGTCATCGGGCTCAAGGCATCCACGGTGTTGACCGAGACAGTTCCTGCCTGCAGCCGGCCCGCGACGCGGTGGGCTCGCGACAGGCTGTCGGTCCATAACGATGCGGCAAGGCCATAGGGGCTGTCATTGGCGATGCGGATCGCTTCCTCCTCATCGTCGAAGGCGATCACCGAAAGCACCGGTCCGAAGATCTCGTCACGCGCCAGCGGATCGCTATCGCTGACATCGTCGAAGATGGTGGGCTCGATGAAGCTGCCGCGGCCATTGATGGTGACCTGATCGCCGCCTGTGACAAGCCGCGCGGTCTTCTTTCCCGCTTCGACGAAACGCATGACGTTGGCGGCATGGCGGGCATCGACCATGGCGCCCATCTTCGAAGCCGGATCGAGCGGGTCTCCTGGCTGCATGGCCTTGGCCCGCTGCACCAGCTTTTCAACAAATGCGTCCTTGATGCCGCGCTGCACGAGCAGCCGCGAATTGGCCGAGCACACTTCACCCTGGTTGAAGAAAATGCCGAAAGCGGCCATGTCGGCCGCGGTATCGAGATTGGCGCAGTCGGCGAAAACGAGGTTGGGGCTTTTGCCGCCGGTCTCCAGCCAAACCTGCTTCATGTTCGACTGGCCGGAATACTGCAGGAACATCTTGCCGACTGTCGTGGAGCCGGTGAAGGCAAGGCAGTCCACATCCGTGTGACGGCCAAGCGCCTGGCCGGCGGTCTCGCCAAATCCGGGCACCACATTCAGCACGCCGGCCGGCAAGCCTGCTTCCATGGCGAGTTCGGCCAGCCGCAATGCCGAGAACGGCGACTGCTCGGCGGGTTTCAGCACCACCGAATTGCCGGCCGCGAGCGCGGGCGCGCATTTCCACGTGGCCATATCCAGCGGAAAATTCCACGGCACCACGGCGCCGACAACACCCAGCGGCTCGCGGCGCACCAGCACAAGATCGCCTTCACCGGTTGGTGCCACTTCATCGTAGATCTTGTCGATGGCCTCGCCGTACCATTGGAAAATCGCAGCCGAACCAGGAACATCGACGCTGGCCGCGTCCTTGACCAGTTTGCCCATGTCGAGCGATTCAAGCAGGGCGAGCTCATGCAGGTTCTCACGCAGCAACTGCGCCAGCCGCAGCAGCACATCCTTGCGATGCGAAGGGCTTGCCCGTGACCAGGCGCCGGATTCGAAGCTTCGGCGTGCGGCACTGACCGCGATGTCGATGTCTTCTTCGCCACAGGATGCTACCTCGGCAAGCGTTTCACCAGTGGCAGGATTGATGCTGGCAAAGGTCCTGCCGGAACGGGCCGGAACCGACTTTCCGTCGATGAAGGCTTTGTCGCGAAAGCGGATCGCCGACGCCTTGCCGATCCAATCCTTGTGGCTGAGCTCGCTCATGGCAGGTTCCCTGGAATGGTTCGTCTATTCGTCACCGGGCACGCCGTAGCTCGGCGCACCTGAAGGGTTCATGGCCCGGGTCACATAGGCATCGAGCTGCGGCTTGTAGATCTCCCACAACGTCGCCAGCTGTTCGATCGGGCAATCCTCGCTCCAGTCGCAACGCAGATCGGCCACTGGCCAGCTCACCTCGCGCACCAGCTTGAGACCAGCCGAGCGGACAGGCCCCGCTTCGCCTCCCGCCTTGAGGGCGGCGCGCATCGCGCCGATCAGCCGGTCGCCGAGTTCGCCTTCGGAGCCCACGAAGAAATCAACCATCGCCTGGGGAACATTGCTATTGGCGAGCAGGTTGCCGCCGCAGGCCACATTGGTCCCTCGCGCTTCCGCCCAGATACCCAAGGCCTTGGTGCCGGAATGGATCGCGCTGACGCCATCGGCGCCGACAGCGAGAAGCTGGCGGAACTCCATGTTGGCATTTGTCCGCTTCAGAATGGCCACCGCCTCCGAGGCGGAGGCGCCTCTTGCCATCAGGTCCAGCGCGCGCACGCCGAGCGTCGGATCCGTCACGTTCTGGCTGGCGACGGCGCCTGTCCCGGACTGCGCATACGCACAACGCGCGGCCACCGCCGGTGAGGATGATGAGACAGCGACACCGAACATGCCCGTGCGTTCGCATCGCGCGACAATCGAAAAGGTCATGGCATTAGTCCTGGACGACGGTAGCGCCGTCGTCCGGAATGACGGCGGTGCCGTCGATCTCGACCAGCCAGTCGGGCCGCGCCAGGGCCTGCACGACGAGGCCGGTCGAAACCGGATGCACGCCCTTGATGTATTCGCCCATCGTCCGATAGATCGCCTCGCGGTAGCGCACGTCGGTGATGTAGACGACAACCTTGACCAGGTGCTCCATCGTGCCGCCGCACTCCTCGATGAGCTGCCGGATGTTCTGCATGACCTTGTGCGTCTGCTCGACCGGATCATGACTTTCGATGTTCTTGGCGGTGTCGAGATCCTGCGGGCACTGGCCGCGCAGATAGACTGTTCTGCCGCCCCGCGTGACGACCGCCTGGCACAGGTCATTGTCGAGCTTCTGCTCGGGATAGGTGTCCTTGGTGTTGAAAGGACGAATTCGGATATGCGCCATCTTGGTCTCCATCAGGTCGGGCTCGAAGCCGGACATCTGGTGCCCGACGCTTCCTTGGCGAAAATGCGCTGGGACCAAAGCCCGCGTGTCCCGGTCAGATATCCACAGCGCGGACAAACTTTGAAGAACAGTCTTTCTCATCCCTGCTAAGGACGCTCCTAATCAGGCGCGCGCCGGGCGATGTCGTCTAGGCCGTTCCAGCTATGCGTCCTCGGTTTCACGTCGCATGGCGGCGTCGTAGGCAAGATACTTGCGTTGCGTGGAAATGCGGTCGGCCAGATGCTTGGCGTCGTGCCAGACGCCCCAGATGAAACTGGAACCCCGGCGCGACTGCCATGGCAGCCCGAGGAAATAGATGCCTGGCTCGGCCGACACACCGCGCTGATGCATAGGCCGGCCTTTCTCATCGAAGGCGCCAACCTTCAGCCAGCTGTAGTCAACGGCATAGCCTGTCGCCCAGATGATCGCGGTGATACCGGCTTCAGTCAGGCTCAGATCGAGAATGGGATTGGTGACGCATCGCGGGTCCGGCAGAAACTTGCGGGCTTCAGGCTCTTCTGGAAGTGCCAGGCCATTGCGCACCAGATAGGCGTCGGCCTCGTCCAGCAGCGACAGGTAATTGGCATCACCGCGCGCGATGTTCTCGCCAAGGTCGGGCGCGAATGTCATCACACCGTTCTTGTAGGATTCCGTGCGTCCAACCAGCGTCATGCCTTGTGCCGCGAGATTGCGGAAGTCGATCGTCTGGCCGCCGCGCGCTCCGCTCACCGCGATCGTGACATGTTCCGTGCCAGGTCCCGGAGTCTCGGCGTCCCACTTGCCCAGAACCCCCAGCCACCAGCAGAAGTCACGCCCGCGATAGGCGCGGGGAGGGCGGTCGTGTGGCCCGACCGAGAGATAGACCTGCTTGCCCGAACGCTGGAGTTCGTCGGCGATCTGCACCCCCGAAGAGCCGGCGCCAACCACCAGCACCGCACCTTCGGGCAACTGGCCGGGATTGTGGTAGGCGCTGGAATGGATCTGCATAAGTCCGGTGGTTTCGGGAACAACGCCTGGGGTCACGGGATGCTGGAAAGGTCCGGTGGCGGCAACGATGTTGCTGGCCTCGATCACGCCATCCGAGGTTTCGACGCGAAAGCCCGGCCGGCCGACATTGCGTTGCACGTCCTTGACCTCCACGCCGCAGCGGACAGGGGCCGCGATCTGCTCGGCATAGGCGACAAAATAGTCCGCAACCTTTTCCTTGGAGACAAAGGCATCGGCATGGGCGCCGGGAAACTCCATGCCCGGGAAACGATCGTGCCAGGCCGGTCCGTTGGCAACCAAGGAGTCCCATCTTTCCGAGCGCCAGCGTTCGGCAATGCGGTGCCGTTCAAGGACAAGATGAGGCACGCCGCACTTGCTCAGGTGCTCGCTCATGGCCACCCCCGCCTGGCCACAGCCGACAATGAGCGTGTCTACCTTTTCAACTGACATTTCGGCGTCCTTTTCTGGCTATCCGAGAGCTTCCGCGGATGCGGCGGAGGTCTGATCATTGGTTTACTGGAGGGGCCGGGTCGCGAAAATTATGATTTCATGTGGCAGTGGTTAGCCTGTCCCTAAATGCCGGGGCGGGCTGCTGCACATTGCGCGGCGGACATGGATGCGAAACGGAGCGTGGCCGGGATTTACAGGTAGAGGCTCTTGGCCGCCTTGGAAGACAGCAGATCGCGCGCCGGCCCTTCCTGCGCCACCTTGCCCTTGACCAGCACATAGCCCCGGTCGGCGATGCTCAGTCCCATCTCGGCGTTCTGCTCGATCAGAAGGATGGTGGTGCCGCGCCGGTGAATCTCCTGCGTGATCTCGAAATATTCCCCGATCAGCTTGGGCGACAGGCCAAGCGACGGCTCGTCCATCACCACAAGCTTCGGCTCGCCGATCAAGGCGCGCGCCAGCGCGACCATTGCCTGCTCGCCGCCGGACAGCGTGCCGGCCTGCTGGCGCAGCCGTTCGCGTATGCGCGGGAAAAGCACGCACATCTTGTCCAGCTGCGGCTCGAAATTCGGCCCCCGCCGGGAAACGGCGTCGTAGCCGAGACGCAGGTTTTCCAGCACGGTGAGACTTGGAAACAGCCGCCGTCCTTCCGGCACGAGCCCGACGCCGAGTGCTGCGAGGTTCTCGGTTCCGAGCCTGGCGATGTCCTGGCCCATGACCTCGACCTTGCCGCGCTGAGCCGGCACGACACCGCAGACGGCCATGAAGGTGGTCGTCTTTCCCGCGCCGTTCGGCCCAAGCAGGCAAACGAGTTCGCCTGGCCGAATGCTCATGGCCACGTTGCGCAGCATCGGCACCGCGCCATAGGCGGTGTCGACATCCCTGAGTTCAAGCATGAGCCGCCGCCTTTCCGAGATAGGCTTCCTGCACGCGCCGGTCCGCGCGGACAGTTGCGAAGTCGCCCTCGGCGATCTTGCTGCCATAGTCGATACAGATGACATGCTGGGGGAAGGCTTCGACCACCCGCATGTCATGCTCGATCAGGATCACCGACAGGTCCGGTTGTTCAATCCGCAGACGCTTGATGTCAGCGACGAGCGCATCGGTTTCCGTATCGTCCATGCCGACCGACGGCTCGTCCAGCAGGATCAGCTTCGGCTGAGAGGCGAGAGCCCTTGCGATCTCCAGCCGGCGGCGGTCGGCCTGCGCCAGGGCGCCGGCTGGCCGGTAGCGCTGCTCGAACAGATCGCCGGAGCCAGATTGCAAAAGCGCCTCGGCCTTCGCCACGCAGGCAGCCATCTCGCGCTTCGATGCGCGCGGGCGAAACAAGGCGTCGAGCACGCTGGTCCTGGTGCGGGTGTGCATGCCGATGATGACGTTGTCGAGCACGCTGAGGTCGGAGAACAGCCGCGAGGACTGGAAGGTGCGGGCGATTCCGCGGTTCACCACGTCATGGGCCGGCCGGCCGGTGATCTCGGCGCCGTCGAAAGTCACTCGCCCGGCGGTCGCCTTGTAGACGCCGGTGACGACATTGAACAAGGTCGATTTGCCGGCGCCATTCGGGCCGATCATGGCGAGCACCGAACCCCTGTCGATGGAAAAGCTGACATCGTTCACCGCGACGAGGCCGCCGAAGCGCATCGTCGCATTCTCGACCTTGAGAAGCGCGCTCATTGGCTGCCTCCGTAGCGGCGCATGCGCTGCGGGAACAGGCCCTGTGGCCGGATCATCAGGAAGCCGATGATCACCACACCGAAGAACAGCAGCCGGTAGTCGGAAAAGGCGCGCAGCTTCTCGGGCAGGATGGTCAACAGGAAGGCCCCGACGATGACGCCGAAGATGTTGTCCATGCCGCCGACGATGACCATGGTCATGATAGTGACGGAAACCAGGAAGGTGAAATTGTCGGGCGAAATATAGGAGATGTAGAAGGCGTAGATGGTGCCGGCGAAGGCGGCCAGGAAGGCGTCGACCGCGAAGGCCAGCACCTTGTACCAGGCGACGTTGATGCCTTGGGCCCGTGCCGCGATCTCGTCGGCCCGCAGCGCGTTCCAGGCGAGGCCGATGCGCGATCCGTGCAGCCGGTGCGCGGTGACGATGGCGACGACCACCAGCAGCGCCGACAGGTAGTAGAAATTCGCCTGGCTCGGCAGTTTGTGACCGAACACCACCAGCGGGTCGGCGAAGGAATGGCCAAACAGGCTGGGGGCAGGGATGCCGACAAGGCCGTTCGGGCCGCCGGTCCATTCGAAATTGTTGAGCAGCTGCTGCACCACCACGCCGAACGCGATGGTGACGAGCGCCAGATAGGTGTCGCGCGTGCGCATCGAAGGAATGCCGATGACGAAGCCAAACAGCGTCGCTGCCAGTGCCGCGATCGGCAGTGTCAGCCAGAAGCTGACCCCGAAATTGACGGCCAGCAGCGCTGACACATAGGCGCCGATGCCGTAGGAAGCGCCGGTCGCGAAGTTCGGGATGTTGGCGCTGCCGAGCTGAAAATTGAGCGCCAATGCCAGCACGGCATAGAGCTGCGCGACGATCAGCAGATGCAGTACATAGGTGTTCGAGCCAACGGCGAAGGGAAACAGAACGACGATGGCCGCCGCGGTGACCATAGCCACCAATGGCACGCGCGCGAAGCTGGCCATCGCGTAATCGGCAATCCACGGCTGCTTTTCCAGAACGTAGAAACCGGCACCCAGAAGCGCGAGCAGACCGGCTACCTGCCATCCCCCTTCTACCCTCAGGATCAGGTAGAGGAAGGCGGCGCCGCACAGTTGCGAGACGATCGCGAAGGTCGCGGCGGCGCCCAAACCTTGCGCCGAGGATGAAACTGGCCCCTGCATCACACTTTCTCCATGACGGGGCGTCCAAGCAGCCCTTCCGGCCGGAAAATCAGCACGGCGATGACCAGCAGGAAGACGAAGACCAGACGGTAGGACGCGCCGTCCGGCACGAAGGTCTGGGCCAGCACCTCGATGCCGGCAATGATCAAGCCGCCGAGGATCGCGCCCGGCATCGAGCCGAGACCGCCTATCACCGCCGCCGAAAAGCCGAGCAGGCCGGCCATCACGCCGAAGTCGAAACGCGTCACGCCGGCATAGCTGGCGAAAAGCAGGCCGGCTATCGCGCCGATCGCCGACGCGATGAAGAACGTGGCGCGGAACACACGCGCGTCGCGTATGCCGAGCATGCGCGCCACGACGCTGTCTTCGGAGGCCGCGCGGATGCGCAGGCCAAGCGGCGTCATGCGCAGGAACACATAGAGCAGCACCACCAGCGCGACGGTGAGCCCCACCACCAGCAAGGCGAACCAGCTGATCTGGACCCCGGCGGTTTCGAACGCCACGCCGGACACCAGACGCGGGAACGCTTGCGGGTTCGACCCTTGCGGATAGAGATGGCGGATCAACTCGCGGATGACGATGCCCAGCGAAACGGTGGCGACCAGCGCCATCATTGCCGGTGCGTCACGGAAGCGGCGGATGACCACCTTGTCCAGAACGACGCCGATCATGCCGACGACCAGGACGGCGGCCAGTACCGCGATGATCAGCCACGCCGGGCTGGCCACGCCAACGGCGACCATCAAGGCTTGCGCCAGGGCCAGCGAGATGAACGGTGCGGTCATCGCCACGTCGCCATGCGAGAAATGGATGACGTTGAGAACGCCGAAGATCAGGCTGAAGCCAATCGCCAGCAGGGCGTAGATACATCCCAGGGTGATCCAGTTCACCAGTTGCTGGACAAGCAGCTCCGTCATTCGGATCCGTTTCTCAGGCTAGAGGACAACAATTATGGGCGCCACCTTTAGGCGCACATCATCGATCTCTGAAATATGAATCTCCGAAGTCACGGATAGCAATTTCCGAATTTCGCGAGCCGGCGGGCGTCAATACATTTGCGCCAGCCGACGGCAATGATCGGCCGGGCCGTGACCGTCGCGGTAGACAACCATAGAGGTGGAACCATGCAAAACAGGCGGAAAGCACTTATCCGCATATCGTCATTCCTGGCCGGATCCGTATTCGCGGTGACGCTCGGTATCGCGCAGGCCCAGGCCGACCAGATCAAGCTCGGCTTCATTGGACCGCTCTCCGGCGGCAATGCGCAGCAGGGCCTCGGCGCCCGCAACGGCTTCCTGTTGGCCATTGAGCAGGCCAATGCCAGCGGCTATCCGCATCAGGTCGAGGGTGTCGTGCTCGACGATGCCTCCGACCCCGCCGTCGGCGTTTCCGCCGCGCAGAAACTGGTCAACGATCCGGATGTCATCGCCGCCACCGGGCACTGGAACAGCTCTGTCGCACTTGCGACCATTCCGGTTTTCAACCGTGCGCAGATGCCATTCATCGTCTGGGGCGCCGTCAGCCCCAAGATCACCGAGCAGAACCTTGCCAATGTCACGCGCGTGACGCCAACGCTCGTCAACGAGGACAAGCCGCTCGCCGAAGCCATCGCCAAGGAAGGCAAGATCAAGAAGATCGCCATCGTCTCCGATACCACCGACTACGGCGCGGCGAACGCCAAGTGGTTCGCGGAGTTCTTCAAGGCAGCGGGCGGCGAGATCGTCTCGACCGACGCGGCCGCCGTCGGCACGACGGACTTCCGCGCCATGCTGACCAAGGCGAAAGCCGCTTCGCCGGACGCGGTCTATTTCGGCGGCGTCGTCACCGAAGCCGCGTTGGTGCGCAGCCAGATGGCCGATCTCGGCATGGGCGCGCTGCCGATGTACGGCATCTCCGGCATCTACGATCCGAAGTTCATCGAGATCGCCGGCGCGGCGGCCGAGGGCACGATCGTCGGCACTCCGGCGGTGCAGAGCAATCCCAAGCTGGAGGAGTTCAACAAGGCCTACGACGCCAAGGGCTACACCGACCCTGCCGGCTCCTATGCCAAATATGCCTACGAGGCCACGCAGATCCTGCTTGAAGTCATCAAGGAAAAGGGTGTCGGCGACAAGGAAGCACTGAGCAAGGCGATCCGCGACATCAACCACGAAGGCATTCTCGGCACCGTATCCTTCGATCCGAACGGCCAGACCAACATGGCTGTCGAGATCGACAGGTATGTCGTGCATGACGGCAAATGGGTGAAGATGTAATCCTTGCCATTCACCCGCGCCGCTCCGGCGGCGCGGGTCTTTCTCGCGGCCCTGCCGCGCTCGCTGGCCCGATGATCCGGCCGCCACTCCTCCCCACCGAGACCGCATCATGGACAAGAGCCGCCCGATTGAGATGAACAAGGCGGTCGAGATCAAGGGCGTCTCCAAGACCTTCGGCAATTACCAGGCGCTGAAGCCGGTCACGTTCGATATCTACGAGAACGAGTTCTTCACGCTGCTGGGCCCCAGCGGCTGCGGCAAGACCACGCTTCTGCGCATGATCGCCGGTTTCGAACAGCCCTCTACCGGGGCGATCTCGCTGCGCGGCTCGAACATTCAGGGCCTGCCGCCGCACAAGCGGCGCGTCAACACCGTGTTCCAGAGCTATGCGCTGTTCCCACACATGACGCTCGAGCAGAACATCGGCTTCGGGCTGGAAAATCTCGGCTGGACAAAGGATCGCCGCGACAAGCGTGTCGCCGACATGCTTCGGCTCGTCCACATGGAAGAGTTCGCCGCCCGCAAGCCGCAGCAATTGTCCGGCGGCCAGCGTCAGCGCGTCGCCCTTGCCAGGGCGCTGGCGCCGGAGCCGGAAGTGCTCCTGCTCGACGAGCCGCTCTCGGCGCTCGATCTCAAGCTCAGGCAAGCCATGCGCGACGAACTGCGCACGCTGCAACGCCAGACCGGGATCACCTTTGTTTTCGTCACCCACGACCAGGAAGAAGCGCTCGACATGTCGGACCGCATCTGCGTTCTCGGCGACGGCCATATCCAGCAACTGGGAACGCCTGCCGACATCTATGAGGAACCGTCGAACCGGTTCGTCGCCGACTTCATCGGCGAGACCAATTTCCTCGACGCCGAGGTGCTTTCCGTCAAGGGCGATCACGCCACGGTGTCGATCCCGTTCGGCATGACAATGATCGTGCCGCACAAGCAGGCAGCGGTCGGCGCCCCCGCGGTGATGTCGATACGGCCCGAGAAGATCAGCCTTCCTTCGCAGGACAACCAGATCGTCGTCGATGGCACCATCGTCGGTGCGAACTATCTCGGCGGTTACACCCATTATGTGGTGGAGACCGGGACCACGCGGCTGCGCGTTTCCAAACGCAACAGCCTGAGCCGCGGCCGGACATTCGAGGTGGGCCAGCCGATCAAGGTCGGCTTCTCGGCGGAATCGGCGAGGGTATTGGGCGCATGACGCGGCGCCTGAAACCGCCGGGCTGGAATGTTCTGGGCCTGTTGCCGGCCCATGTCATCATGCTGCTGACCCTGATCGTTCCGGTCGGCATCATCATCCTGGTTTCTTTTTCGACACGCGGCCCCTATGGCGGCTTCGACTATGTCTTCACCACGGCTCCCTACAAGCAGATCCTGTTCAACGAGGGCTGGACCGGTGAGCTGGAGTTCAATCCGCAATATCTGATCGTCGTCGCTAGAACGCTTATCCTGTCGCTGGTCACCACCTTCATCTGCCTGCTTTTGAGTTTTCCGGTCGCCTATTTCATCTCGCTGCAAAGGCCGGCGCTGAAGGTGGGCCTGATCTACCTGGTGACGCTGCCGTTCTGGGTTTCGATGATCGTGCGCGTCTATTCGTGGATCATCATCCTCGGCAATGACGGCGTCATCGCCAAGGCGCTGCGCGCGCTTGGTCTCGTCGAGAACATGGGCAGCCTCTTGTTCGGCGACACCGCCATGCTGATCGGCCTCGTCTACAGTTACATCCCGCTGATGATCCTGCCGATCTTCGCCTCGATCGAGAAGCTCGATCCCACATTGGTTGAGGCCTCCCATGATCTCTATGGCAGCCGCCTGATCACCTTGCGGCGGGTCATCCTGCCGCTGTGCCAGCCGGGAATGCTCGCCGGCTCGATCCTCGTCTTCGTGCCGTGCCTTGGTGCTGTGCTGGAGCCGACATTGCTCGGCGGCGGCAAGACGATGATGATGGGCAACCTCATCCAGCTGCAGTTTGGTGCGGCCCGCAACTGGCCGCTTGGCGCCGCGATCTCCATCGTGCTGATGGCGGCCGTACTGATCTTCCTGGTCTCCCGAGGGCTGCGCGCCATACGCCGGGAAAGCCGGGAGCTTGGCAAATGAGCGCCGGCACCGACGTGAGGCGCTATCCAGGCTTTGGCCTGTTCAGCCTGCTGTTCTTCCTCTACCTCTACCTGCCCATCGCGGTGGTGGTGTTTTATTCCTTCAACGCCAACCGCATCGTCGCCAACTGGGGCGGCTTTTCCCTGCACTGGTATTACGCCGCCTTGTCGAATTCAGCCCTGGTCGGCGCCGTCAAGACCTCGCTGTTCGTCGCGGCCATAGCCACTGTCCTGTCGACCGTCGTCGCCCTCATGGCAGCACTCGTCCTGGTGCGCGGCAGGGATGTGCGGTTCCGGCGTGTCTCGGAGACGGTTGTCAATCTGCCGCTGCTTCTGCCTGAAATCGTCGTTGCGGTGGCGGTGCTCATCCTGTTTTCCGAAATCGGGCTCACCAACGGCCTGCTGAAGCTGACGGTCGCGCACACGACCTTCTGTATCCCGTTCGCCTTCCTGCCCATTCGCGCCCGCCTGCAAGGCATGGACCCTGATCTGGAGGAAGCCGCGCGCGATCTCTACGCGTCGAGCTGGGTTGCCTTTCGGCGCGTCACGCTGCCGCTGATCCTGCCGGGCGTGTTCAGCGGCGCGATGCTTGCCTTCGTCATCTCCATGGATGACTTCATCACCAGCAACCTGTTGAACTCGGGCGGGGCAACGACCTTGCCGGTCTACATTTTCTCGCTGATCAAACAGGGCGTGTCGCCGCAACTGAATGCCATCTCGACGCTGATCATGATTGTGTCGGTGCTGCTGGCGACCGGGGCGTTTCTGCTGCAGCGGCAGAAGTAGCCGGCCAAGCGAGTTTTTTCCTAACCATCGCGTCGGGCGATACAAATTTAACCCAGGCAGCGGTTTGTTATCGTCGTCCCCGGGAAAACAACAACCAGGGGAACGACATGCCGAAAAACACGCGTATTGCCATTCTTGCCATGGCCGGTGCCATGGGCCTTGCCTTCAACGGATCGGCCAACGCCGACGGCAATCTGTCCATCTACGCCTGGGCCGATTCCATCGCGCCGGAGATGGTCGCGAAATTCGAGAAGGAGACCGGCATCAAGGTGACGGTCGACGCCTTTTCCTCGAACGAGGATCTGCTGACCAAGCTGCAGGCCGGATCGTCGGGTTACGACATCGTCACCCCCTCGCAGCACTTCGTGAAGATCATGGCAGACAGCGGCCTGCTCGAAGACATAGACGCCGGCGCCATGCCTGCCTACCAGCAGGTGTTGCCCAAATGGCAGAAGCCGTGGTGGGATCCAACCGGGCACTATTCCGTGCCGCTGGCCTTCGGCAATGCTGGCTTCACCGTCAACCGCGACCTCTACAAGGGGCCGGTCGACAGCTGGAAGATCTATTTCGAGCCCTCGGAGGAATTGAAGGGCAAGATCGCCAGCCTGGCCCAGCCGGATGAGGTGATCCCGGCGGCTGAGAACTACCTCGGCATCAAATACTGCAGCGAGGACCCGCTGGAAATGAAGCGCGTGCTCGACCTGCTGCTGGCGCAGAAGCCGTTCGTCGCCGCCTATTCCAGCGACAACATCGAAAACCGTGTCGGCAGCGGCGAAGTCGCCATGCACTTCTGGTGGGACGGCAACACCATGCGGCTGCGCCGCAACGACAAGGCCAATGTCGAATACGCCATGCCCAAGGAAGGTCTGGTCGGCTGGTTGGATTCCTATGTCGTGCCCAAGGGCGCGGCCAACATCGACAACGCCAAGAAGTTCATCGATTTCATGGCGCAACTGGACAACGCCACCGCGCAATACAACTATTATGGCCATTCCTCGCCGGTGAAGATCGACACGGCCAAGGCGCTCTACAACAAGGAAAACGCCCCGGAGCTGTTCCCGACCGTGCCGGTCAAGATGGGCCAGGCCTGCTCGCCGGCGGCGCAGGAACTTGTCACCAAGGTGTGGACCCAACTCCTCCAGTAATCCTATCGGCCGGGGTCGTGATCGATCCCGGCCGTTCGCCCTCGCACGTGCAGTAGAGGCGGCGCGCCACGCGCCGATATCCGCGACCATGACCGACAGCTATGACTATATCGTCGTCGGCGCGGGTTCCGCCGGCTGCGTGCTGGCGAACCGTCTCAGCGCCGATCCGGCGGTTCGGGTTTGCCTGATCGAAGGTGGCGGCAGCGACCGGAGCCTGCGCGTGAAAGTGCCGGCCGGCATTCTCTCGCTCTACGGCAATCCGACCTACGATTACTGCTATGTCGGCGTCCCTCAGCCACGTTTGAACAACCGCAAGATTCCGGTCAATCGTGGCAAGGCGCTGGGCGGTTCGTCGTCGATCAACTCGATGGTCTATATCAGGGGTGCAGGCGCGGATTACGACGAATGGGCGGGTCTTGGCTGCAACGGCTGGTCCTATGACGACGTGCTGCCCGTGTTCAAGAAGCTGGAACGCAACCTGCTTGGCCAGAATCCGCGCTACCACGGCACTGATGGCGAACTGCTGGTCGACAATCCGCGCGACCCCAACGCGTTGTGCCGCATGTTCATCGATGCCGGCAAGGATGCCGGCTTGCCGAGGAATGACGACTTCAATGCCGAAAGCCAGCTTGGCCTCGGCATCTACAATGTCACCCAGGATCGCGGGCAGCGGTTCAGCGCTTTCACCGCCTTTGTTCGCCCGGTGCTTGGCCGCAAGAACCTGACGGTTCTCAGCGACTGCGAGGTGCAGCATCTCGTCATTTCAGACGCGCGCGCGATGGGCGTGCAGGTCCGCCATCAGGGCAGCGCCAACACCTTCACGGCGAGGCGGGACGTCGTGCTTGCGGCGGGCGCGATCAACTCGCCCATGGTCCTGCTGCAATCGGGTATCGGCCCCGCCGAAGAGTTGCGGCGGATCGGCATCGATCCTGTCCACGACTGCCCGGCGTCGGCAAGAACCTGCGGGACCATGTCGATGGCATGATCACGGTGCGTTCCGCCAGCACCGAGACGCTTGGCCTTTCCCTAGGAAATTTGCCGCGTGTGCTTGCGGCACCGTTCAAATATTTCGCCCGGCGCAAGGGTATGCTGACCACCAATTATGTCGAGGCCGGCGGCTTTGCCCGTACGAAATACGCGGGGGCGCTGCCCGACATCCAGTTCCATTTCGTACCGGGCTACCGCAGCCATCGCGGCAGGCTGGTCGAATACGGCCACGGCTATGCCATTCACACCTGCGTGCTGCGGCCTGGAAGCGTCGGCGAAATCAAGCTGTCTCCAGCGGCTGGTTCACACCGGGACGTGCTCATAGACCATCGCTTCTTTTCCGATGAACGCGATGCCAAGGTCCTCGTCGAAGGCATCAAGATCGCCCGGCGCATCTTTGCCGCCCCCCAGTTCGACGGCATTCGCGGCACGGAGATGCTGCCCGGCAAGGATGTTCGCAGCGATGACGAAATCCTGGATTATCTCAAGGCGGAAGCGCTAACCGTCTATCATCCCGTGGGAACCTGCAAAATGGGTAACGATGCGATGGCCGTCGTCGACCCCGCGACACTGAAGGTTCACGGCATCGATGGGCTGCGCATCGCGGATGCTTCGATCATGCCGACGCTGATTGGCGGCAACACGAACGCACCGTGCATGATGATCGGACAGCGTGCTTCGGACATGATGCTGAAAGCTCTCTGAACCCGAATTGGCCGTTGGTGGAATGGGCCGGCTTCCGGCCCATTCCACGGCCAGCCGAAAACGGCCATCGCCGTCACCTTGCGCGCCGGTTCCGTAGCTCGCCGGAGGCCAGGACGCGTCCGCCATTTCCCATCCACGCCGTCCGCTGGAAAACACACTTCTAAAACTTGACTTTTTTGGTAAAGTTTTGTGTTTTCGCGAATGTCTTCCCGGGCTAGAATGTGCTGCTTCGTCACGAAGCGACCGGAAGGACAGGAGAAGGCTTGTGGAGCTCAGCGCACCAAGCAGGAATGTTGGCCGGAAGTGCGGCGCCCGTGCTTCCGAGGCGGTGGCCAGGAGGCGGGCGGCATGATCCATTCATACCCTCCTGCCGATCCGTCCCGGCCAGCAAATGCCGAGGAGTTGAGTCGCCATCGCGAAAGTGTCGCGGAGGTCGAGGCTTGGGCAATGGCTGTGCGCAAGGCGAAGCGCGCGGCCCATGACAGTCTGGCGCGGGCCAATGATGCGCCGGGGCCGCATGAGACGACGAACACGATCTTCGTGGGGCTCTATGAAGCGCATCTGCGCGACCGTGAGGCGATGTTCGCGGCGATGCGTCAGCTCGACATGGCACGTGAGGTTCGGCGCGCGATCGCCACCGGGCCGACCGACGGGGCCATTCTCTCTACCAACCGAAAACGGGTGGGCTGACGGACGATTGGTTCCGGCCCGCTTCGCCTTGCTGGTGCGAACCGCACCGGCATCAACGCGACAATTGGAGACCTGAGCGAGTGTTGCAGAACGAGATCGAGCGCCGTCACGAAGAGGCGGAGGCGCATATCCGCAAGACGATCATGAACGAGTTTTGCGAAATCATGCACAAGTCCGGCCTGCCGCCGATGGCGGTGATGCGGTTGGCGGCGCGGTCAATCGGTATGATCTACAGGGAAGTCGCCGATGCGCATTCCGGTCCTGAGGCATGCCCCTGTGGCTGGCGGCCGAATGAGGTTGTCGATGTCGAGGTGCTCGGCATGGCGCTGATGACGGCATGCGAGCGCTGCCAGGTCCGTGATCTCAGGCAGATGCGGATCGCCGGCACAGCCTGATCAAGGCTGGTGATCAGCGCGCTCCCCCTGTTTCGGTGCAGGCCGGCTTTGACAGAAGCCTTTGACCGGCCTCCCAGAAGGCCAGCTTGCTTTGGGCGCGCCGCTTTTCGCCTTCCGTGCCGGAGATGGGCTTGATCGGCAGACGGAAACCGAACGGTGCGGCGGGCTCGCCGCCACGTTCGATCCAGTAGTCGTCAAGATTCGCGTGCATCATCCGCCTGCGCTTGCGGCGGCGCTGGTTGATGACGTGCCTGGCGTTGGAAACCGCCAGGAGGTGCCCGCTGCTGCCGTTTGAAACCAGTCCCTGCAGGATGAGAAGCACGGCATCCTTGGGCCGCAGGCCGCCGAGGCATCGTGTGGCCGTGATCAGCGCGCGCTTCGCGTCGCTTGCTCTCGGTCCCTGCATGCCGCCAATCGCCAGGCTGTAGTCGCTATAGCCGCACCGGACGAAGACGAAGCCGGCAGTGCACAAGGTGTAGCCGTCCTTCATCCTTGAAATCCTGATGGCGAAGACGCCCTCGTGACGGCTGCCGCAACGGTCGGCGAGCAGAAGGTGGATCTTGTAGCTTTCGCTTCGCCCCTCGATCGTCCCGACATCCATGGCATCGCCGCGCCACAGCGTCCGCAGAACGTCAGGCGTCAGCACATCACCGGCAATACGAAAATTGTCGGTAAGCAGGTTCAGCCGGTCGCGCGCCGAGGCGCCATGAATGAAAAAGGTCGCCAGCGACTTGCGCAGGAGATCATCGTGTGGGCAACCAAGTGATTTCCGCCGGGCGAAATCGCCGAGGAACGTTATCCAGTTGAGGCTCATCGCCGGCCGGACGAGGAAACGGAGACAAAAGACGACCGACCGTTTGAGTGTCAGGCGACTTCCCAGTCCAAGGACCTGAAGCCAGATCGAAGGCCGGGCAGGCTCGGGCTGGACCGGCTTTGGCGAGGCCGCCCGGCCAGCGCACAAGGCATCCTCGAGAAGCGGGCGATACACGATGTCCGCGCACGCGGGCACGTCGGTTTCGAACTTCCAGGCAGTTGGCAAGGCGTTCCCTCGGGCTGATTCCACTGCCGCGATGAACGAGAGATCGCGGCACCGAGCTTTTGCCCAAGGCTTGTCAAGAAATGGCGGAGAAACCCGCTGGATATTGTGCGCGACAGCGCCTCAAATGTGGGCGTCAGGTTTCAGGGTGGTGTGGCAATACGATCGTGATCGAGGCGCCGCCGCCCTCCCTGTGATTGAGCTGGAGCCGGCCATCATGGGCCCTGGCGATGGCATCCACCACCGAGAGACCACGCCCGGTGCCGCCCGTCGCACGCGACCTTGAGGGATCCCCCGTGATGAACATCGCCAGGGGAGAGCGCGAGACCAGTTCCTCCGGCAGGCCCGGTCCCCGGTCCATGATGCGGACAAACGCCTCGTGGTCGCCAAGGAGCCCGGTTTCGCACCGGATGACCTTGCCGGAGGCGGCATAGCGGCAGCAGTTTTCGACCAACGCCAGCATCGCCTGCCGCAAACGCAACGAATCCGCCGTGGTCCGAACGGGATTGAGATCGGTTTCGATCGTCA
>JBDSLV010000337.1:0-4094 GCA_039916205.1 Mesorhizobium sp. | reverse complement strand
ACCATCGGCGCCGATGATTCGCTGTTCGCGCTCTGCCAGGACAAGTTTCGCTCCGGCGCCGTGCTTGGCGGGCTTGGCCTGCCGGTGCCGCAGGCCGGCCTGGCGAGAAACGGCAACTGGCTGGTCGCGCCGCCGGCGTCGCCCGCCGGCTGGTTCGTCAAGCCCAACCGGCTCGGCGCCAAGATCGGCATCTGGCCGGATTCGCGCTGCAACGATCTCGGCCACGCGCTCGACCTCAGCCGGCGCGTGTTCGCCGCCTATCGCGATGATGTCGTCGTGCAGCCCTATGTCGCTGGTCGCAACGTGCGCGCCAGTTTCCTCGGTCTTGTGCCCGACACGGGGGTCGAAGCGCTTGGCGTCGCCTTTGTCGATTCAGGCGCCGATTTCCAGACCATGGCGGACAGCTTGGCGCTCTACGGCGGCACCGGCGAGGCGGCGAAGGCAGCCGGAGACTACGCCGAACCCGACCTGCTGCCGGTCGCCGACAGCCAACCGGCGGCCGATGCGAAAATCCGCGCCATCGCCGGCCGGTTGATGAGCGGGCTGGGCTTGCGCGACGTCTTTTCCATCGACCTCAGGGTCGAGGCCGACAATACCGTTCATCTCATCGAGTTCGAGGTCTGCCCTGGCCTGCCCTGCTTCGACTTCCGCGCCTATTGCCGCTCGCAATGGGACGCGAGCCTTGCCGATGCCATGGCCGAGACGGCAGCGAGCCGGCTGGCCTAAGGCACGCGGCCGCGTGCCTTGACGCTTTTCGCCTTGCCTTTACTGTCGGCGCAAAGCCCTCAGCGAAAGCGCGCGATGAACACAACGCCCGTCGGCCCCGAAACCCTTCACCATCATGTCAGGCGCATGGCCGGGCGCGATCCACATGAGGGTCATCGGGTCGCGACGCCGCTTGAACTTCTGTTCGACCTGACTTTCGTCACCGCGTTCAGCTTCGCCGCCTCGCAGCTCGCCCATGCGCTCGCCGAAGGCCATTACGCCGCTGGCCTGCTCGGTTTCGCTTTCGCCAGCTTCGCCATCTGCTGGGCCTGGATCAATTTCTCCTGGTTCTCGTCGGCCTATGACACTGACGACTGGATTTTCCGCCTCGTCACCATGGTGCAGATGATCGGCGTGCTGGTGCTGGCGATCGGCCTGCCGCGCATGTTCGCCTCCATCGAGCACGGCCAGCATCTCGACAATTCGGTGATGGTGCTGGGCTATGTGATCATGCGGCTGGCCATGATCTTCCAGTGGCTGCGTGCCGCCCGGCAGGACCCGGTTCGGCGCCGCGCCTGCCAGACCTATGCCACCGCCATCGCCATCGCCCAGATCGGCTGGGTGGTGCAGATCGTCGTGGATTTCTCGGTCGGCACGAGCATCATACTGGCGTGCATCCTTGGTCTCATCGAACTGGCGGGGCCTATCGTCGCCGAACGCAAGGATGGCGGCACGCCCTGGCACGCGCATCATATGGCCGAGCGCTACAGCCTGTTCGCCATCATTGCGCTGGGCGAAGGGGTTGTCGGCACGCTGGCGACCCTGTCGGCCGTGGTCGAGGAACAGGGCTGGACCCTGGACGCTGCACTGGTCTGCATCGCCGGCACCGGGCTCACCTTCGGCATGTGGTGGGTGTATTACATGCTGCCGTCAGGGCAGATCCTGCACGCCCACCGCGATCGTGCGTTCGTCTGGGGCTATGGCCAGATGCTGACCGTCACCGCCATTGTCGCGACGGGTGCCGGACTGGATGTCGCGGCGCTTTTCATCGAGCACAAGGCCCATATCGGTCCGCTTGCGACCTTGCTAGCCGCCGCCATCCCGTTGAGCATCTTCCTCGGGTCGATCTACGCGCTCTACTATTATCTCGTGCGCCGCTTCGATCTCTTCCACATCTGGCTGCTGGCAGGGACGGCGGCGGTTGTAGCACTCGCGATCATCGCAGCGCTTGCCGGCGTCGACATGGCGATCTGCCTCATCATTCTCATGCTGGCTCCGGCCGTCACCGTCATCGGCTACGAAATGCTCGGCCACCGCCATCAGGCGGAAGCGCTCGCCAGCGCCGAGCGCCCTGGAGCCATTCCAGGAAAGGTGTGAAGCGGTTTTCCGTCCGGAGTTGGGACGCGTCAGACGCCTTCGACCAGAACGATCTCGCCGTCGGCCACCTTCTGGCGGATGGCGACCGCAAGCTGGTACTCCGGTGAGTGGTAGCAATCATGCGCCGTGGCGAGCGATTCGAATTCGATGATCACATTGCGACCCCGGCCGGCCCCTTCCGCCTTCTCGTGCTCACCGCCACGCGCCAGGAATTTGGCGCCGAACCGGTCGAAAGCCAGCTTGGAAGCGGCGACATATTCCTTGTAGCCTTCCGCATCGCGCACATCGACGCGGGCAATCCAGTAACCCTTGGGCATCGTTTCCTCCAAAGTTGTTCTTGAGCGTCAGGCCGAGCGCATTTCGTCCAGGATGGCTTGCGCCGCTTCGCGCCTGTCGGCGGCGCCGACGATCGGGCGTCCGACCACCAGATGGCTCGATCCGTTGCGGATCGCGTCTGCTGGCGTCATCACCCGCTTCTGGTCGCCATGATCGCTGCCGCTCGGCCGTATACCCGGCGTCACCACCGCCATGTCGGGCCCGACGATCCGGCGCACCGCCGCCGCTTCGCCGGCCGAGCAGACGATGCCGCCCATCCCGGCGTGCAGCGCTTGTTCCGAGCGCCGCAGCACCAGCGTGTGCGGGTCGTATTCATAACCGGCGTCGATCACATCCTGCTCGTCCATCGAGGTCAGCACGGTGACGCCAAGCAGGCAAAGGTCGCTGCCCCTGGCCGCTTCCACCGCCGCCCGCATCGTCTTTGGGTAGGCGTGCAGTGTCAGCATGGTCATGCCCATCTTCACGATGTTCTCGACGCCCTTGGCCACCGTGTTGTCGATGTCGAGCAGCTTCATGTCGAGGAAGATCTTCGTCCCGCCGCTGGCCAGCTCGCGGGCGAAATCGAGCCCGCCGGCGAAGGCCAGCTGATAGCCGATCTTGTAGAAGGAGACGACGCCGTCGAGTTCGCGGACAGCCTTTTCGGCTTCCTCTAAGGTCGGCACGTCGAGGCCGACGATCAGCCTGTCCTTCATATTTGCCGGCATGGTGCTGGCAATCACGACTCGGTCCTGGTCGACAGCATGCGCGAGGTTTCGATTAGCGTTCGGCATAGATGCTCCATCGATTTGTGCAGTTTTTCGTCGCGGAAATTGCCGCCTTCGTCAAAGGCGCCGCCGCCCTCTGGCACCGAGCATTCCGGTGTCACCACTTCCATCTGGCAGCGTACCAGCACGGCACGCAGATGGTTGATGCAGCGTATGCCGGCGAAGTGACCGTTGGAGGACGAGCAGAGGCCGGCAATCTTGCCGGCGAGCGGCCTGACCGGGCGGCCGGCATCCCTGCGCACCCGGCTCACCCAGTCGATCGTGTTCTTGAGCAGCGGTGGGATGGAACCGTTATATTCCGGCGTGACAATCAGCAGGCCGTCATGGGCGGCAATCAGTCGTCCGAGCATCACGGCGTTTTCAGGGACGCCCTTTTCCCATTCCAGGTCTTCGTCGACGATCGGAAGGGGGTAATCCAGGAGCGAGATGCGGGTCACCTCGGCGCCCTGAACAGCAAGCTCCTTTTGCGCCACATCGGCGGTCTTGCCGCTATAGGCGCCGGTCCGGTTGGAACCGGCGAAGACGAGGATTTTCGGGATCACTGCCATTGGCCACCCTTGTTCCCGGACAGGTACAGCCAGAGGCAGAGCAAATCAACGCGCCGGCCCAAAAATCGAAAATGATCTGGACGCAAACGGGTGAACGGTGCGTCGCGATTCAGGTCAGGCCGAGTCGAAAATGGCTGATGCCGGGAACCGGAGCGGAGCGTACTTGAAGTACGTGAGCACCGGAAGCGCAGGTATCAGCCATTTGCAGGCCAGCCTCACCCGAATATCGGTGCACCTTAATGCGCTTCGCGCCGATAGATCCACAGCTGCGTTGGCGGGATGTTGCGGATGATGAAGTCGAAATGCTTGACCGTGTAGTTGCCACGGCCGGGCGGGATCGGCGACAGCGGTCCGTAGGTCAGCT
>JBDSLV010000336.1:0-8870 GCA_039916205.1 Mesorhizobium sp. | reverse complement strand
CAGGCGGCATTTGGAAATAGCCGCCGTTCATGCGGCAATGATAATTTCGCCGTACGCGGCATTGACGGGGTTTGAACGTGGCAGCTGACAAGGTCGATCCGATCCACCAGTTCCATATCAACAAGCTGATTCCGATCGACATCGGCGGCTATGACCTGTCTTTCACCAATTCGGCGCTGTTCATGGTCGCCACCGTGCTCGTCGCCTCGATGTTCCTCTATCTGACGACGTCGAGCCGCAGCCTGGTTCCCGGCCGGCTACAGTCGGTGTCCGAAATGGCTTATGAATTCGTCGGCAACATGTTGCGCGATGCAGCCGGCACCCAGGGCATGAAGTTCTTCCCCCTGGTGTTCTCACTGTTCATGTTCGTGCTCGTCGCCAACCTGCTTGGCCTTTTCCCTTATTTCTTCACCATCACCAGCCACATCATCGTCACCTTCGGTCTTGCCATCCTCGTGATCGCAACCGTGGTCGTCTACGGCTTCATGAAGCACGGTTTCGGTTTCTTGAAACTGTTCGTGCCGCACGGCGTGCCGGTCTTCCTGCTGCCGCTGGTGGTGCTAATCGAAGTGATTTCCTTTGTCTCGCGTCCGGTCAGCCTCTCGGTTCGTCTGTTCGCCAACATGCTCGCCGGCCATATCACGTTGAAGGTGTTTTCGGGGTTTGTCGTCAGCTTGAGCGCGCTTGGCGCGGTAGGCGTGGCGGGCTCGATCCTGCCGCTGGCCATGGCGGTCGCGCTGACCGCTTTGGAATTGCTGGTCGCTTTCCTGCAGGCCTACGTCTTCGCGGTGTTGACCTGCATGTACCTGAACGACGCCCTGCATCCCGGGCACTGATCAAGAGTTTCCGGCATTGACGCCGGATGGTATCGCAACGGAATTTTAGATCCAAAGGAGTTGAACAAATGGACGCAGAAGCAGCAAAGTACATCGGCGCTGGTATCGCTTGCCTCGGCATGGGCGGCGCGGGCATTGGCCTCGGCAACATCTTCGGCAGCTACCTCGCGGGCGCGCTGCGCAATACGTCGGCAGCTGATGGCCAGTTCGGCCGTCTGATTTTCGGCTTCGCCGTGACCGAAGCTCTGGGCATCTTCTCGCTTCTCATCGCGCTTCTCGCCCTGTTCGGCTGAGCACGGAGAAGAATTGGACGGGTCGGCCGCATCAGCGGCAGGCCCGATATCAGGGGATAGTCCATGTTCGTGACATCTGCCTTTGCGCAAGAGTCCGCGCCGGCCGCTGAAGCTGGTCACGCTGCTACGGAAGGCGACACGCATTCCGGCACTGGCGTGCCCGCCGAAGCACACGGCACTTTCCCGCCATTTGATCCTGCGACGTTCCCGTCGCAGCTTCTGTGGCTGGCGATCACTTTCGGGCTGTTCTACCTGTTCCTGAAGCGGGTGGTGATGCCGCGCGTTGGCGGCATCATCGATGTACGCAACGATCGGATCACTCAGGATCTCGACCACGCAGCCAAGCTGAAGGGCGAGGCGGATGCCGCCGTTGCTGCCTACGAGCAGGAACTGGCGGAAGCCAAGACCAAGGCCAACGTCATCGGCCAACAGGCCAATGACGCGGCCAAGGCCGAGGCCGAAACCGCCCGCAAGAAGGTCGAGGCCGCTCTTGACGAGAAGCTTGGTGCGGCCGAAGCGAGCATTGCTTCCATCAAGGCCAAGGCCATGAAGGAAGTTGGCACCATCGCTGAAGACACCGCGTCGGCAATTGTCGAGGCACTCGTTGGCGGCAAGGCCAGCAAGGCCGAGATCGCGGCCGCGGTCAAATCCGTGGCCGGGTGAGGAGCGCATCATGGACGCCACATCTCTCGCAACGCTCTGGGCAACAGTAGCCCTCATCATATTCCTGGGCGTTGCTATCTACATCAAGGTGCCGGGCATGATCGCCAAGGCGCTCGACGCGCGTGCCGCCAAGATCAGCAGTGAGTTGGACGAAGCGCGCCGGCTGCGTGAAGAGGCTCAGCAATTGCTCGGCCAGTATCAGCGCAAGCGCAAGGAAGCCGAGCAGGAGGCCGCCGACATCGTCGCCGCCGCCAAGCGCGAAGCCGAGATGCTTGCCGCCGATGCACACAGGAAGACCGAGGACTATGTTTCCAGGCGCACAGCGCTTGCCGAGCAGAAGATCGGTCAGGCCGAGCGTGACGCGGTCGCCGAAGTGCGCGCCAGCGCCGTTGATATCGCCGTCGAAGCGGCCCGCGCGCTGCTCGCCGGCAAGATGGATGCCAAGGCAGGTGCCGAACTTTTCAAGGCCTCGCTGCAGGACGTCAAGTCGAAGCTCAACTGAGCCGATTTCGCCCAACAAATCGAAAGCCGCCCGGGTAACCTGGCGGCTTTTTTGTTGAGGTGGAGAAAGGCGAAGGCGGCGGAACTACCAATCTCCCTCCTTGTGGGGGAGATGTCCGGCAGGACAGAGGGGGGCGCGAAGGAACGCCGGCGTTCGGTTCTCATCCACTGTTCCGGCTGCAACTATACAAGTAAGCTGCGCGCTACTGGCTGATAGGGACATCACCCTTCTCTGGCCTGCCGGCCATCCCCCAGGGGAGATCGCTAACCGCTTTCGCCTCAAATCAGGCCAGCAAGGCTTTCTTCTTCGGCGGCTTCAGCCCCACCAAGCCTGAACGGCGCGAACGAGACGCGGTGCAATCGCGCAACCGGGCCATGCACCTCGATCGCGGTGCGGTGCCGAACGGTGGCATAGCCCATATGGACCTCGAACCCGTAGCGCTCGTGATGGCTGCCGCAGCCGCACATCATGCGGTCGCGCAACACCTTGGCGACAATGGAGGCGGCGGCGATCGACTGCGAGCGCTGGTCGCCCTTGATCAGCGCGCGCCCCTCGCAAGGCAGCCCCGGCGGCACGTCGCGCCCGTCAGCCAGAGCGAGCCTAGGCTGTACCGGCAGGCCGGCAACCGCGCGGCGCATCGCTTCCAGGCTGGCCTTGAGAATGTTGCTGCCGTCGATGCCTTCAGCGCTCACCGATGCCATTGAAACGCCAAGCGCCGAGCCGAGGATACGCAGGAACAGTGCCTCGCGTTGCAGATGGCTGAGGCGCTTGGAATCGTCGAGCCCTTCTGGAATGTTGGCCGGATCGAGCACCACTGCGGCAGCCACAACCGGCCCGGCCAGCGGGCCGCGGCCCGCCTCATCCATGCCCGCCACTGGCCACAAGCCTTGTGCCATCGCCTTCGTCTCGAAGGAGAAGTCGGGTCTCTCGATCATTTCAAAGAGAGGCGGAGAATCGGAACGCGCGCGAGCCATGTTGCGGCGAGGGTCGCATCGGTTCCGATTCTCCGCAAGTCCCTCCGGGTCGGGTGGGGCGCCGGACCGGGAGGGCACCGTCTGCAGGCCGGGGCAGGCCGGACGGGATTCCAATGTGCGTGGTCGTCCCAGTGTTCAGCGGTTTTGGGAGGACGACATGCAAAAACAAGGACTTTCACACCGGCCTATGGCTGGGTTGTGCAGAGCATCTTCTAGAGCAGCATCAACTGCACCTGGTCTTTCCCGGCGGCGACGAACTGGTCAGTCCGAAGCGTGCGCCGTTCGACGTTGAGGCCGAGCCGCTTGGCGGTGATCTCGAAGCGGCGGCCGATCTGCCAGGCATAAGGACCGGCGCCTTTCATGCGCTTGCCCCATTCCGAATCGTAGTCCTTGCCGTCGCGCATCGAACGGATCAGCGACATGACGTGGCGGTAGCGGTCGGGATAGTGACGCAGCAGCCAGTCCTTGAAGATCGGGCTGACTTCCAGCGGTAGGCGAAGCACGACATAGCCCGCCTCCCGCGCGCCTGCTGCGTGGGCCGAATCGAGGATGCGCTCCATCTCCTGGTCGGTCAGGCCGGGAATGATCGGCGCGACCATGACCGAGGTCGGGATGCCGGCATCGGAAAGCTGCCGGATCGCTTCCAGCCGCTTGGTCGGCGTCGACGCGCGCGGCTCCATCGTCCTGGCCAGCATGCGATCGAGCGTCGTCACCGACAGCGCCACCTTGGCCAGACCGCGATCGGCCATGCGTGACAGGATGTCGATGTCGCGCGTTACCAGAGCGGATTTGGTGACAATGCCGACAGGGTGGCCACGCGCCTCCAGCACCTCGAGAATCTCACGCATGATGCGGTACTGCTTCTCGATCGGCTGGTAGGGATCGGTGTTGGTGCCGATGGCGATGGTGCGCGGCTGATAGCCGTCCTTGGACAGTTCCTTGTCGAGCAGCCGTGCCGCATCCGGTTTGGCGAACAGCTTCGATTCGAAGTCCAGCCCCGGCGACAAGCCCATGAAACTATGCGTCGGCCGGGCGAAGCAATAGACGCAGCCATGCTCGCAGCCGCGATACGGGTTGATCGAACGGTCGAAGGAAATGTCGGGCGATTCGTTGCGGGTGATGATGGTGCGTGGCTTCTCGACCTGCACCTCCGTCTTGAACGGCGGCAGCTCTTCCAACGAATTCCAGCCATCGTCGAAGACATGCCGGCTCACCGGTTCGAACCGGCCGGACGGGTTGATGCCTGCCGAACGGCCCCGGTTGCGGTCCGGACGGACACGCATGCCGCTCTGTTCTATCATCGCATTGGCCATATCGGCTCTTCCAGCTCCGAAAGCTGCAATGTCCGCGCGCACGATCTGTTCCATCTTTGCCCGCTCCCAGGGACTGTCCGCGTTGTGTCGAATCGCTCTGTTCATGAAATTATTCCTATTTTGCAAATGAGAACAAATCAAGAACTTTATATGCTGCGCTGCAAAAACTGGCGCTGTGCATGGCTTTCCGCTATTCGGCTAAGCATGCTCAGTGTTCTCATCGAAACGCACAATGACGAGGAGGGGCTTGCCCGCACGCTGGCGTCGCTGATTGGCGGCGCGGTCGAGGGCGTCGTGCGCGACGTCATCGTCTGCGACACCGGTTCCAGCGACCAGACGCATCGTATCGCCGAGCATGCCGGCTGCCAGTATCTGGCGGGCGGCGGCATCGCCGCCGGTATCATGCAAGCCAAGGGTGAGTGGCTGCTTTTGCTGGAGCCGGGCGCGCGCCTTGTCGAGGGCTGGATCGACGATGTCGTTGCCCACACAGCCAGGCAAACGATGGCGGCTCGCTTTTCAAGAACGCGCGGCAGCCGCACGCCTTTCCTGGCGCGCGTGCTGTCGGGGAACCGCGCCCTGGCCGAGGGCCTTGTCATCAGCAAGCGGCAGGCAGCGTCGCTGTCGAAAAGCGCCGGCAGTGCCGAAGCCCTGGCGCGCGGCCTCGCGACAAAGCGGCTCGACGCCGAGATCTGGGTGGCACCCTCGAAGTGAAGGGCGCCAGCGAATCTGGATGGCCCATTTCTCAATGGCCGGAAGCAAATTCTCTGACAATTGGCCGTTTGACATTCATTGTGCATTGCACAAAATCGGACGCCGCGTTAGCTTCGGCGCCAGGCGGGTGAATGGGTTTGGGTTATGCCGGAGCGGCGGCCGATATTGTGTCGGTGCCCTTGTAGCAGAGGACCCTAATGAGCCTGCCATCCCCTGATAAATCCGGCACCGCCAGTCTTGAGGCCATCGCGCGAAACGGCAGCCTGTTGCGCCGCATTGCGGTGCGCATTCCGACATATCTGAAAGACATGCGCGAGAACCCGGCTTGGCTGCCGATGTTCATGCTGGCGCGCACCATGCCTGGCCGGCGGTTGCATTGGCGCGGGGCAAAGCCTGCATCCCCGGCGCTAGACACCCATGAAACCATGTTCACCGGCGTTGACCGCGACGCAGTTGTCGCGGGTCTTCGTTCCGAGGGGCTCTTTTCCGGGCTGGCGCTGCCGGCGTCGATCCATGAGGAGATCGCCAGCTTTGCCCGACGCACACCCTGCTTCGGCAATTTCGACCGCCGGCTGGAGTTCCTCCCATCAGAACATAAGGAAGCCGAGGCGCGTTTCTGCCGGCCGCTGCTTAGCGGGCACTTTTTCGAACGCGTCCTTGACTGCGATGCAGCGCTGGCGGTGCAGCGGGACCCTTTGCTCCTCGACATCGCCGCGCGCTATCTCGGCGGCCAGGCGAAAATGATCACCACGCGGGTCTGGTGGAGCTTTCCCACCGGTGGGGTCTCTGATGCCGAGAAGAACCTGGCTTCGCTCGGCAAATACCACTTCGACCTCGACGATTGGCGAATGCTGAAATTCTTCTTCTATCTCGTGCCTGTGGATGACGGCACGGGCCCACATGTCTATGTCAGGGGCAGCCACAGGCGCCGAATTCTCAAGCATCAAATGACGCTTCTCGTCGGCCACCCGGCGGAAGAGGTTCTTGGTGTTTACGGCAAGGAGAGCCCGGTCACGCTAACTGGGGAGGCCGGCCTCGGTTTCGTCGAGGACCCCTTTGGGTTCCACATGGGCACGGTGCCGACGCGTAAGCCGAGGCTGATGATGGAAGTCGGCTTCGGCGTTTCGCCGCCGTCACGCCGTCGCTTCCACGGCGAACCGGTCGTCCGCTGACCAGCGGCAGGATGCAATCAGGCTTTGGTGCCGCGCCGCAGATGCTCGTCCAGCCGCGGCATGATCTCGACGAAGTTGCAGGGCATGTGCCGGTAGTCGAGCTGTGCCTTCAGGATGCCGTCCCAGGCATCCTTGCAGGCGCCGGGCGAACCCGGCAGCACAAAGACGAAAGTGGCGTTGACGACGCCGCCAGTGGCCCGGCTCTGGATCGTCGACGTGCCGATCTTGTCATAGGAAATGCGGTGGAACACTTCGGAAAAGCCGTCCATGCGCTTTTCGAAGATCGGTTCCAGCGCTTCCGGCGTCACGTCACGGCCGGTGAACCCGGTGCCGCCGGTGGTGATGACGACATCGATCCCTTCGTCTTTTGACCAGCCCAGCACCTTGTCGCGGATCTGGTCACGGTCGTCGGTGACGATGTCGCGCGCCGCCAGGATATGGCCGGCTTCGGTGATGCGGTCTGCCAGCGTCTGGCCGGATTTATCGTCGGCCAAGCTGCGCGTGTCGGAAACCGTCAGCACCGCGATGCGTATCGGAATGAAGGCGCGGCTCTCGTCAACTCTAGCCATCCGCTCCCTCCGACGCGATGCTGCGGGTCGCGGCAACGAACCAGTCAGGCTGGCGGCTGCGGATTTCCGCGGCCGCACGCTTGGCGACGTTGCCGGTCTCAAATAGGCCGAAGCAGGTCGCGCCCGATCCGGACATCCGGGAAAAACCTGATCCAGCCTTGTTCAGCCAGGAAAGCGCCCTGCCTATGGCTGGCTGTGCCGCAAGAGCTACCGGCTCAAGATCGTTGCGCGTGATCTCCAGCCAGTTGCGCAAACTATGAAAATCGACGCTGCGCGGCAGCGGCGGCAGAGCTTCGTTGTCGCGGCTGGAAAGCGCCGCGAAGACTTCCGCGGTCGAGACCGGCGTGCCTGGATTGACCAGAACCAGTCCAAGCGCCGAGAAATCCGGCGCCATCGACAGCTCATCGCCAATGCCGCGCGCAATCAGCGGCTTGGCCGCCAGGCACATCGGAATATCGGCGCCCAACGAAAGGCCGATCCGCGCCAGCTCGGCATCGTCGATGTCGAGTTGCCAGGTTTGCGCCAGGCCGCGCAGTGCCGCCGCCGCATCGCTCGATCCGCCGCCGACGCCGGAGGCAACGGGCAGGTTCTTCTCAAGCCTGATGGCGACGGGCGGCGTATCGTGAAGGCCGGCGGCCTGCCGCAAGGCGTCGCGTGCCTTGAGCACCAGATTGCTGGCATCGAGCGGCACCGTCGGCGCGTAGCGGCCGGACACGGCAAAATCGTCGCTGTCGGCAAGCGCGATCTCGACCCTGTCGCCGAAGCGTGTGAACACCGCCAGGCTTTCGATCAGGTGATAGCCGTCAGGGCGCCTGCCGGTGACGTGCAGCGCCAGATTGATCTTGGCAGGCGCGGGCCAGACCAGCGAACGCGCCTCGGCTTCGACCGGATCAGTTGCAAGTGAAATGATAGTCAGTCCTTGGCCAGCCGGTATTCGCCGGTCTTCGGGTCCTTGACCAGCGTACCCATCGCGCCATTGGCCGTCTGCTTCTCGGTGCGACGCACCTTGGCCGTCACGCGCTCGGCTTCCCGGACGAAGGTACGGTAGCCGTAATAGGCGACGGCGCCGACGACAGCGAAGAAAATGATCTGTGGCATGTCAAAACTCCTCCCGCGCAAGGGCCGGCAGAAGCGGCCGGTGGGGTCGGTTAAGCGCTTATGCTAGACGGTTTTGCCAGATTTTCAAAGCCCGAAGCGTGCCCATAGCGCGCGCTCTTCCGCCGCATCGACGACTCCGCCGGCAGCGGCAGCGGCAATATTGGGGGCGGAAAAGCTGTTGCTCGAGCCGAACAGGCCGAAACGGCTCAGGAAACCGCGCGGTGCGCTGACCAGCCTGAGCTGGGTTTTCGGGCCAAAACGGGTCTTCAGCACGGTGCGCATGTCGCCCAGCGCGTCGACAAGGCCGAGTTCCAGGCCCTTCTTGCCCGTCCAGAACAGGCCGGTGAACAGATCCGCGTCGTCGCTGAGCTTCTTGCCGCGCCGCTCCCTGACCAGGTCGATAAACGTCTCATGCACCTCGAGCTGCAGCGCCTTCAGGCGCTCGACGTCCTCCTTCTTCTCGGGCTTGAACGGGTCGAGCACCGCCTTGTTCTGACCGGCGGTGTAGACGCGGCGCTCAACGCCGATCTTCTTCATCAGTTCCGGGAAACCGAAAGAGGCCGAGACAACGCCGATCGACCCGACGATCGACGACGGATCGGCGAAAATCTCGTCGCCGGCAACCGCGATCATGTAGCCGCCGGAGGCGGCGACATCCTCTACGAAGACCAGCACCTTCTTGTTCTTCTCGGTGGCCAGGTCGCGGATACGCTTGAAGATCAGCCGCGACTGCACCGGC
>JBDSLV010000335.1:0-9378 GCA_039916205.1 Mesorhizobium sp. | reverse complement strand
GCGATTTAGATAAGCTTGTCTTATCTATCTGGTCGCGATGATTGCATCTCCATCCTTGCGTGGTCTCCAGGCATTTGAAGCCGCTGCGCGCACCGGCAGTTTCGCCGCTGCCGCCGACGAGCTTTCGGTCTCGGCCGCCGCCATCAGCCAGCTGATCCGAACCATTGAGGACCAACTGGGCCGCAAGCTGTTTCATCGGATCAACCGCCGCGTCGTGCTTACCGAGGCGGGTGTGGAGATGCTGCCTCGGCTGACGACAGCATTTTCAGAGATCGGCAGTGTGGCGCGTGAGTTGGACAATCCCGAATTCCGGTCGCGGCTGGTCGTGTCGGTTCCGCCATCCATGGCTATGGGATGGCTTTCAACCCGACTGGCCGGCTTTGTCGCGGCCCGTGGCGCGGTCGACATATCGCTCAGAGGCGAAGACGACCCGGTATCCTTCGACCGCGATCTGATCGACATCAGGCTTTCCTATGGGCCTCACTATCGCGACCACATCACCGAGGACATCGTCCGGGACGCTGTCTATCCGGTTTGCGCGCCAGGTATTGCCGCCAGTCGTCCCGGCGATGCCGGTGGTCTGCTCGGCCTGCCGCTGATCCATACCGACTGGGGGCCAGCAGGTGCATCCTTTCCCTCGTGGCGCAGTTGGTTCGAGGCGACCGGCATCGAACCCGGCCGCGCCCTTCAGCGTGGCCTTTCAGCCAATTCGTCGCGAGCAACCCTGGACCTCGCCATTTCAGGCCTCGGTGTCGCGCTCAGCCAAGGCGTGTTCTGCGCGCAGGCCCTGGAGGAAGGCCGATTGGTCAGACCCGTCGTCCGGGCTCTCGAACTTCGCCAACCCTATTGTGTGACGATACCGCAAAGGAGCGCGCGGCGAGAGGTGTTGGTTGCGTTCAGGCACTGGCTGATCGAGGAATGCATCCGGTCAGTCGGCTCGCCGGCCCTGCTCGTGAAACCCTGACCGAAATCAGCCGTTATCCTCTGCCGCCCGGCCGATCGAGCCGTTCCAGGAACCATTGGGTCAAACGGACCCAGACTTCGTCCTTCTCGCCGGAATCTTCCCAGCCATGGTCGAGGTTGGGGTTGTCGTTGACCTCGATGACGAAGACGCCATCCTTGGTTTCCTTGAGATCGACGCCGTAGAGGCCGTCGCCGATGCAGCGCGCCGCCCTCACCGCCGTCTCGACGACATGGGCCGGTGTTTCCTTCAAGGTGAAGGTCTTGATGCCGCCTTGGTCGGGCTTGCCATTGGCCTTGTGGTTGACGATCTGCCAATGCTTCTTGGCCATCAGATAGTGGACGGCAAACAGCGGCTGGCCGCCGAGCACGCCGACGCGCCAGTCATATTCGGTCGGAATGAATTTCTGCGCGATCAGAAGGTCGGAATCTTCCAGCCACTCCGTGGCGAGCGTCTTCAATTCCTCGAAAGTGCCGCACTTCTTCACGCCGCGCGAAAACGAGGAGTCCGGGATTTTCAACACCAGCGGAAAGCCCAATGTCTGCGCCGCGAGCTCAAGATCCGAGGTGCCGGCGATCATCACCGTCGGCGGCACCGGTACCTTGTTGTAGGTCATCAACTCGTTGAGATAGACCTTGTTGGTGCATCGGATCATCGACAGCGGATCATCGATGACCGGCATGCCCTCCTGCTGCGCGCGCCGGGCGAATCGATAGGTGTGGTTGGAGATCGATGTCGTCTCGCGGATGAACAAGGCGTCGTAGTTGGCGAGCTTGGCCAGATCCTTCTTGGTGATCGGCTCGATTTCGACGCCCATCTTCTCAGCGATCTTGGCCCAGTAGCGCAGCGACGAAATTTCCGACGGCGGCAGCTCCTCATGCGGATCGACCAGCGTGGCGAACGTGTAGCGCGCCGGCGTGCGGCCCTTGGTGTCGCGCCACTCGCGATTGGTATAGGTCTCCAGGCACTGGATGAAGTGCGCTTCCTCATCCTCCGTCATCCGGGCCAGCGGATGGAAGCCGATCTTGCGGATCGAGGCCCATTCGGCGCTGTCCTTGATGTGAACTTCCAGCGCCGGCGCGCGGAACCAGTCGAACAGCAGCTTGGCGAAACGGTCCCAGACTTTCGACGGGCCGATGCCGAAGAAAATGCAGACCTTGGCTGGAAAGGCGCCGCCGAGATCCTTTCGGCACTTGTTCAGCGCCAGCTCCAGCTCCGGCAGCGCGTGCTCATAAAGCTTGCGTTCCGACAGGTCGATCATCGTCTCGACGGTCGGGATGACCTTGTGGCCGCGCGAACTCGCCAACAGCGAAGAGTAGTAGCCGCGGCTCTGGTAGCCATAGTTGTTCGACAGGTTGATGACCTTCGGCCTCTGGCCACGAAACAGCGAGGGATGCGCGAGGTAATCGCGATTGGTGATGATCTTGTGCGGTGTCGCCACCTGATCGAGATCGCTCTGCCTACCGGTAAGGATGACCCAGGTCATTGTTATCAGCGCTTTCCCAGAGTGATGGCGGCACGCAGTCCGTCGCGGCCGAACTGCGCCATGTTCATGAAGATGCCGTAAGGCACGGGAATGTTGGCGGCATCAAGGATGGTCTCTTGCCTTTCGTCCTCGACCCAGGGGTCATGGATCAGGATATGGTCACCATCATCGCCGATGGCCAGCACCCAGTGCGGCACTTTCTTGCCGAACATCAGGAAGCCGCTGATCAGCACCAGAACCAGTTTGCCGCCCGCGATCGCGGCGCGAATGTCATCGATCGTGAACGGACGGTAATTCACCGGGATGCCGTAAAGTTCCGCACGGCGGCGAAAGTCGACCTGAGCCAGTTCCATCACCCGGCGCTTGTCCTCGCTGCGCACCGATTGCAGGAACAGCGCGCCGTAGAAGGAGACGTGGATTTCCGCCGAAAGCCCGCTTTCATGGCCGGAGACGGCAAGGCCGAACGGCTCGCAGCCGCCGGGGCCTGACATCATGAAGACGGTCGTCGCCTCCCGCCACAGGCGTATTTCCATGACCGGATCCGGCACGAAGGCGCGATCGAAATTGGCCATCGCCATCATCAGGCAGCACGGGCCGCAGGTGAATTCGCAGGTCTGCTGGTAGAACGGCACCTTGGTGGCGATCGGAATGTCGCCGCGCAGCGTCTTCTCGTAGCGCAGCGCTGTCTGCCCATCCTCATAGTAGCCGGGCTCACGGCCGATCTTGCGATAGCCGCTGTGTTCGTAGATGCGGATGGCTCTGGTGTTGTCCTCACGCACTTCAAGACGCAGCATCATGCGGCCATGCTCGAAGGCAGCGTCCTCCGCCTGTTCCAGCAACGTGCGGCCGATGCCGCGACCGGCGAAGAACGGGCCGATGGCGATGGAATAGAGCCGGGCTACACCACTGCCCTTGCGAAACAGCACGATGGCATAACCGGCGACGCGGCCGTCGCATTCGGCAACCAGCGTCTCGGCTGTCTCGCGCTCGATGAACAAGCGGAAAGAGCGGCGGGAGAGGCGGTCGCTGGAAAAAACAGCCTTCTCGATGGCGGCGAGATCATCGACGTCGGAAGCGCGGGCCTTGCGGATCTCGGCAGGCATGCGGGGCTCGAAAAACCTCGATTGGGTTGTCAGAAAAGGCCCTGTTCGGAAACGTCCGTGACACCAGCCGAAGTGCTGGCAGTCATCAAGCGCTATCGCACCTCGAATAGGGCCGAATTGTGACAGATTCGGCGCCTGCCCGGTCGTGAAAAAGAGCTTTGAACACGATCGTTATTTACCGATTGGCCTTACCTCGAGGTGAGGCCGTTCAAGTAGCGAGGCCAGCCAGAAGCTGGCCGTAGGCGCTCTTGGCCACGACGGCCAATTGCTCGCGCGGCAGCGAGCCGACGACGGCGCAGCCATAGCCCTTGTCCAGCCAGTAGACGGCCTGCGGGCCGTCCTGCGCCGAAGCATAGGTGCCCTTGGCATTCTCGGTCGATTCCGCCGTGACGAAGAGAGAGATGCGCTCACCCTTGTCGTCCTCATAGAGCAGCATCGCGGCCTTGCCATCGCCGGCTGGCAGCAAGCGGCCGCCGATCAGCTGGAAACCATTGGCGGTCAGATCCGGCGCCACCAGCTTCAGGCCGACACGGTTGGACAGCCAGGTCTGCAGATGATCCTTGTCGCTGGCCGGCACTTCGACCGCATGCCGCTTTTCAGCGGCGTAGATGACATGGGCGGCGATCGCCTGCTCGGCAAGCTGGTCCTCGGCCGGGTCTTCCTGGCCGATCCTGTCAATGCCGGCAAAATAGCCACCCAGACCGCCAACGGCGAGCATTGCCGCGGCAGCAGCCGCGAGCCACCAGCGGGAGCGCGATGCCTCAACCCTGACCGGCGCCTCGCCAAGCACGATCTTCTGCAGCCGCGCCGGCACCGGTTCGTCAAGCACGCCGGCAAAGGCAGCGCGCAACGCGGCCCGGTCGGCGGTGTAGCGGACACTCCTCGCCTTCATTTCAGGGTTGGCGTCGAGCCAGGCGTCATAGGCCGCGCGCTCGTCACCGGGCAGCTCACCATCAAGCGCCATGTGGATGTCACGTTCGGAAAAATCACGGCGGATCATTTCTCGACGATCCTTATGGCGCGGCGGCGCGCGGTGTCGTCGAGCAGGCCGCGTAACTCCTCACGCCCGCGCGCGATGCGCGACATCAGGGTGCCCGCCGGAACGCCAAGAATATTGGCGGCCTCGGCATAGGAAAACCCTTCGATGGCGACCATGACAAGAGCTGCACGGCGATCGGGGCTGATCGCCTGCAAGGCGTCGATGATCTCGCGCGAGGCGATGCTCTCAACCTGCTCGGCGGGCTGGGCAAGCGCCTCGCCGGCCTCCAGGGGTAGCATCGCGGCTTCGCCGCGCCGGTTCACCTTGCGCATCTGGTCGATGAACAAATGATGCATGATCGTAAACAGCCACCTCCGGGGGCTTTCTCCTGTCTGCCAGTTGTCGAGCCGAACAAGTGCCCGCTCGAGACAGTCCTGAACAAGATCGTCGGCAGCATCCCGGTCGCGCAAAAGCGAGCGTGCGTAGCGGCGCAGGCGCGGTATTTCGCCAAGGATTGCTGCCTTCTTTTCGTTCATGACCGCTGGTTCTGAGGTCGCCTTTGTTGATCCCAATTCAACGCGCCTTCCAGGCGCGGCGCAAGCGGCCAGCGCGAAGCGGTCCGCCGCCCCGGTCACCCAAGCAATGAGATAACGTGGCGGGCAGCCGTTTTATTCCCGGTAGATTGAAATCCTTATATTACGGCTCGCCAGCCGGCACCTTCTCTCTCGCTGCCTGGGTCAGCAACCGCTGATAGAACAGGCCGATGCCAATCAGCACGGCGCCAAGGCCAATGAAGGACAGCGCCCGCAGAACGCCTTCCAGCTCCGACATGTCGAAGAGGAACACCTTCAGCACCGCAACCGCGATCAGCGCGGCGGACGCGATGCGAAGCACCTGCGACTTCAGCCAGACACCAGCGGTAAGCAGCACCACGCCAATGGCCAGCCACAGCGCCGAATAAGTGTAGGTTTCCAGTTGGCCAAGGCCGCTCCACAAGCCGATGAATTCGCCCTTGAAGATGCGCCTCACGGTCAGCGTGGCGTAGGCGAAGGCAAGCAGAGCCGCGACCAGCGCCAACATGGCCGAATACCATTTCGGCCGCTTGCCTCTGACGTATAGCGCCAGCCCGCCAGCGGCGATCGCCGGCAAGAGATAGGCGAGGAACAGCAGGTTGAAGACCGGGATCTGGCCGGTCGATTCGTCGGTGAACAGCGGGTTCAGCACCACAAAATGCCGAATGACGATGAAAGCGACCGAAAGAACACCCGCCGCCATCGAGCCATAGCGCAGGACCGAAGTTGGCGAGCGCATGTCGATGGCGACCATGATGCCGCCAGCGCCGATGGCGATTAGCGTATAGATCGCCTGCTCGGCCAGTGTCACCGTGTCGGTGTTGATGACGCCGCCATGCATGGCATGGCGCACCAGCATGGCGAGCGTCAGCAGCGCGAACAGCGCTGTCGCCGCCTCCATGACAAGGCGCGGCCGGCCATTGGTGGTGCGGGCGAGCTGCCAGGCGGCAAAGCCGAAGGCAAGTGCCGGCACGCCATAACCGGGCAGCAGCCAGTTGAAAACCGGCGTCGTCGACAGGAATTCGGCTCCAACGATTGTCGGATCGAAGGCGACGCGGCCAAGCACCGCGATCACCGCGCCGACCGAGATCCAGCCAAGCACGGGATAGCCGCGCCAGCGGGTGGCCAGCGCCGGCACGATGGCCGAGGCGCCGAGCAGAATAGTGGTCCAGCCGGAACCGAAGGCCATGTGCAGCATCAACAGGCCGGCGATGGCCGCGCCACCGAGTGCAAGGGATGTCGCCGCCCTGCCCTGCAATGGCGGTACTTCGCCTCGCGCGATCCATTCGCCACCAGCCGCGAAGACCACGACAAGAAGGGCTGCGACCGCCGCATAGGCAAGGTCGCGGTCGAGATTGCCATAGGTGAACCACAGCGCCAGCAGGATGATCAGTGGGGCTGCCACGCCCCATGCTGCCCAGGAGGCGGCACGGATTTGCGCCGAAGCGGCGAAGCGGCGCGCGGACCAGAAGCCGGCGCCAATGAAGACCAGGGCGAGGCCAATGCCGATACGCAGCGTCAGGTCATTGCCTGCCGTCACCGGCAACCCGTCAAAGCCGACATTGCCTTGCGCAAGATCGGAGCCGATGGTGGTAGGCGGAATGATGCCGAGATGGATCAGCACGGTCACCAGTCCAGCAGCGTGCAGCAGCGGCAGGGCGCGCGGCCGATAGGCCGCAACGGCGACAAGAGCAGCAAGAACGACGGCACCCGGCAAGGCATCCCCAGCGGCGACAAGTGTCGTATCGACCGACAGGCCCAGCGCCGAAAACGCGACAAAAGCTCCCGGCACGATCGACGGCCAATCGAAGCCCTTTTTCGCCGATTCCGCGTCGCCGCCACGATGGCCGAGCCAGACAAAGGCGAGCGCTCCCAGCGTGACCGCATCGATGAACAGAATGATGGACAGGTTCGCGGCCGGCGCATCGCTCATGTAGAGGATCGTCCAGATGCCGGTGCCGGCAAAGGCTGCCGCCATCAGGAACGTCCAGTCGCGCATGCGGGCAATGACACTGGTGGCGATCAGCACGACCGCGAGGTAGCCGAACAACGCCCAGAAATTGGGCGTGTGCGAGCTGATCAGCGCTGGCGTCACCATGGCACCCAGCAGGCCGATGCCGGCTAGGGCCTGGCCATGGACAAGGCTTGCGGCAATGGTTGCAATGCCGATGATGCCGAGCAGCACAAAGGCGAACGTCGGCCCGATGAAGCCGTAGACGCCATAAGCCGCATAGACGGTGCCGAACAGGATGAAGGCGCCGGCGGCGGTGAGGATGGCCGGAATGTAGGCGCCGGCGATACCCTGGACCGGCACTTTGAAGCCGGTGCGGCGGATGAACTCGCCACCAGCGACCAGAACCAGACCGAGCACCGCGGCCATTGAAAGCCGCACGCCGGGGCCGAAAATGCCGGCCTCGATGGTGTAGCGAATCAGGAAGAGACCGCCCAGCGCCAGCGCGATACCACCGACCCAGACCGCCCAACGGGTGCCAAGCGCGGTTTCGATGTCGGGTTTCCTGGGGGCTTTCGCCGATTCGGGAATTGGCGGGATGGATTCGACCGTGGCCGTTGTGGTGTCGCCGGCGCTCCATGGGCCAGATGCTGCTTGGTTGGGCTCAACCGGGGTCGGCGCCTCAGCAACGGCCACCGACATTGCCGCGGCGGCGGTTTGCGCCGCAGGCACGGGGGCAACAGGTGTAGCCTTAGTGGTTGCGGCCGGGGCATCCAGGCTGGTCGTCTCCACCACCGCCAGCTCGGATGGTTTGGCCACGGGCAACACCGCCTGGGCACCGGAGAGCACCAGACTGCGCAGCGCGCCAAGCTCGCGCTCGATCAGGCCGATGCGGCTCTGCTGACGCGATATGATGACGAACAGCGCGATAATCGCGACAAGGCCGATCAGACTTTCAAACATGGTGGTTCCCCCAAACCAGACCGGTCTTCACTGACAATCAAATATGGCCGACAGACGGCTAAGCAATTCAAGTGCGGCCGCCGGCCCGGCAAATCAACGCTCGGCCAGGTTGGCGGCCGGAAAGATCGAACATGTTTCGGTGCCGAAAGCCAGCAGTTTGCCATTGGCATCCTTGAGCGTCGCTTCCGACACCGCCAAAGTCCGGCCCTTGTGAATCACTTTGCCTTCGCACACCACCTCGCCGGTTTTCGGCTTGATTGGCCGCGTCAGGTTCACCTTGAACTCCGCCGTCGTATAGGCCTCACCTTTTTCAACAATGTCTGCACGGAGCAAGCCAGGGCCGAGTCCAGCAATGTCGCCGCCCAGCCACCGTGTACGCTGCCCAGCGGGTTGAGATGGCGCTGGTTGGGCACGCCGTGAAAAACAGCGCGGCCCTCGGAGACTTCGGTCAGCGCGAAATTGAGCTGGAATGAGATCGGCGGCGCCGGATATTTGCCGTCGATGATGCGCTGGAGAAGTTCGATCCCGCTGTATCGCAATATGTCTTCGTGCGGGATGGTGCCAAGGCCGAGCGGCGAGACCCGGCCTGGATAGATTTCCACTTCGCTCATGCAGCGTTTTCTCCGGTGATAACCTTGCGCGCCGCGTGGTGCTTGCGCAATGCCGCGAGGAAACCGGTCCGCGCGCCAGGCTCCTCGATACCGCGCGGCTCATAGACGTGGCGAGCGAAGAAGAACCCGCTCAGCCGGAAGGCATCCTCGATCGCGGCTGCGTCGGCGCGCAGGCCGGAGCCGCGTTGGAGGAAGGCTGGCAGTGCCAGCATCTTGTCATGCCAAGGCGCGCCGGCGGCGCGCGATACGGCGCGGCCCGATTTCGGCGAGACATAGGCAAGATCCTGCCGCACGCCAGTCGCGGCACACTGGCTGAGATCGAGACCGAAGCCGAGTTCGTCCAGCACCAGGAGCTCAAAACGCGCCACCAGTTCGCCAGCGGCGTCGGCATCGTCGAGATGGACGATCATCACGCCAAGTGTCTCGTAGAGACCCTCATGAGCGTCGCGTTCCGGCAGCAGGCGCAAGTGTGCCGCCATGGTCTGCAGGCCGTAGACAGCGACAGCGCTATCCATCAGCCGTGCGGCATTCATCTCGATCGCCTCGGCTTGAAAGGTGCCGAGATGCTCGTCAAGCCGCGCCCGCCACAACAGATCGACACGATTGCCCGGCTGTAGAACGGGTTGCTGCTTGCGCGAGCGGCCGCCGCGCACGAGGCCGAGATGGCGCCCATGCGCGCGCGTCATCACCTCGAGAATGGCGCTGGTTTCGCCATGCTTGCGGGTGCCGAGAATGATTCCCTCGTCGCGCCA
>JBDSLV010000334.1:0-26574 GCA_039916205.1 Mesorhizobium sp. | reverse complement strand
TTGAGCAGGTCGCGATCGTGCGAGATCAGCAAAACCGTATGCGGATACTTCGAGACGTAATTCTCCAGCCACAACGTGCCTTCGAGATCGAGGTAGTTGGTCGGCTCGTCGAGCAGCAGAAGGTCTGGTTCGGAAAACAGCACCGCCGCCAGCGCCACGCGCATGCGCCAACCGCCGGAGAAGGACGAAGCCGGCCGGCGCTGTGCCGCGTCGTCGAAACCAAGGCCGGCGAGAATGGTGGCCGCGCGTGACTCGGCTGAGTGCGCGTCGATATCGGCCAGCCGCATATGGATATCGGCGATGCGATGCGGATCGGTGGCGGTCTTTTCTTCTTCGAGCAGCGCCGTGCGCTCGAGATCGGCCTTGAGCACGATCTCGATCAGCGCATCCTCGGTGCCCGGCGCTTCCTGCGCCACCTGGCCGATGCGGGTGTTCTTCGGCAAGCTGATCGAACCGGTCTCGGAGGCGAGATCGCCGGTGATGGCCTTGAACAGCGTCGTCTTGCCGGTGCCGTTGCGGCCGACAAGCCCTGCCTTCGTGCCCGCCGGCAAGGTCAGCGAGGCATGATCGAGAAGCAGGCGCCCGGCCATGCGGAGCGAAAGGTCGTTTATGATCAGCATGGCCGCGCTTTTGCACGGGACACCAGCGCTTCGCAAGGCCTTGCGGACCAGTTGGCGCGACAAGACATGCGTATGAGGCGCCTACAGCACACGACAATACTGGTCGTGCCGACGCTTTTTCAGCGCCGGCACAGACAGGACTCAGGCAGTCGCCTTGCGTTTCGTCGCCTTGGCCGCGGCAACTGGCGGTGCTGCCGGCTTGCGGCCAAGCCCCGTCGACTTTGCCAGCGCCGACCGGGTCGCTGAGTAATTTGGAGCGACCATCGGATAGTCCTGCGGCAAGCTCCATTTGGCCCGATACTCGTCGGGGGAGAGGGCGTAGTCGGTCCTGAGATGCCGCTTGAGCGACTTGAACTTTTTCCCGTCTTCCAGACAGATGATGTAATCGGGAAACACGGATTTCTTTGGATTTACCGCCGGATTGAGCGCCGGGGTTTCAACGGCCGCAACGCCGCCCAGCTTGCGAACCGCGGCGTTGACGCTTGCGATCAGATCAGGCAGGCCAGCCGCGGGAAGCGGATTGTTGCCGACATAGGCCGAGACGATGTCTGCTGTCAGTTCGATGGCTGTTTTGTCGTCGATATTTGACAATTCTTGTACTCCTGATGACGTTAAGTCACCGCTCCTGGTGAAGTCTTTTTTTTCGGTATCGATTCAGCAGCGTCCCCAACGGACCGCCAAGCCTCAACAAACCGTCAAGACTCGATACAAGGCAATGATTTCAATGAAAAATGGAGCCGTGCAAATTAGAAAATCTAATACTTGGAAAGAGCCGTTTTTTGGGCTCCGCCTTCGGTCAATATATCGAGAATACGCTTCCAGCGGGCACAACGTGCGAAATCTTTCTGTTCTATCGCTTTTTCGGCCCTCATCGCGGCATAGAGCGGCGCTTCGGCGCCAAACTCCTTGATCAGCCAATGTGCCTCCTGTCTGGCGAGACGTTCGTTCTCATCAAGCATGGCTTTTGGCCTCCGAGCGCTCCAGGCCGACCGCGATACAGCTGCCGATGACGAGGACGGCGCCTGCTATGGCCGTCACCGTCAAACGTTCACCCGACAGGGTCAAAAGTAGTGTTGAAAAGATCGGCGTGAGGTAGGCCACGACAGCGACCTTGCCGCCGCCTTCCAGTTTCAAGGCTCGCGACCAGAAGTAGTAGCCCAAGCCCATAGGACCGGCACCAAGGTAGAGCCCGAGAAGCAAATGCCTGTCGGCATGCCAGCCGATGCCATCATGAACGCACCACAGGAAGGTCAAGACAACGCCAATCAATGCCGAGGGCAGCAGCAGACGGTCCGGCGAAGTGGCGAGGCGACCAACGACGATCGTGTAGAACGCCATGCACAGCGCCGAGCCGAAAGCCGAGAGGTATCCAACCAGACTACCCTGCAGCCAGGAATGGTTTCGGCCACCGGAAATCACCAGTGCCACACCGAAAAAACCAACGACAGAGGCAAGGCCCAACAACGCCGGGCGTTGCGGGCTTTCAAGTCCGATCACCGCCGCCGCGACCATCAGCGGCCAGGTGTAGGCGACAAGATTGGCCTCGATCACCGGCATCGAGGCGAAAGCGACATATTGCAGGACCATTGTACCGACGAGCCCGACCAGGCCGACGCCGACCGCAGCGAGGGAGGCTTTCGAGACAAGCGGCGCTCGCTCCGGTGTGGCGTCGTCCTGTTTCATCAGCCGGATTGCCGCGAAGACCAGCGCGGCTCCCGTGAATTGCAGAAACTGCACCAGCGAGACTGGATGATCTTGCAGAAGAGATTTGCCGACCAGCGCGTTGGTCGACCACAAGCCGACCGCGCCAGCGGCAAATCCCAATGCTGCTCTAGCCTGCATTTCTCAAACTCCATGCGGCCGGCGCATGCGAGAAATGCGGGCCGGCTACCATGTATCCCTTGCCCCGACCGGAGTCGCCACGTCGTCCTGCGGCGCCACCGGGCGCGCCTCCTCATGCCGACGATAGGCTGGCAACTGGTTTGCCCAGACGTCATCGGCCAGTTCGTTGACCCATTCGCGGTCGTGATCGTTGTCGGCGGCAAGATAGAACATTCTGTTGTCGTCGACATAGGGCTTGGCCACCGAGCGCTGGTTGAGCACCAGGGTGACGCGTGAGCCGTGCTGGATAGGCGCGGTGCGGTGCAGAACACCCAGGAACTGCCCGAGTGTCGCATAGTTCATCTTGTGGTCGATGCGCATGACGCGATTGCGCGGAATCTCGCGGCCCGCCTCCAGGATCGCCCGGCCCTTTTCGCTGTTGTCGCAGTAGATTTCGAGGTGCCCTCCAATCAATTGCTCGCTGATCGACAACGGGATCAGTTCTGTCACCGGAACGCCGTCGCAATGCCAATCCACGGCGCCGTCCTTGGGATTCATGAAGGTAACGGTAGAGCCAACGATGGAGAGAGGATAGGGCTCGAGCTTGGTGCCCATCATGTCGGACAGCCGCTCCAGCCGGAGCTTGTCGTTCAGAAGTTCCTTGATCTCCGGGATGAAGCGATCGGCACCGGTGATGAAGGTCAGATCGAGGTGCTTGTGCACGGCATGGCTGGACTTGAGCTTCAAGGCGGCCTCCTCGATCGCGGCGAGCATAGCCGGATCGTAACCGTGCAGGTATTGCGCCACGCCGAAGCTGGAAATTTTCCAGGACGTTTCGTGGCCGATGATGGCCTCTCGGCTCATCGCATAGCGCAAGTCGGGTATGGTATGGGCGTTCATTCTACTTCTCCGAGATGGGGGCAAGACTTGAACGACAGTTGATTAAATTGCCTCCCCCTGTAAAATTAGGAATGCTGGTGCTACCGTAAGCCAAGCTTAAGGTCGAAAACCGTGCGTCTGCTCAGTCAGGTCAACCTCAATTCGCTAAAAATCGTGGAGAGTGCTGCGAGGCACAAGAATTTCACGCGCGCCGGTGAAGAGCAGTTTATAACCGCGTCCGCGGTCAGCCAGCGTGTCAAAAGCCTCGAGGATCAGCTGCGCTTCAAGATCTTCCTGCGCGGCGGCAATGCCGTTTCCTTGACGCCGGAAGGCGAAACCTATGTTTCACGTGTTCGCGAAGCCCTGGAGCGGATTGTTGCCGCGAGCATGGAAGCAACCGGGCAGTCACAGGAGCATGTCTTGAAAATATCGGTACTGCCGACCTTCGCGGCGCGGTGGCTTTTTCCACGCCTGCCTTTGTTTCAGCAGCAGTATCCCGATATCGAAATGCGCGTTTCGACCTCATATGCGACTCACGAATTCGCAACATCCGACTTCGATGTCGAGATCCGTTATGGCGACGGCAGCTTTCCCGATCTGCAAGCCGACCTTCTGTTCAAGGAAGATCTGACGCCGGTCTGCAGCCGCAAGCTCTTTCATGACGTCTTGGGCGACAAGCCATTGTCGAAAGTCAGCCCCGAGGACCTTCGCCATTTCACGCTGCTGCATTCCGATACCTGCACCCAGAATTGGCAATCCTGGCTAGGCTTCGCAGGTGCCAGCTTTGTGCTCAACGAAACCAAGAGCATCCATTTCGATTCCTGCATGATGTCTTACGAAGCGGCCAACTCCGGTATGGGATTTGCCGTGGCGAACCGAGCCTACATGTCGAGCGATATCCGCGCTGAAAGACTGATTGCGCCGTTCGCGGTTCACCACCCCAATACGGCAGGCTGGTACTTCGTTTGCCCGGACAAAACACTGCTGGCTCGCAAGGTGGCGCTGTTCAAATGCTGGATCATGGCTGAGGCGGCTTTGACCCAAGGCCAGTTGGAGCGAGAGTTCAGCTAACCGCGATCCCTCGCCTGATTGGCTGCCTGATCGATCCACCCAAAATGCCGGTCGAAATCAGGCGTATGCGCGCCCTTCCTCAGTGCGCTGGAACATGGCGAGGTCGAGCTGCACTGAAGGCCGGCCAAGCACGGTCAGGATCATATGCGCCTGGCCTCGGTGATGCGCCTGATGATTGAAGACATGATCAAGTGCCGGCGCCAACCGTTGTGAAACGGTCCGCATGTCGGAGACAGTCATATAGGTGAAGCGGCCGGTCAACGCCTTTTCACTCAAAGAGCCGACCCAGCCGATGAGCCGCTTGTCCTCGGTTTCGCGCGCCACGCGCAGACCGGGCAAGGCGCGGTGCAGGATGGCATCGAGACTGGACGGCGCGTCTCCCTCGCCGGTGAAACGCTTCATCCAGATCCGATCGGTGGCAAGCAGATGATTGAGCGTGCCCATCATCGAGCCGAAGAAGGCACCGACATCACGATTGAATTCTTCTTCGTCGAGATCAGCGACGGCCTGGTAGATGCGGCCATTGGCCCATTGATTGTAGGCCGCAAACATCATGAAATGCTGTCTCATTGCTTCCCCCGGCTCGTATCCGTCTCGGGCCTACCTAGACCGCAGGAGCACCCGCGCCAATGCCCATTCTGCTTTATGACCTTGTCGGACAGGATGCGACCCGGCCGTTCAGCCCGCATTGCTGGAAGGCGGCAATGGCGCTGGCCCACAAGGGTCTCGATGTCAGCACCGTGCCGACGCGCTTTCTCGAAGTGCCAGCGATTGAGAACGGTGCTTCAAAAACCGTTCCGGTGATCCGCGACGGCGAAAAAATCATCTCTGATTCCTTCGCGGTCGCGCTCTACCTCGACGAAGCCTATCCTGATCGGCCGACTTTGTTTGGCGGTGAAGGCGGCAAGGCGATGGCGCGCTTCATCGAGCGCTGGTCGCAACTGACCTTGCATTCCTACATCACCACCGCCGCTCTCATGGACCTCTATGGCATGCAGGACGAGGCGAACGCGGTTTACTTCCGCAAAAGCCGGGAGCAGCGCTTCGGCAAGCGGCTGGAGGACGTGATCGCGGTACGCGATGCCGGGCTTGGCGGTTTCAGAGCCTCACTGGAGCCGCTGCGCTCGATGCTTTCCTACCAGCCGTTTATCGGTGGCGCCTCGCCGCTATTTGCCGACTATATCGTTTTCGGCGCCCTGCAATGGGCACGCGTCGCCTCGCCCTACCGGCTGCTCGACGACAGCGACACGGTGGCGCAATGGTTTGACCGCTGCCTCGACCTGTATGGCGGGCTTGGACGAAAAGTCGCGGCAGCCTGATATCAGGAGGATTACTTACTGGGCTTCTTGGGCTTGGCTGCTTTCGGAGCGGCCTTTGCTACCTTTGCAGCAGGCTTGGCGGCTTTGGCTTCCTTTGGTGCTGTTTTTTTCGCGGGCTTCTTGGCTCCCGCCTTTGGCGCCCCGGCCGCATCTTCCCCATCGACATCAGTCGCCGCCTGGTGCCAGTGGCGCTCATGCTGCCCGGCCGGTTGTCCCTCGTCCAGCCAGATCTGGTGTGCACGGTTGCGAATGCGCTCTTGCCGATCGTTCGTCATGGTCACTCCTGCCTCCGTTCGGGCCGACTTCAGCGCGGCGCCGACACCAGACTATAACACTTGACGCGCTTGCAAACAGGGCCGCAAGCAGTTGTGATGGCGTGCCTGACGCCTGTTCCCGGCAGTGTCTCGGCAGGCCAAGCGTTGCGATCGTTCCCCCAGAACTCACGAGTGTCCGCCTGCTAGGCCCGCCCTTCGCTGTCGCTCCGGGCGTTCGCCATTCGGAAAGCCAAGCAATTGGCTTTCCGTCCGCTATGCGGACCATTCCTCACCCCCTTGGCAATGGGCCGGGCGGCTTGTATAGAGCCCGCCACTCTCCCATTCCATTCTCAGACAAGGACCACCCATGGCGCTCGAACGCACCTTTTCCATGATCAAGCCGGACGCAACCCGGCGTAACCTCACCGGTGCCATCACCAGGATGCTGGAAGAGGCTGGCCTGCGCGTCATCGCCTCGCGCCGCGTCTGGATGAGCCGCCGCGAAGCCGAGGGCTTCTACGCCGTGCACAAGGACCGTCCGTTCTTCGGCGAACTGGTCGAGTTCATGTCGTCGGCGCCGACGATCGTGCAGGTGCTGGAAGGCGAGAACGCCATTGCCAGGAACCGCGAAGTGATGGGCGCCACCAACCCGGCCAATGCGGCCGAAGGCACCATCCGCAAAGTGCACGCGCTGTCGATCGGCGAGAATTCGGTGCACGGTTCCGATGCGCCTGAAACCGCAGCCGAGGAGATCAAGTACTGGTTCTCGGACACCGAAATCGTAGGCTGAACGAATAGACGAGCTTGATGATGAAAGCCGGGGCAAAACCCCGGCTCAGACTGCTGACAAAGTCCTCGCCTTTGGCGGGGACATTTGATTCAATGGGTTATGTTGAAGAAACCCGCGCCGGAACAGACCGCCCTCGAGATGGTGACGCTCGATGGCCTGGTTCCGAAGGATCACCTGCTTCGCAAGATCGAGGCTGTGATCGATTTTTCGTTCATTCACCCCTTGGTTGAGGGACTTTATTGTCCCGACAACGGTCGTCCCGCGCTCGACCCGACGCTGATGTTCAAGGCGTTGTTCATTGGCTACCTGTTTGGGGTGCGCTCGGAGCGTCAGTTGATGCGTGAGATCGAGGTCAACGTGGCCTATCGCTGGTTTTTGCGATTGAAGCTGACGGAGCCTGTGTTCGATGCCTCGACATTGTCGCAGAACCGGCGTCGCCGCTTCAACGACACCAGCGTGGCGCAGGCAATATTCGACCGCATCGTCGAGCAGGCGATCCGGCACGGGCTTGTCGACGGCACGGTGCTTTACACGGACTCGACCCACCTGAAGGCCAATGCCAACAAGAACCGGTTCGACAAAGCAGTCATCGCCAAGTCGCGCGCGGACTATTGGGACGACCTGGACACCGCGATCGAAGCGGAGCGCGCCGGCCATGGTCAGACACCGCTGAAGAGCCAGGAGCGTCAGCCGGTGGAGAAGGAGACCAAGGTCTCGCGCACCGACCCCGACAGTGGCTACATGGTGCGCGACGGCAAGCCGAAAGGCTTCTTCTACCTCGACCACCGCACAGTCGACGGCAGGTTCGCCATCATCACCGACACCTTCACCACGCCCGGCAACGTGCATGATTCCATCCCTTATCTGAGCCGCCTCGACCGGCAGATCGATCGTTTCGGCTTCCAGGTGGGAGCGGTTGGGCTCGATGCAGGTTACGCAACCGCCGGCATCGCCAAGGGCCTTGAGGACCGCGCCATTCTCGGCGTCACCGGCTATCGCAATCCGACACCACCCAAGCCGGGCATGATGCGCAAGAGCGCGTTTCGCCACGAGCCGGCCGCCGACGGCTACCGCTGCCCGCAAGGCCAGCTTCTTGAGTATGCCACCACCGATCGCAACGGCTATCGGCACTATCGCAGTGACCCTGCGGTTTTGCCGCCAATGCCCGTTATTGGCGTCCTGCACCAGCAACGCCGGCGCGGTCAGGACCATCACCCGGCATGTCTGGCAGGACAGCCGCGAACGCGTCGATGCCCAACGCCTGACACCATGGGGCAAGGCGATCTACAAGTGCCGCAAGGAGACCGTCGAGCGCTCCTTCGCCGATGCCAAGCAATTGCACGGTCATCGCTATGCACGCTTCCGAAGTCTCGCACGCGTCGCTTTCCAGTGCCTGCTCGCCGCAGCCGCCCAGAACATCAAGAAAATCGCAATGGCACTCGCGCCAAAGCCCCAACTCAGCGTCGCATGAGGCCTGCTGCCTCCACGCCCCGCGCAAACTCAACCCAAAAACGCCTCACCAATTCCCGCAAAACAAAACCCCGCCGAAAATCGACGGGGTTTGTCAGTGGTCTGAGCCGGGGCAAAACCCCGGCTTTTTCTTTGGCTAGCGGATAAGCGGCGTGTCCCAGAGGTCCCCGAGCAGCGTCTTCAGCTCGTCAAAGCGCCTTTGCCCGAGTTCCTCGGCCCATTCCCGCTCAACATCCAAAAGGATGTCCGCCATCTTCTGATAGGCGGCACGGCCGCGGTCGGTGAAATGGACGACCGTACCACCGCCCTCGTCCGATGACGCGGAGCGCGTGATGTAGCCCATGCCCTCCAGCGTCTTCAGCAGTTGGTTCATCGCCTGCTTGCTCATGGCGGCGCGCTCGGCCAGCACGCTGGGCCGGCAGCCGTCCGGGCCGGGATATTGGATCACCGCCATGTGCGGCGGGCTGAGATCCTCGAAGCCGGATGCCCTGAGCTCCCTGATCAGCTTGCGATGAATGGCCAAGGCTGGCACGCGCAACAGCGCGCCGATCAGCGGCGGTTTTCGTGGCGGATCTTCCGTGAATGACGGCATTGACACCTTGGTAAATTGAGTTTACTCATTTCGGTAAATTGGATTTACCACATAGGAGGAGTGAATGCTAGACAGAGCAGCCAAGGCCAAAATCAATCCAGCGGACGAGACAATCAGCGATGGTGGCCTTGCCATCCGCTTCCTGCTCACCGGCGAACAGTCGAGCGGCTCGATCGCCGCCTTCGAACTGTCGGTGCCCGGCTCGCAGCGCCTGCTCGCCCCGGCACACAGCCACGACCACTACGAGGAAACCATGTATGGGATCGAAGGCGTGCTGACGCTGACTGTCGACGGCCAGCGTCACGACATCGGGCCTGGACAGGCCCTGTGCATTCCGCGTGGAGCGATCCATCGTTTCGATAACAACACCGCTGAGACCGCCAAGGTTCTCTGCGTGGTGACACCGGCCGCGATTGGGCCGGAATATTTCCGCGAGGCTTTCGCCATCTTCGGCGCGGGCGGACCGCCGGACCGCGCCAAGATCATGGACCTGATGCGCAGGTTCGGCCTGACGCCGGCGCCATCACAGGCCTGATCCTTGCCAGCACAGTCCAAGGCCTATTGAGATTCACGTCAGGCCGCCGGCTTCACCTGAATATCAACAGGCCTCAGCTCGCCGCGTTGAAGCGCAGCACCTCGTGGCCATCCTTGTCGGCGATGGTCAGCTTGCCGGCGTCGACCTTGAATGTGGCCGCTTTGGCCAGCGCGTCGAACAGTGCCTTTTCCTCAGCCATGACCTCCGGCGCGCAAGCCTTGTAGGTCGAGCCTATGTCACTCACAGTGATCGCCTCGCCATCGATCTTGGCCGTCGCGAAATAGGCGTTGCAGGGGCCGCTGCCGCCAGCCTTGCCGGCTTCGCTGATCCTGAACGTCGCCTGCGGATTGGCTATCACGCCGATGCCGTCGATATACTCGACCAGCCAGCTTTGCCCGAACACCGCTCCCGTTGTCGCGGTGGGCGACACCATTTTCAGCATGATGGTCTGCGGCACATCGGTCAGCGGATCGACCTGATGCCTGACATCGCTGATGAACAAGAGCCTGTCGTCGACGGTGATACGCGCCTGCAACGCATAGGTCATTTGCGGCCGGATCACCGAAGGATCGAATCTGATCGCGAAGCTGATCGGCACCTGGCCTGCCGGCGTCACCTTCTGTTCGCCGATCACCGCCGCCGGTGCGTCGGCCAGGGACACATCGGCAAGCTGCACGGACAGGACAGCGTTGGGCGGCAGCGCGATACGCTCGCGATACATCACCTGGCCTGCCATTGTCTTCTCGGCGGCGGCCTACATTTCCGGCACGGCCAGCATGCCTACAACCAGCGGCACGAAACCGAAGACCAAGAATTCGGCGATCCTGTCCAGCATGACCATCTCCTTGCCAAATCGACAGATGGGGTCAAATCAACCGAAGGGGCCAAATCGACCGACAGTACAAACTGGCCAAAGGATTGCGGTCGTTCCGTGACATCAGCGCGACATTATTCGGACGGCAGCCGCTTCCAGCGTCGCGCGGCCTCGTCATCCGCATCCTTGGCGGCGACCCAGCCGCCCTCGGCGCCGTCCGCGAGGTGCTCCTTCTTCCAGAACGGTGCGCGCGACTTCAGATAGTCCATCAGGAAATTCGCCGCCTCGAACGCCGCCTGGCGGTGGGCGGAAGCGGCCACCACCAGAACGATGTTTTCTCCTGGACGGATCTTGCCGTGACGATGGATTGCCGTGAGGCCTTGCAGCGGCCAACGCTCGATCGCCTCGGCGGCAATGCGGGCGATTTCGGCTTCAGCCATGCCGGGATAATGCTCGAGTTCGAGCGCCGAAAGCGCGCCCTGTTCGTCGCGGCATAGGCCGGAGAAAGTTACCACGGCGCCGATATCGGCGCGGCCTTGCGTCAGCCGGGCGATCTCGGTCTCGACTTCGAAATCCTGTGCCTGGATGCGCACTGTCGCCACGACCGGTCCGGACACGGCTTCAGCCTCCGGTCATCGGCGGGAACAGCGCGATTTCGCGCGCGCCGGCGATCTTTTCCCGGTGTTCAACATGTTCCTGGTTGATGGCAACGCGGATCACGTCGGGAAATTGCAGCGCGTGCTCGTATTCCTCACCGCGCGACTTCAACCAGCGCAACAGGTCAGCGACAGTGTCGATGCCATCAGGCAGATCGACATCTTCCTCGGCCATACCGATCCGCTCGCGCACCCAGGCGAAATAGATGAGCTTGGTTTTGCCGCCCGCCACGTCATTCGTCCATGATGTGCTTGAGACCGGCACGGAAATAATCGTAGCCGGTGTAAAGCGTTACCAGCGCAGCGATCCACAACAGCACCAGCCCGGTCTGCGTGGTCAGTGGAAAAATCTTGTCACCCGCGGGTCCGGCCAGCAGGAAAGCGATCGCGACCATCTGGATGGCGGTCTTCCACTTGGCAAGTTGCGTCACCGGCACTGAAACCTTGAGCGCGGCCAGATACTCACGCAGGCCCGAGACAAGGATTTCGCGGCACAGGATGATGATCGCCGCCCATAGCGACCAGCCGGCGATCCCGGCATGGCGATCGGTATCAGCGGCCAACAGCAAAAGGCAGGTGGCAACCAGCAACTTGTCGGCGATCGGGTCGAGCATTTTGCCGATGTTCGAGGTCTGCTGCCAGGCTCGTGCGAGATAGCCGTCCAGATAATCGGTGATGCTGGCCAGCAGGAAGATGATCAGCGCCGACCAGCGGGCGAAATCGCTCGACTTCAGATGCCCTTCGAGAAAGAAGCACAGCACCACCAGCGGCACCGCGACAATGCGGGCGTAGGTGAGCATATTGGGCAGGTTGAATGCGCGTTTGGCCATGTCTTGGAAAACTCTTTCTGCCTGCGTACTCAAATCAGAAGCTGATGTAGGGGGTCAACAGGTCAAAATCGATTGGCCAGCCGAAAATAGCCAGTGGTTTGTCAGCTCTCGTGAAAATGATTGTAGACCAGCTTGGCGACCTGCTCGGAAATGCCGTCGACCTTCCTCAGATCCTCGATGGCAGCGCGGCTTACCGCCTTGGCAGTGCCGAAGTGCAGCAGCAGCGCCCGCTTGCGGCCGGGGCCGATGCCGCTGATCTCGTCGAGCGGGCTCTTCACCATCTCCTTCTTGCGGCGGGCACGATGCGAGCCGATGGCGAACCGGTGCACTTCGTCGCGCAGCCGCTGGACGAAATAAAGCACAGGGTCGCGAACGGGGAGCGAAAACGAGTCCCTGCCCCTGACGAAGAAACGCTCACGGCCGGCGTCGCGATCCTGGCCCTTGGCGATACCGATGGCAACGACGCGGTCCTCGATGCCGAGATCTGAAAGGATCTTGCGGACCGCCGTCATCTGGCCCTGGCCGCCGTCGATCAGGATGACGTCGGGCCAGGCCGGGAAACTGCCTGCGATATCATCCTCGGTATCATTGACCGCGTCCGCCGCCACCGCATCTTCGGCCACGGCGACGTCGCCATGCTCCTTAAGCAGCCGCGAAAAGCGCCGCTCCATCACTTCGCGCATCATGCCGAAATCGTCGCCCGGCGTAATCTCGGTCGAGCGGATGTTGAACTTCCGATACTGGTTCTTGACGAAGCCCTCAGGCCCGGCAACGACCATGGCGCCGACAGCATTGGTGCCCATGATGTGCGAATTGTCGTAGACCTCGATACGCACCGGAGGCTTGGGCAACCCGAAGGTCTCGGCGAAACCGGCAAGCAGCCGGCCTTGCGTGGAGGTTTCGGCCAGCCGCCTTCCCAGCGCCTCGCGGGCATTCTGTAATGCGTTGTCAGTCAGGTCCTTCTTCTCGCCGCGTTGCGGCACCAGGATCGCCACCTTGCGGCCGGCTCGGGTGGAGAGCGCCTCGGCCAACAATTCCTGATCCTCGACGTCATTCGACAGAAGGATCGTGCGTGGCGTCGGCTTGTCGTCATAGAATTGCGCCAGAAACGAGCCCAGCACCTCGGCTGCTTCGAGCGCTGGATCCGCCCTGGGGAAATAGGCCCGATTGCCCCAGTTCTGGCCGGTGCGGAAGAAGAACACCTGGATACAGACCTGCCCGCCTTCCTGATGGATGGCAAAGACATCGGCCTCGTCGACCGTCTGCGGGTTGATGCCCTGATGGCTCTGAACATGCGACAGGGCGGCGAGCCGGTCGCGATAGATGGCGGCGCGCTCGAAATCGAGGCCTTCGGAAGCCAGTTGCATGGCAGCCGAAATTTCGGTTTTCACCTTCTGGCTGCGGCCGGAGAGAAAATCCTTCGCCTCGCCAACCAGCTCTGCATAATCCTCGTGCGAGACTTCGCCGGTGCAGGGGCCGGCGCAACGCTTGATCTGATACAGCAAGCAGGGCCGCGTCCGGTTCTCGTAGAACGAATTGGTACAGCTGCGCAGCAGGAAGGCGCGCTGCAGCGAATTGATGGTGCGGCCGACGGCGCCGGCCGAAGCAAACGGGCCGAAATAGTCGCCTTTGCGCGAGCGCGCGCCGCGATGCTTGTAGATGCCCGGTGAAACGTGGTCGCCGGTCAAAAGAATATAGGGGAACGACTTGTCGTCGCGCATCAGGACATTGAACCGCGGCCGCAAGCGCTTGATAAGATTGGCTTCGAGCAGCAGCGCTTCGATCTCGGTACGGGTGACGACGAATTCCATCGTCGACGTTTCGCGCACCATCCGGCCGATGCGGTTGGTGTGAAAGCGCCCCTGCGCATAATTGGTGACGCGCTTCTTCAGGCTGCGCGCCTTGCCGACATAAAGCACGTCGCCGGCGGCATTCATCATACGGTAGACACCGGGCGCATTGGGCAGCCGCTTGACCAACGTCTGGATTACCTCGGCGCCGACCATGCCTTCGGCGTCGCCGGCATGCGGCGTCCAGTCAATGGCGGTGAAAGCGACATCGGGACCGGCAGGCGCGACAATCTCTTCCGCGGCCTCATCCTCGATGTCGATATCGGGGGGCAGATCGTCGGTGCCGCCCCTTTTGCCTTTGTGTTCCATGGGACTCATTCCGCCATGCCTGTCACATCGGGCGTCTGCCATGCAAGGTGCTGGCCGCCATCAAGCGCGATCATCTGGCCGGTGACCGATCGCGCTTCCCAGAGATAGCGGATCGTTGCGCCGAATTCGGGCAATTCCGGGCCGCGCTTGAGGATCAGGCCATCGACCTGCGCGGCAAAATCGCTGTCGTCCTGGCGGGCGTTCTTCAAGGTCGGCCCCGGACCAATGCCGTTGACACGGATGCGCGGCCCCAGCGCCTGCGCCATCATCTGCGTTGCCGTCCACAGCGTCGATTTTGACAGCGCATAGGAGAAATAGCGCGGCGTCGGGCGCCAGACGCGCTGGTCGATCATGTTGACGATCAGCCCCTCCTGCGCGGAAGGCAGCGCCTGGGCAAATTTTTGCGCCAAAAACGCCGGCGCCTTCACATGGACGGCGAAGTGCCTGTCCCAGGCGTGCCAGTCGAAATCGAGCACGGAATCGTCCTCGAACAGAGAGGCGTTGTTGACCAGCAACGAGACGGGACCGAGCGCAGCCTCGGCCTGTGCAACCAGGCCGCCAACCGCGGCCATGTCGGTTAGATCAGCGACGACGACCGCGGCACTGCCGCCTCCGGTATTGATCGTTGCAGCCAGGGCATCAGCCTCGGCGCGCGAACGGTTGCAGTGAATGGCGACGGCAAAACCATGCGCGGCGAGATCCTCGACGATTGCCTTGCCGATCCGCTTTGCCCCGCCCGTCACCAACACCACGGCCATGGCCTTGCTCATATCCTGTCAATCCTCAATTTCGGTCCAAAAAGACGGAGCCGGCGAAATATGGCCCACAATGCGTTAAATGGTGTTCGCACGTGGGGCAGCATTGTGGCGAAACGGCCGGATCGGCCATCACGACTCGCCATGGGCCGAAGCAACCAGACGGCAATATAGGGCGCTGGACTCCTTGTACCAAGCGGTGTGCAGCGCAGCATGAAATGGCTGCTGACATTTCGCTGTTGCGAAGATGCAACGTCAAGGTTCCGCCTCATTCGCGCCGGGGAATGACCCAAGTTCAGGTTCGCTTCAGCCGCATTTTGACACGACATTTGGAACCGACGAACGCCAGATCCGTTTCACCCCCCGGACGGGTCGATGGCGATCGTGAGAAACAAGCCTGTGTCCTGTGGCTTAAGGAGTAAAGAACAATGCAAGCCAATCTTAAATTCGCACGGCCGCTGGCCGTCGCGCTGGGCCTCTTCGCCCTCGGTGGTACCGCCTATGCAGCGGACGTCGTTACGGAAGAGCCGCCGGCACCCGCGCCGATCGCTGAGCTTCCTGTCGCTTCCTGGGCCGGCCCCTACGCCGGTCTGAGCGTCGGCTATGGCTTCAGCGGCCATGCAAATGCCAGAGACATTGGCAACAACGTCAGCACCAAGGGCTTCGTCGGCGGCGTCTTCGGCGGCATCCAATGGCAGCAAGACAACTTCGTCTACGGTGCTGAAGCCGATATCGGCTACAACGGCGTGAAGGGTTCCAATGCCGGCCTCGAAGCCAAGGGCGGCGTCGAAGGCTCTCTGCGTGCCCGTCTCGGCTATGCCGTGACCCCGGAAATCCTGGTCTACGGCACCGGTGGTGGCGCGTTGAAGAACCAGAAGATGGACAACGGCATCGACAGCGAAAGCAACACCATGCTTGGCTGGACGGCAGGCGTCGGCACCGACATCAAGATCACCGACAACGTGTTCGGCCGTGTCGAGTATCGCTACACCGACTTCGGCAGCAAGGACTTCGGCGGCAGCATCGGCAACGTCAAGTCGACAGACAACCGCGTCACCTTCGGCGTTGGTATGAAGTTCTAAGTCGTTCGAGCCACGACACGAGAAAGCCGGGCCTCGCGCCCGGCTTTTTTTGTTCTGTTTGTAGCTGAGGATCAGGACGGAATGCAGGGCTTCAGCTCGGGGAACTTCTCATCGAAGCGCGCCGCCCAACGCGTCAGCCGGCCTCGGCCCTTTTCCCACTTTCCAGCAAAGCGCAGCGCCAGATAGCCGAGGCATGCGCGCAGCGCCATCTGGCCAACAGTTATCTTCTTCGGCAGTTTTGGCGGATTGGCGTTGAGCAGGTCGAGCGCGGCGGTGATCTTCGACCACTGCCGGTCGAGCCAGGGCTGATAGACCATCTCCTCGGGCCGTGTCCGCCGCTCATAGACCATAGAGAGCGCACAGTCGCAAATGCCATCCGCCAGCGCCTCCAGCACTTCCGCCTCAAGCCGCTTGTCGGCATTGCGCGGAAGCAGCGCATTCTTCGACACCCGGTTGAGGTGCTGGGTGATGGCGCGGCTGTCATGGATCGAGCGCCCGTCATCGAGTACCAGCACCGGAATTTTGCCGAGCGGATTGGCTCCGATCAGGTCGGCCGGCCTGTCGTCGGTCTTGACCGGCACGAGGTCGACGGCAACGCCCGCATAGGCAGCAGCCATGCGCACCTTGGAACTGTAGGGCGAGGAAGAAGCATAAAGCAGTCTGGACATGATCGGTTTCCTGTTTCCTACCGCACTGTTGACCACTCGGGCTCTCGCGATCAACGGCCAGAAGGCAAAAAAACACCGCCAGAACGCCGGCAGTGGTTCCGCTCAAAACAGTTGGACATGGCTACAGACTGAAACGCGATCAACGCGAACGAGAAACCAAAGCGCCCCTGATGCACCCGGACAAGCTTTGAACTTTCGCAGCCCAGGCTTCGCGCCGGGGCATTGGTTTGAGACGCGAAGGAAATCAACCAGGGCGAGCGAGGCAGCCTGTCCGGCGCCCCGCTTTGCTGCCCTCGGCCCCCTTCCCTGGCGGTCCCGCGCACGGCCCGAGAACCCAAACGGTTTCTCGGAAGAGACATGCGCCGCGTCCAACTGTCGGAGCCCCCTTTACGCAGCCCAAAGGATGCGTGGCGCTCCAACAACCGATACCTACTTCTTGGCGGCCTTCGCTGCCGGCTTTGCGGCGGCCTTCGCCTTTGCGGCAGGCGCTGCCTTCTTCACAGCCGGCTTTGTCGCTGCCGCGGCTGCCTTCTTTGCCGGTGCCTTGGCCGCGGGCTTTGCTGCTGCTTTCGCCGCGGGTTTCGCCGCTGCCTTGGCGGCAGGCTTTGCTGCTGCCTTCGCTGCCGGTTTTGCCGCTGCCTTGGCGGCAGGTTTTGCTGCTGCCTTCGCCGCCGGTTTCGCCGTTGCCTTGGCGGCGGGTTTTGCTGCTGCCTTCGCTGCCGGTTTCGCCGCGGGTTTTGCCGCTGCCTTGGCAGGTGCTGCTTTCTTCACCGCTGCCGCGGCCTTCGCCGGTGCTGCCTTCTTTGCCGGAGCCTTGGCCGCAGCGGCCTTCGGCTTGGCTGCGGGTGCTGCTTTCTTGACCGCGGTTGCGACCTTCGCCGCCGCTGCTTTCACAGGTGCTTTCTTTGCCGGTGTCTTGGATGCCGGCGCCTTAGACGACTGCTTCGCCATATCATGCCCCTTGCGTTATGCCGACGGCCGTGAATGACCCCGGCGCGCAATGCATATCTGACTCGCGGCTCGCTAGCCAGCGAAGCAATGCATTGATTTTCGCAGTTTAGATTTCAGCATTGGGCTGCAGGCGAAGGTCCCGGTCCGCGTAGAAATTCGCTTCGTATCTCGAGCAATTGCCAGTGAGCTTCGCTGGGCAATTCCGCGTTGGCCGTTGTGGCGACAACGCGAGTAACGGCAGCCGCTTCATGCAGGAGCGGCAGGCTTGTTGCGCTCATCACCGGCCTGTGCTCAGATACACAGATTACTCTGTGCTGCAGAATATTCTGTGGAACCTGGAGACAGATGATGAGCGCCGACGACATCATTCACCAGAGTACACGCCTCAGGATCATGGCGGCGCTCAATACTCTCGACAGGAGACAGGCGCTGGAGTTCACCCGATTGAAAGCAATTATCGACACGACCGACGGCAATCTCGGAGCGCATCTCGATACGCTGGCCGGAGCGGGCTACGTCGATGTCGAGAAGCTGTTTGTTGAACGCCGGCCGCAGACACGCGTCAAGGCGACGACAATCGGACGACGTGCGTTCCGAGGTCATGCCGCCTACCTGCGCTCCCTGCTTGACGAGGCCGGACTGCCCGTGGAACGCAATCGGCGCAAGGCGCGGTAGCGGTACAAAGGCTAACACCGCAACCCTGGTTGCCGATCCGCTTAAGCGCATCAAGAAATCAGGGACAACACGCCCTTAAAGGCGGCCCGCCGCCTTGGTGTTAAATCTGTTTGATGACGCATCCCGACCTCCGCCACCTCGCACTTATCGCGACGGTGATCGCCTGGATCGAGCGCAGCATCTCAGGACTGGAACGGGTACCCGTTCCAGTCGATGTCAGCTCAAGCGGAAGATAACTTTAGCGCAGGACGCGGCAGCGGCCGTTGTACACCATCCAGCGGTCGAAGCCCGAAACACAGAATTCGACATTATCGCCAATCGAGGCGAAGCCCTGCCCTTCCTCGATCAGGTACCAGATGGTGCGGGCACGGCCATCAGAAAGACTGACGGTCGCACCGCAATAGCGACGCCCGATCGGCCAGGTTTCGTTGGCGGGCAGATAGCGGTGCTGGTGGATGCGCTGGAAGTCGGTGATCTGCACATCCGGCAGATGCGGCACATGGTGCACCTGATAGGAGAAGCGGCTGGTGATTTTGTTGAGCACCCAGGGCTGGCCGCAGACGCCACCATCATCGTTGGAATAGACGGTAAGATCGGCGGCATGCACCGCCTGCGTGACGCCGAGCGGAGCGGCAAGCGGGGTGCACAAGGCGAGCAGGGCGGCAAGGGCGGATTTGGCGAAGCGAGTCATGGCAGCCTCTATGATCTGGTGCGCGCACTGTGAGGATTCGCACGGTTGCGGTCAAGCGAGATGAATGCGCTTGCGCAAACTCGCTATTCTCCCGCCAGCCAATTCAGCGTCCAGTCTGCCGGCCGGCCAACGACGAGCAACCTGTGCAAGGCCGGCAGCAGCGCGCGCAACTCGCCTTCCAGGGTAAAGGGCGGGTTGACCACCACAAGGCCGCTGCCATCAAGGCTAGGCTCTCGCGACGATGGCCTGATCTCGAACTCGATGTCGAGCACCCTCGGAATGCCCGTCTCCTTCAGGGCTTTGCGGAAAGCGATCACCGCCTTGCGGTCCTTGATCGGATACCACAGCGCATAGATGCCGCCTGGCCAGCGCTTGTGCGCCTTGACCAACCCGTCGACGAGGCGGCCGAACTCGCCCTCTTCCTCAAAGGGCGGATCGATGAGGACAAGGCCGCGCTTCTCCTTGGGCGGCAGATGCGCGCCAAGCGTCAGCCAGCCGTCGAGTTCGATCACCCTGGTCTGGAAGTCACCGTCAAATTCGGCCTTCAACTTCGCGGCGTCCTTGGGATGCAGTTCGATTGCTGACAGCCGGTCTTGCTTGCGCATGAGGTGCCGGGCAATCAGCGGCGAGCCCGGATATTTTTTTACGCCGCCATCAGGATTGAGCGCTCGCACCGCATCAAGATAGGGCGCCAGAAGCGCAGCCGCGGGCTTGCCCAATTGGGCATCGACAAGCCGGCCGATGCCGCCCTGCCACTCGCCTGTCTTCTGCGCCTCGACCGAAGACAGATCGTAGCGGCCAATGCCGGAATGGGTGTCGATGACGCGAAACGCCTTGTCCTTCTGCTTCAGATATTCGAGCAGGCGCGTCAGCACGACATGCTTGACGACATCGGCAAAATTTCCGGCGTGATAAGCGTGACGATAGTTCAAGTTGACCCCCTGCCCCAGCGCGGTGGAGGCGGCTGCGAATTCGGATTTTCCGGGCGGCCACCACCTCCGCCGAAACGGAACGCCAGCACCAGGCCGATCAGACCGATAGCCATCAACGAGAAACCGACCGGCCGCGCGCGCCGATCTACCTCACCGGCGCCGGAACGCAAAATGAGATCGACCGCCCGTATGGGAATGCTCTCGGCATCGCCTGGCCCAACGGTGAACGTATAGGCGCCATCGGCAACATCGGTGATCAGACCGGCTTCGTCGCGAAAGATCTTGTCCGGCAGTTGCGGGCTCGCCTCGCGCGGATCGGAGTGATTGAACCGCAGCGTATCGGCGAGAACCGTGCGGCCACCGGTGCCAGCCGTGATGGTCAACACGGCGCGTTGCTGAGAAACGATGCGCTCGGCCCTGGCGGTGAGGTCAACCAGGACACGCACGGGTGCATCACCAGTCTTCAATGACACAGTCGCAGGCTTGAACTTGCCTTGCTCATAGACGCGCCAGCTGCCGATCTCATGGCCGGAGAAATTGGTCATCGCAAAGGGATAGACGACGCCAATACCAGCGCCGGCAAGCAGGATGAGCAGAAAGAGAGCGCGCATCGGATGGTCCCTTGCAACTATCTGGTATTGCCGCCGTCGCGGATGCGTTCCATCTCGTCCAGCAGCATATCGAGACCGAGGTTGAAAGTGGTGTCGAATTCCGCCTTGCCAAAAAACCGGCCGGCGGCATTCACATTAGGGAAGTCTTGAGCCAGTTGCTCGTCGCTGACCGTGGTGATGGCCGACGGCCCCGCGGCGTAACCGGCGGTTTCGTCCAGCACCGCGCCCATGAGATAGTAGCCGACAGCACGGAACAATCGCGCGCTCTGTTCGCGGTCGAAGCCACCTTCGTTGAACAGGCCTATGATGCCGTCCAGCCAGGCCAGGCAGGTTGGCGAATTCATCCGGTAGGTGACGAAGAATGGCGCGAAGGCCGGATGGTCGCGGCCGGCGCGCCTGAAATCCTCGATGACGAAACGCATCCGTTGCCGCCATGGCAAGCTGGCATCAGGCATTTTCAGCCCTCCGACCAGCCTGTCGACCAGTGCCTCGAACAGATGCGCCATCGATGGGAAGTGATGATAGATGCTCATCGCCTCGCAGCCGAGCGCCGACGCCAGTTTGCGCGTCGAAAACCCGGCAAGCCCTTCCTTCTCGATCACCTCGAAGGCTGCATCCTCGATCATCTGCCGCGACAACCGCTGACGGGATCTGGCCTTTTTTGTCGATGAGTCCATTGCGCCGCTTGACAACTTACACTGTAAGGTTCAGTTTCCGCGTCACCTTGCACCGTAAGGTTGGCAAAAACCAGAGGAGAACATCATGTCCATGCAATTGATTCATTCTTCCATTCGCCACACGTCCACGCACCTGCTCGCCGCCGCCTGCACCCTCATGCTGGCCTCAATGCCTGCGCAGGCAGACGAGTATGACGCTACGATCAAGGACATCCAATCGACCATGGGCGGCGTGCCGAGCTTCGTGAAGCAGTTCCCAAAGGCCGGTCTGCCCGGTGCATGGGCTGAGGTCAAGAGTATCGAACTCAGCGACAAGACGGCGCTGCCGCCCAAAGTCAAGGCGCTGATCTCGCTGGCGGTGGCCGCACAGATCCCCTGCACCTATTGCATCTGGTCGGACACCCAGGATGCGAAACGCTTCGGCGCCAGCGAGGAAGAAATCCAGGAGGCGGTTGCGATGTCGGCGCTGACCCGCCACTGGAGCACGGTCTTCAACGGCATGCAGGTGGATTTCGACACATTCAAGAAGGAAATGGGCGGCGAATGACGCCGTGAGGACAGGTGGCGATGGCCTTGTGGTTCCTAGGCCATCGCTTAGCCGAAGTGCGTCTTGCTACGCCTTGCGCTCCCAGCGGCGGTCGGACGTCTGCTGCCAGTAGGTGACGGCGTGGCCGGCGTCCTTCATGGTCTTCCAGTGCGTACGCGCCGCCGCGACCTGGCCGCTGTCGTGGCCATCGAACAGGAACACGGCACGCTCGTAGGCGCCGAGGTCCGAGGGTGACGCGCCGTCGACAAGGAAGCGGATCTTGGCGTCATTGGGGTTGCTGTCACCGGTGGTCAGCAGAACCGGCTGATCCTCGGAATGGGGCTCGCGATCGGTCGCATGCGCAAGGAACGAATCGTCGCGGAAGGTCCACAGGTGCTGATCAAGCGCATCGCGCCGCTCCTCGGTGCCGGTTTGCACCACCGCGCGCCAGCCGCGATCGACGCTGCGCTCGAGAAGGCCAGGAAGCGCGTCCTCGAGCGTCGATTCGGTCATGTGGTAGAAGAGGATATCGGTCATGGTCGCGCCTCGAAGCTCTTCACCCCTCGTAGTTGTCGCGTACCAACCGATCAAGCAGCCTGACGCCGAAGCCCGAGCCCCATGACTGGTTGATCTCGTTCGACGGCGAGCCCATCGCGGTGCCGGCGATATCGAGATGCGCCCAGGGCGTATCCTTGACGAAGCGCTGCAGGAATTGCGCGGCGATGATGGCGCCACCGTAGCGGCCGCCGATGTTTTTCATGTCGGCGTTCTTGGAATCGATGAGCTTGTCGTATTCAGCACCAAGCGGCATGCGCCACAAACGCTCCTGCGTTGCTTGCCCCGCCGCCGTCAGTCGCTCCGCCAGTTCGTCATTGTTGGAGAACAGGCCGGCATAGTGCTGGCCGAGCGCCACCATGATGGCGCCGGTCAGCGTGGCCAGGTTGACCATGAATTTGGGTTGGAAACGGTCGTTGCAATACCAGAGCGCGTCCGCCAGAACGAGGCGGCCTTCGGCATCCGTGTTGAGCACCTCGATGGTCTGCCCCGACATCGAATTGACGATGTCACCGGGCCGCTGCGCATGGCCATCGACAGCGTTTTCGACCAGCCCGATGATGCCGACGACATTGGCCTTGGCCTTGCGCGCGGCCAGCGCGTGCATCAGTCCGGTCACGGCGGCCGCGCCGCCCATGTCGCCCTTCATGTCTTCCATGCCCGATGCCGGCTTTATCGAATTGCCGCCGGTGTCGAACGTGACGCCCTTGCCGACGAAAGCGACCGGACTGTCCTTGGCCTTGCCACCGTTCCACTGCATGACAGCCATTCGGGCGCCTCGCGGCGAGCCCTGGGCGACGCCAAGCAGCGAGCCCATGCCGAGTTTTTTCATCTCCTTCTCGGCCAGAATCTCGACCTTGACGCCAAGCGCTTCCAACGCCTTGGCCTGCGCGGCAAATTCCACTGGTCCAAGCACGTTTGCCGGCTCATTGACCAGGTCACGGGCCAGAAGCACACCGTCGACCACGGCTTCCATATCGGCAAAGGCCTTTTTCGCGGCCGCCGGATCCGCGGTCAGGATGGTCACCTTGGCGGGCTTTTTCGCGTCTCCCTTGGTGTCGTCCTTGTCCTTCTTCGTCTTGTACTTGTCGAAGGCATAGCTGCGCAAAAGAATACCCGCGGCCAGATTTGCCGCGTCCTTTCCGCTTGGCGAAGCACCGGCAATTTCGAGTACCACAGCCACATCCGTGGCCTTGCGCAATGACGCCGCAATGGTGCCGCCAAGTTTCATCCAGGCGTATTCGTCGAGCCCCGAGACCTTGCCGGCGCCGACCGCCACCAGCCTGTCGAGCGCAGTGCCCTCCGGCGCCAGGATTTCGACGACACTGCCGAGCTTGGCGGTGAATTCGGCCACGGGAAAAGCCCGCTCAAGTGTTTTTGCCGGGTCGCATGCCTTTGCCGTCTCGCCCAGACCGCCGTCATCGGCCGGCAGCACGAAAACGCTGCCCTTTTTCGGTGCGGTAAATTTGGCGAAGGCGATCGAAGGTCTCGAAGTCATTATGTCCTGCTTTCGGGAGTGGCGCTAATGCACGATGAAGCGGCTTTCAAGATCGCGCGACATTTGGTCGTTTTCCAGCATTTGGCAAGACTTTGCCGAAATCGCACCCCATATGGCGGATGGAATCGATGGCGATTCGTCGCGGAACGGCCCCGCTTCCTGCCGCAACCTGTTGTTAACCATCGATGTTCGCCGTTTATTATCCATTGCCGCCGACACTCCAGGTCATCGGGGCGCGTGATATGGAACGGAGCCAGATCGAGCCGCCCATGAAAACCGCCGATGGAACCAGTTGTGCGGGCGTCGCCGGACCGCTACCTTGTCAGGTGGCATGATGCCGTTCGAGAAAATCGAGAAAAGCCTTTCATGAAGGTCGTTGAACGCTACATCATGCGCCGCGCTTTCGTGGTCTTCCTGGCAGCGCTTGTCTGGACATTGGCCATTGTGTGGACAACGCAGGTGTTGGCCAAGATCAACCTTGTCACCGACAGCGGTCAATCCGCCTTCACCTTCTTCGAAGTCGCCGGTCTCATTCTCCCTTCGATCATCCCGATCGTCGTGCCATTTGCCCTGGTCGTGGCCGTCGCCCAGACGCTCAGCACCATGAACTCGGATTCCGAGCTCGCCGTCGTCAACGCGGCTGGCGCCTCGCGCTGGACTATCGTGCGGCCGATCATGCTTCTGGCACTCGCGGCCGCCGTCTTTTCCTTCGCCGTCGACAACGGAATCGATCCCTATGCGCGCCAGAAAAATCGCGCTCTGATCGCGTCATCCCGTGCGGATCTGCTGTCGCTGATCATCCAGGAAGGCACGTTCCGCAAGATCGAAGAAGGCCTGTTCCTGCAGATCGGCGAGCGGCTTCCCGACAATCGGCTGGGCGGCATCTTTGTCGCCGATTCGCGCGAAGAAGGCGTCAATCTTGTCTACTACGCCAAGACCGGAAGCATCATCGAACGCGCCGGCGAGAAGGTGCTGATGATGAATGACGGTGTCATCCATCGCAAAACGCTGACTGGCGATCTGTCGGTCATCCGGTTCACCTCATATGCCTTCGACATGTCCGCCTTCATGGCGGCGGCTTCCCAGGTAACGCTGCTGCCGAAGGACCAGACAACCCAATATCTGCTCAATCCGAGCCCCAACGACAAGAATTACCAGCAAAGTCCGAACGAGTACCTGGCCGAGGTCAACCAGCGTTTTTCGGAATGGACATATTCGCTGGTCTTCGCGCTGATCGCGCTGGCGGTCGCGGGAGATGCGCGCTCGCATCGTGAAGCGCGCGTCAATCCGCTGATAACGGCCATCACCATATCGCTGTTCGTGCGCTGGCTCGGGTTCTTTGCCGCCAGCAAGGCCGACGACGTGCCGCAATACGCCTATCTGGTTTATGGCATTCCCATCGTGGCATCGGCGGTGGCGATCTGGTTCATCGTCTCCAACCGCACCATGGAACTGCCGGTGGCCTGGGCCGACTGGATGACAAATCTGGCTGCCCGCATGGGTGACGGCTGGAACGCCATCAAGGCGCGTTTGTTTGGGCGTGGCGCATCCGGGCAAGGGGTCAGCTGATGGGCTGGACGCTGGGCCGTTACTTTTTCTTCCGCTACGTGACGATCACGTTCTGGTTCTTCATCGGCCTGCTGGCGCTGGTGTTCCTCATCGACTTCACCGAGTTGTCCGGCCGGACAACCGGCCTGCCCGGTTTCACCTACGGGACAGCGGTCGCCATTTCCGCGCTCAGGATACCGATGATCATGCTGCAGACAGTGCCGTTTGTCGGCCTTTTCTCTGCCATGGCGACGCTGGTCTCACTCAATCGAAGATATGAACTGGTCATCGCCCGCTCCGCCGGCGTTTCCGCGTGGCAGTTTCTGTTGCCATGCTGCATCGGCGCACTGTTGTTCGGCGCCTTGTCGGTCGGTGTCATCAACCCGCTCGCCGCGCATGCCTTTTCCTTGTCCGAGCAGATCGAGACCGAGCTGCGTTCCGGCAAATCCAACACCGTTTCCGCCGATGCCGCACCCTGGATCCGCCAGAAAACCAGTTCCGGCGACACCATTATCGGTGCGCGCGCCATCCTCAACCAGGGCCTGGAGATGGCCGATGCCGTCTTCTTCATTCTCGATCCGCAAGGCAATATCGTTGAACGCAAGGACGCGGCGCGGGCTTTCCTGCGCGACGGTTATTGGGATTTGCAGGACGTAAAGACCTTCAAGGACGGCACGATCAAGCCTGCGGCAAACGATCGCGTAGCGACCAACCTCAAGCCGGAATTCGTGCAGGAGCGGCTGGCGCGCCCGGAAACCATTCCGTTCTATGACCTGCCCGGCAAGATCGAGGTTGCCCGCTCCTTCGGCCTGAAGGCGGATGCCTTCGCCATGCAGTTTGATTCTCTGGTGGCGTTGCCGTTCCTTCTCGTCGCCATGACGCTGATTGCGGCAACAGTTTCAATGCGATTTGCCCGGATGGGACAGTCCGCGACGATGATTCTGGGTGGCATCATCGCTGGCTTTCTGCTTTATGTCGTTTCTGTGCTGGTGAAGGCGTTCGGCGTGGCGGGATTCGTGCCTACCGCCGTGGCCGCCTGGGTGCCAGTTGTAGTAGCTATGTTCTTCGGGGTGACTTTCCTGCTATACAAGGAAGACGGCTAGTGAGGGAGGCGTTTTTGCCCAGCAACAGGCAGGCCGGTTTGGCGCGCCTCTATGCGGCGACCGCCTTGGCGTGCCTGTTTGCCTGCGCCGTTCCGATGCCGTCGCTCGCGCAGGAGGTCGGCGACATGGCGGCGAGCGTTCCGCCCGGCTCGCAGATGCTGCTGGCGGCCAATACGCTTGTCTATAACAACGATAATCAGACGGTCACCGCCGTCGGCGGCGTCCAGATCGACTATGGTGGCAACAAGCTCGTCGCCCAGCGGGTCGTGTATGATCGCAATACCAAGCGGCTCGTTGCCAGCGGTAATGTCGAGATCATCAACAGCGACGGCACCAAGATCAACTCGCAACATATCGATATCACCGACGATTTCGCCGATGGCTTCGTCAACGCGCTGCGCGTCGAAACCGTCGACAAGGCTTATTTCGCCGCCGAAAGCGCCGAGCGCATGGGCGGCGTCCTGACCACATTCCACAATGGCGTCTACACCG
>JBDSLV010000333.1:0-3697 GCA_039916205.1 Mesorhizobium sp. | reverse complement strand
GGCGATCGAAGGCACGGTGCGTATCGCCGCCAGCGAGGTGGTGTCGGCCTATGTCCTGCCGGAAATGATGGCGCGGCTCGGACTTGAGGAGCCGGGTATCGAGGTCGAGATCGTGCCGTCAAACCAGGTCGAGAACCTGCTACGCAGGGCTGCCGACATCGCCATCCGCATGGTCAAGCCGGCGCAGAACGAGCTGGTGGCGCGCAAGGTCTGCGACATTCCTTTGTGCGTCTGCGCGGCGACATCCTATCTCGACCGGGCCGGCCGGCCCACGACAGCGTCAGATCTCGTCAGCCATCGACTGATCGGTTTCGATCGCGACGACACCGCCATCCGGGGCTTTGCCGCCGCCGGCGTCAAGCTTGACCGCCACGCCTTTCAATTCAGAGCAGACAATCAGATCGTTTTGTGGGAGGCGGTGCGGACAGGAAACGGCATCGGTTTCGGCCAGGAGCCGCTGGCGGACCGCGATCCGCTGGTGGAGAAGGTGCTGCCTGGCTTTGCCTTGCCGACGCTGCCGGTCTGGCTTGCCATGCATCGTGACGTGCGCACCAGTGTGCGCATCCGCCGCGTCGCTGATTTTCTGTTCGAGGCGTTCAAGCGCTACTCGGCTGGCGCGGCCTCGGGAGCGAACTCGGCACGATGAGCCAAGCCGGCCATTAGCAGAACGACGATCAGCAGAGCCGCCATGGCAATGAAGATCGGGCCGAAACTGAAGTGTTCGGCGACGAAGCCGATCGCCGACGGCGCCACCAGGATGCCGGAATAACCCATCGTGGTGACGACGCTCATGCCGGTGCCCGACGACATGCCTTCCTGGTTGCCGCCAGCGGAGAAGATGATCGGCACCATGTTGGCAATGCCGAAGCCGCACAGGGCAAAAGCCGCGATGGCCAGCCAGGGCGAGGGCGACAGGCCGGCGACCAGCATGCCGGCAGCGGCGATTATCGCCGAACCACGCAGCGTCGTCACCGCGCCGAAGCGGTTGCGCACGCCATCGCCAAAGAAGCGCATGATCGCCATGACGCCGGAGAACGCGGCATAGGCAAGTCCGGCGACCGCGAGATCGGCGCCGAGCTCTTGCCGCAGATACAGCGCTGCCCAGTCGAGTACCGCTCCCTCGGAGATCATCGTCAGCAGTGCCATCAGCCCGATCAGGTAGACTAGGGGGTTTGCCGGCAGTGAGAATTTGCGATGTTCGACCGCCTGCGGCTTGTCCTCGGCGACCAGGTGACGGACCGCTACCGCAATCACGGCGAACGCTATAGCCGTCACCCCCGCTGCATGCACAAGGTGACCGTAGTGCTGGATGGCGAAGCCACCGAGCCCGCCGCCGGCGAATCCGCCGAGGCTCCAGAAACCGTGCGAGGAAGACATGATCGCGCGGCTCAATTTTCGTTCCACGACCACCGCGTTCGCATTCATGGCGACATCCATGCCGCCGATCGAGCCGCCGAAGATGAACATGGCGATGGCCGCCAGTGGCACATCGGGTGCCAGTGCCACGACCAGCAGGCCCAGGCTGCCGCACAGCGCGAACCAGCGCAGCACGGTGCGCGAACCGTGTTTCGAGATCAGGTGACCGCACCAGGTCATGGCCGTGACCGCGCCGGCGCCGAACAGCAGGATCAGCAACCCAAGCGTGAATTTGCTGATGTCGAGCCGGGTCAGGAAGACCGGAATCTGCGGTGCCCAGCTTCCGGTCACAAAGCCGTTGGCCAGAAAAATGGCTGCCACGGCCCAGCGTCCACGAATGGCCGTCTGCATGGCGTTCGATACGTTCATAAGGCGAATCCGGTCAAAAATGGCTTCGCGGGGCAAATTAGATCGATTCAATTTTCAGTCAAGCGCTGTTTCGAGGAACCATTTGGGCCAAACGGGCCTTGAACGTGATCGAGGATGCAGGGTGGCTAGTGGTCCTTTGGCCGTCTTGCCTCGAACTCCGCCTTCTTGGCGTCGGAGGCCTCGGTCTGGTTGAGCGCCTGCCATTCGGCATAAGTCATGCCGTAGACGATCTCCCGCGACTGATCCTTGGAGAGATCGACGCCTTCCGCGTTGGCGGCGTCGCGGTACCAGTTCGACAGGCAGTTGCGGCAGAAGCCGGCGAGATTCATCAGGTCGATATTCTGCACATCGTTGCGTTCCCTGAGATGCGCCACCAGCCGGCGGAAGGCAGCGGCCTCGAAATCGCGTTTCTGCTCGTCGCTCAGTGGCGTGAGTGTGGGGCTGAGTTCGGTCATCGAAAGCTCCTTGCGGCCTAAAGCGGCCCGGTGCGCGAGCCGAATTGCCTGACGACATGTATATCGGGACGACGGTCGATCGCGTCAACGATCGGCGCCAGCCGCTCCGCCCATGCAAGCGCGTCCCTGGCGTTGGCGATCAGATCCTGGCGGATCTCGATCAATGCGTGGGCAAAGCCATTGACGATGGCGTGCTTGTACATGGTGTCGCCGCGCAATGCGCCATCGTAGGGCTCGTTGTCGCCGACGATGAGGCTCTCGTCGGCGGCCAGCATATCGATCAATGGCCGCGCCACTCGGTCGTCGAGGTCCCACAGGATGCCGACATGCCAGGGGCGCTTGATGCCCTGCATGACCGGCGTGAAGGAATGTACCGAGAAGATGAAAGGCGCCTGCGCGGAAGCATGCGCCACGGAAGCGATCATGGCGCCGACGGCGTCGTGATAGGGGCGGTAGAAATTGTCGAGCCGCCTCTCGCGCTCTTCAGCGGCAAGCGGGTAATTGCCGGGCACGACAGTGCCGTCATAGAGCTGACGGATCAGCGTCGGGTCATCCTCGCCGCGATTGGGATCGATCAGCAGTCGTGAGAAATTGGCGAGCACCGCCGGAACACCAAGCAGAGCGGCCAGTTCGCGGGTTACAGCCTCGACGCCGATGTCGTAAGCGATATGGCGGTCAAACTCCGCTGCCGGTAGGCCGAGGCTGCGATAATCCTCCGGCAATTCGCGGCGGGCGTGATCGCCCAGGAGCACGATGCCTCGCTTGCGGTCGCCTTCGACGACATCGAAAGGCGCGAAAACTGTGGATCGGGTCATTGGCGGGAAATGGTCTGTTCGCTGGCTTCCGGGGAGGATGCTATCGTCATTCCACGAAGACGACGCTTGCGCAATGCCGTTGTTTGGCCAAGGTTTCTCAGGAAATCTGGCAGAAGCCGGCGAATTGTGCGCCGGAGCCTTTCTAAATCGATTGGAATTGGACAAAACGGCGCGTTGACATGCGCCCGGACTTTTCCGAAAAGGGGCGCAGAGAGATGCTGATGTGGTTCTTGAGGGGTTTCAGGTTGGGTTCCGCCGGCGGGCAGCGCATGCGCTATGCTTTCGCCATGCCGCTCCTGATCCTTGCGATCGGCCTGTCGGCGATGGTTACGGCCACGCCGGCGCGGGCCGATTTCCGTGTCTGCAACGCCACGCAGAACCTCGTTGGGGTCGGCATAGGCTATCGCGCCAAGGCCGGCTGGATCACCGAGGGCTGGTGGCACATCGAAGGATCGAGCTGCAAGACGTTGATCGAGGGACCGCTGTCATCAAGGTTTTACTATCTTTATGCAGAAGACGCCGAGCGCGGTGGACGCTGGGACGGCCCGATCAACATGTGCGTGGCTGAAAAAGAGTTCAAGATCGCCGGCGTAACCGACTGCGTCGCCCGGGGCTTCCAACGCGCCGGATTCCAGGAATATG
>JBDSLV010000332.1:0-8348 GCA_039916205.1 Mesorhizobium sp. | reverse complement strand
GGCGGCCGGCCAGTCTTTTTCAGGCTGTGCAGTCATCAATAGAGCGTCCGGTAGACATCGCAGACCGCAACCGGGTCGAGCCCGGCCATGCGTTCGCTCTCGTGCTGCTTGACGCCGACAAAAGTCTCGATGAAGGCCGGTGCGAACCAGCCGGTGACCGTGCTGTCGGCCAGCAGCGCGTCCAGCGCCGCCGGCAAGGTTTCCGGCAGGCGCACCAGGCCGAGCTTTGCCCGTTCCGCCTCGCTCATCAGGGTCGGATCGCCGGTGACCAACGGCGGCGACGGCAGCTTGGCTTTCAGCCCTTCCAGCCCGGCGCGCACGATTGCCGCAAGCGACAGATAGGGATTGCCGGTGGCATCGGCGGCCCGGTACTCGACATTGAATTGCCGTGCCGGGTCGCGTCCGCCGATCGTCACCGTCGGGCAGATGCGCAGGGTCGCCTCGCGGTCGCGATCTGCCAGCCAGGTGTAGGACGAGCTCCAGCTGTGCGGCTTCAGCCGGTAGAACGACGACACGCTCGACGCCGTCATCGCGGTTATCGCTGGCAGATGGCGCAGCACGCCGGCACAGAAGGCGCCGGCCCGGCTGGAAAGGCCGCCGGGTTGCGCCGGATCATAGGTCGCCGGCTTGCCGGCCTCGTCGACAAAGCTGAAATGGATATGCACGCCGTTGCCGACAGCGTCGGGGGCGGGCTTGGGGGCGAAGCTGGCGCGCCATCCGGCATTGCGCGCCAATTCCCGGGTGATTTCGCGGATTGCGACGGCCCGGTCCGCTGCGGTCAGAGCGTCTGCTGGCTCATTCGTCACCTCGAATTGTTCACTGCCGAATTCGGCGATGACGACTTCGGGCCCGATGCCCGCTTCCTCCAGCGCCGCCATCAGGTTGGGCGCGAACGGATCGGCTCGCCTGAGCGCCGCGAACGACAATGAATGTGCCGGCGCGAAGCCGCCATCGGCAACATGGAACTCATGCTCGAAGGCTGCAACGACGGAGAGGCCGGTCGCGGCCTTCAGGTCCGCCAGTGCATCCCTGAGCATTGTCCGCGTACAGCCAAGCCAGGGGCTGCCGTCGAGTTCGACGAGGTCGCCGGCAACCATGTCAAAAGGCGTCGCCGATCCGGTCCGCGCGGTGCGAAACCGCGCCTTGAGATCGGGTATGAGCCGCAGGTCGCCCGACGAACCCCAGGGATTGGGATTGACGATCGAGTTGAACGGCGTCAGCGACAGGTTGGCCTGTAGCCAGCCGACGCCGGTCGCTGCGGTTTTCTGCAGCTTGCTTTCGACAACGAAGCGGCCCCGCGTGACGGCGGAGAGATCCGTGGTGACGACTGCAACCAGAGGTTCGACGGTCGATGTCATGCAGTTTTTCCCAGGCCTTCGAAACGAGCGACAACGGTATCGGTGTCGGTGACCCAGCAATAGCCGCCGAACGCCTTGAGCGCGATGTCATGGCGCTCCTGCGTGATGGTGGCGCAGGCGTCCGAGACGCACGTTATGAGATAGCCCCGATCGGCACCGTCGCGCACCGTCATGTCAACGCATTGATCAGTGAGTACGCCCACCACGACGAGGTAGCGAATGCCAAGATTCTTCAGCAGGTAGTCGACATTGGTTGAATTGAAGAGGCCGGATGACGTCTTCGGCAGCATGATCTCGTCGCCGACCGGCGCCAGCGATGGCACCGGCAGGCCCTCGGGGAGGCTGGGCGCGACATGGATGGGCGTCAGCTTGTGGTCGAGCGAGCGGTCACGGCCGTCTTCTGTCAGGCTCTGGATAATGGTGTGGATGACCTCGACGCCGTTGGCGCGCGCGGCTGCCAGCAAACGTTCCTGGTTGGGAATCGTCTGCGACGATGTCTGGCGGTAGAAATAGTGGTCAGGGCCGCGTTCCGGGTGCGATGGATCAGCGCCCGGCTCAAGCCAGATGCGCTGCATGTCAACGAGCAGGATCGCCGTTTCGCCGGGGCGGAAGGCTTCGTTTCGCTTGGGAAGGGCTTGGGTCATGCCTTGTGGTCCTGCTTTGCTGATTTGGGTCCGGGTGTCTTGCGTGCGCCGCCGTCTTCGGCATCGCTGTCGAGCGTCACGGCATTGGCATGCCGTAGCTTTTCCAGCCGCTCGATGCGGGCGCGGCCTTCATCGCCAAGCGTTGAAACGATGTAGGCGACGAGGGCTTCCACTTGCGCGATCGCCGGCGCCAGCGTGTCGAAGGGCGAGGCGACTTCGAGCGGGCTGACGATGGTGACTTCGGCAAGGTCTGATATCGGCGACAGCCATTGGTCGGTGAACAGCAGAATACGGACATCGGATGCTGCTGCCTGCTTTGCATAGGCCATCACGTCGAGCTGATAGCGGCGATAATCGAAGACGATCAAAACGTCGCGGCGGCCAAGGTCCGCCAGCGTGTCGAACGTCGGCGGCGAGAGCACGCCGAGATCGCGGACCCCGGAGCGAAACTGCAGCAGACATCCGGCAAGTATGCCTGCGATGTGACGGCTGAACCGGCCGCCGACCAGGACAACCTCGCCCTTGGTTTCCATCAACAGGCGAGCCGCCCGTTCATAGGTCTGGACCGGCGTGGCGGCGGTGGCTTTCTGCAATGCCACGGTGACGGAATCGAGATAGGCCAACACGGCGCTGTCATTGGTGCCGCTCTGCCGCTTGGCCTCCATCATCAGCAAAGGCGAATGCAGCCTTGCTTCGACTTCCGCCAGAAGCTTCGATTGAAAATCCGGGAAGCCTTCGTAGCCGAGCTTCACCACCAGCCTGACCACGGTCGGGTCGCTCACCCCGGCGCGTCGCGCCAGCGCCGAAGCAGTGCCAAGGCCAGAGGTCGGATAGTCCGTCAGAAGCAGGCGGACAATCTTTTCCTCCAACGGCGTCAGCGCCAAATCCTGGCGCATCAGAACATCGCGTATCGCCATGGGCCTCCCCGGAATGCGTGCTGGGCTCTCTGCCTCGGTGTGTTGAGTTTATTACAGAGATTTAAATTTCGGTCAAGAATGAAGAGATGTTGACATAGTGCGTTTGTTGGCTCTAGCTTGTCGCAAAACAGCCAGAGAGACTGTGGGGAACAACTATGCGGAACGGAAGCGACGTCATTGTCGTTGGCGCGGGAATTGTCGGATCAAGCGCTGCCTATCATCTGGCTGCCGCCGGGGCGGCGGTAACACTCATCGAGCAGACGCATCCCGCAGGCGGCCCGTCGGGCAAGTCGTCCGCCTTGCTGCATGCCTTCTATCTGATGCCGGAACTGTCACAGCTCGCCATTCGTGGCCGCGAGATATTGGTGTCACTGCCGGAGATCGCTGGCGAGGGCTCCTTTGTCACCGAAGTTGGCATGATGTGGGTGTGCGGCAAGGACAATGAAGCGAGCTGGACGGAAGCCGCCGAACGCATTCGCGGCGAGGGGGCGCTGATCCAGACGCTGTCGCCCCAGGCTTTCGCCGACGCAGCACCCGGCTTTGCGCTGGACAATGTTGCCTTGGCGTTGTGGGAACCTGAATATGGCTATGCCGATGCTTTCGGCGCCACGAATGCGATTGCCCGCGCTGCCCGTGCCCATGGCGCAAGGATCCTGCAGAACACCGGCGTCGAGCGGCTTGTCCGAGACGGTGACCGCGTCACAGGCGTCACGCTCGCCGATGGAACCGTACTCAACGCCGACACGGTTGTGCTTGCCGCCGGGCCATGGACACGCCGCCTGTTGGCCACTGCCAATCTCGATCTGCCGCTGCATGTCGAACGCCATCCGATGGCGGTGCTCGATGCTGGCGGCAAGGCGCGTCAGGTCATGCCTTTCGCCTGGTGCGACGATGTTTCCTGCAATTATGCGCGACCTGACAATGACGGTGTCATTCTCGCCGGCACCTGGGCTGGAGGCGGCACCGGCATGCGCCAGGAACATGCCGGCCGCCCGCGTCTGGTGGAAAATCCGGACGACTACATGGAAGGCGTCGAGGAGGCAGAATCGGTCGAGATTCTTGAAACCTTCGCAACGCGTGTGCCTGCCATGGCCGAACTCGGCATCCGGCCGGGCTACGCCGGGCTCTATGACATGAGCCCCGACGATCTCCCGGTCATCGGCGCCATGCCTGGCGTCGAAGGACTGATCGTTTCAGCTGGCTCGTCCGGCCATGGTTTTAAAACCGGACCGGCGGTTGGCGAAGCGGTCGCCAGACTGGTCACCGAAGGGGCTCAACCTATCCTGGCGCCATTTTCGCCCAACCGTTTCAAGGCCGCGTGATGGTGTCGATTGCAATGAACGAGAGCAAGGCACGCAGCTTCATGCCAGCCGCATTCCGCAACGCAACCGCTGATGCCTTGTGCATGGTGGCGGCTTTGCTGCTGGCGGCGCTCGCCGCCTATGTCTTCGGCGGCGCGGCCATGCAGCGCGTCGTCACCTATGCCGCAATCATGCTGACGGCGGTGCTTGGCCTGCAGGTATTCTCCGGCAACAGCGGCATTGTTTCCTTCGGTCACGCCGCCTTTATGGGGCTGGGCGCCTATGCCACCGGTATCTTGACCATGCCGGCGGCGCTGCAGCGCACGGCTCTGCGCGATCTGCCGCAGTTTCTTGCCGGCCACGAACTGTCTTTCTTCGCTGCATTGGCCGTCGTGCTGGTGCTTGCGGTGGCAATCGGCCTTTTGACGGGGACGCCACTGTTGAGGCTGACCGGATCGAGTGCATCGATCGCAACGCTGGCCATGCTGATCATCGTCTACACGCTGCTGGTCGCCGGGCGCGAAATCACCAGGGGCAGCCAGCCCTTCTACGGGGTGCCGCGCGAGGTTGGCCTATGGACGGCAATTGCCATCGCGGCCGTGGCGCTGGTGGCGGCAAGGCTGTTTCGCGAAACCGCCTTTGGCCTCGGCACCCGAGCCGCCGCCGATGACGAGCGCGGTGCTGCCGCCGTCGGTGTCGACCAGCGTACGGCCCGGCTCGCCGCCTGGGTGGCCGGCGTTGTCGCCGCCATGGCGGCCGGAGCCATGATGGCGCAATTTCTCGGCGCTTTCTCGCCGCGCGATTTCTATTTCGACCTCGGCTTCACCTTGCTCGCCATGCTGATCGTCGGCGGCATGAGTTCGTCGCTCGGCGCTTTCGCCGGCGTCGTCATCACCATTGTGGTGATCGAAGTCGTACGCCGTTTCGAAGGCGGCGGCGAGGTGCTCGGCCTGCATCTGCCGGTCATGTTCGGCCTGACCCAAGGAGTCCTGGCGGTTGCCATGATCCTGGTTATCTGGCGGCGGCCGACCGGGCTTTTCGGTGATCGCGAACTGAACTTCCTGCGCCGTTCAGGACGCCAGACCGTGACGGCTTCGGCTGCACCGCCTGAGCTTGTAGGCAGTGACCGGCTGACGGCCAACCACCTTTCGCGTCGCTACGCCGGTGTCGTTGCCGTGGATGATATCACGCTCAGCTTCACGACCGACAGCATCACCGGCATCATCGGCCCGAATGGCGCCGGCAAGACGACGCTGCTCAACATGCTGGCCGGCGATGTCGAGCCAAGTGCGGGAACCGTTTCGCTGGGCGGTGCGGTGAAACAAGCCTCTGCCTTCCGCTTCGCTCGCTCGGGCATCGCACGCACCTTCCAGAACATCCGCGTCTTCCCGCAGATGACCGTTCTGGAGAATGTTGTCGTCGCAGCGCGTCAGATCGAACCCGATCTTGGTCAGGCCGAGGCCGCCGCGATGCGCGAATTGGCCCGCATGGGCCTGGACAAGTTTGCCGATCAGCCGGCGGCGAGGCTCGCCTATGGCCAGCGGCGGCGGCTGGAAGTGGCGCGCGCCCTGGCCCTGAAGCCGCGCTTCCTGCTGCTCGATGAGCCGGCAGCGGGCATGAACGCGGTGGAAACCGCCGAACTGGTCTCCATTCTCTCGGCGGTCCGCACCGAGCGCCGTATCGGTGTGGTGCTGATCGAACATGACATGCGGTTGGTGATGAACCTTTGCGAACGCATCGTCGTCATCGACCATGGTCGCGTCATTGCCGACGGCATTCCGACCGACGTGCAGAAGAACCCGGCGGTGATCGCCGCCTATCTCGGCAGCCGTACCGCCCGCGCCAAGACGGGATCTGAACCCCAGACTGCATGATCCACATCAACAACAAGCCAACCATAAAAAATCCAGAGGAGAACCGACATGCCAAGCCTGTACCACCTTCACCGCGCCGCGCTCTGCGCGGCGGTGTTCGGCACGACATTTGTTTCGGCGGCTTCCGCCGAGGAGATCATCATTGGCGCCGCGACCGGCCAGACCGGCATTCTCGCCCCTTATGATCAGCCCGCGCTCACCGGGCTTCGCATGGCGCTGGACGAACTCAACACCAAGGGCGGGCTCGGCGGCAAATACACCGTCAAGCTGCTGATCAAGGACACCCGTTCGGACACGGCGCAGACAGCGACGGTCACTCAGGAACTGATCGACGCCGGTGCCAAGATCATGATCACGCCTTGCGATGCCGATCCCTCGATCTCCGCTGGCCAGCTCACCCAGCCGCTTGGCATTCCAACATTGACGCTCTGCGGCTCCGCGCCGGTGCTGACCGGTGCGGTTGGCGATGTCATGTTCGGGACCTATCCCGCCGATAATGTGCAGGCGACAGCAGTAGCCGACTTCGCGCTCTCCGAAGGCAAGAGGAAGGTCTTCCTGCTGACCTCACCGGACACCACCTACACCGCCAACCTGCCGGAGTATTTCGGCAAGGTGTTCGAGAAGAAGGGCGGCACCATTGTCGGGCGCGGCACCTTCACCATGGGGCAACCTGATTTTTCAGCCGAGATTACCAACATCAAGGGCCTGGTAGACAAGCCGGACCTGATCATGACGGCGGCTTACGAGCCTGATTTCCCCGCCTTCATCCAGCAATTGCGCGGCGCTGGCGTCACCATCCCGGTCTATGGCGCCGATGCGATCGGCACGCCGACCATCAAGGCGCTGGGCAAGCTGGTAGACGGTGTCGTCTATACGGCGGCCGGCTATGCCGAGCCGGGCAGCAAGCTGGAGGCTTTCAACGCCGCCTTCACCAAATATGCCGGTCACGCACCGGAATCGACCTATGAGGTCAATGGCTACGAAATCGGCCTGATCCTCGACCAGGCGGTGAAGACCGCCGGTTCCGACGATCCGAAGGCAATCCGCGACGCCATCGCCGGCCTGAAAGATTTCGAAGGCATCACCGGCAAGATCACCTATGCCGGCACCGATCGCATGCCGCTGAGGCCGGTGGCCTTGATGCGCTACGAAGGCGGCGAGCAGAAGCACGTCGAAACCTTGATCCCCGCTGCCGCCGACGTTCCCGCGCCGTGATGTCATGCTGAGCGTCGAAGCCCTGAAAATCCGATACGGCGAAGTCGAAGCGGTGCGCCGTGTCGACCTCACCGTCGACAGCGGCGAGATCATCGCACTGGTCGGTGCCAATGGCGCCGGCAAGAGCTCGACGCTCGGCGCCATCGCCGGGCTGGTGCCCGCAGCCGCAGGCAAAGTGATCTTCGACGGTGTCGACATCACTGGCCTGACGCCGGAGGCGATCGCCCGCAAGGGCGTCTCGCTGGTGCCGGAAGGGCGCCGCATCTTCGCCAGCCTCACCGTCGCCGACAATCTGCGCCTCGGCGGCGCGGTACATCTGCCGGCGGTTGAGGCGAGGGCACGCGAGGAAGAAATGCTGGAACTGTTCCCGATCCTGCGCCGCTATCATCGCGTCAAGGGCGGCAATCTCTCCGGCGGCGAGCAGCAGATGCTGGCGATCGCCCGCGCCTTGATGGGCAAGCCGCGCATGATCCTGCTCGACGAGCCGTCGCTCGGCCTTGCCCCGCAATTGATTGATACCGTCTTCGACCTCATCGCCGAACTGCGCCACAAGGGGCTGACCATTCTTCTGGTCGAACAGAATGTGGCGCTGGCGCTCGAGATCGCCGACCGCGCCGTCGTTCTTGCCAATGGCGAAGTGGTGCTGTCGGGCACGGCAAAAGAACTCGCCACCTCGGACCTCGTCCGTCAAGCTTATCTGGGAGCCTAGAGCATGATCGCGCAGCAGATCATCAATGCGGTGAGCCTCGGCGGCGTCTATGCGCTGCTGGCGCTGGGCCTGGCGATCGTCTTTTCCATCGTCGGCTTGATCAACTTCGCCCATGGCGAACTGATGACCCTGTCGGGTTACGCGCTACTGGCCTCACTGGTGCTCGGGTTTCCGTTCCCGGTGGCGGTGCTTGTCGCTGTCACCTGTGGTGCGCTGGCAGCCGTTGCCATGGAACGCATCGCGTTCCGACCGATGCGCGGCGCCAGCGTCACCAGTCTGCTGTTGACCAGTTTCGCCGTTTCGAGCCTGCTGAAGGTGGTGTTCCAGAAC
>JBDSLV010000331.1:0-3503 GCA_039916205.1 Mesorhizobium sp. | reverse complement strand
TGGCCTGCGCCGGGGCGAGGTGGAAAAGTTCCTGCACCGCCATCAGGACTGGCTGGAACAGCGGCTGGCCAAGGTGCCGGCCCGGCCGCAGGTGCGGCCCGGCATCAAGATCCCGGTGCGCGGCGTGGCGCATCGTATCGTCCATGAGCCATCCAAACGCGGCACGGTCACCGTCTCGCACGACGAGCGCGGTCCGCTGCTGGTCGTGCATGGCGACCGCATCCACCTGCCGCGCCGCATCGCCGATTTCCTCAAGCGCGAGGCCAAGCGCGAGATCGAGGCGCTGGTGGTCAAGCACACGCAGGCGCTGGGCAAGCGCGCCAAGGCGATCCGCTTCAAGGACACCTCAAGCCGCTGGGGCTCGTGCACCTCCGACGGCAATCTGTCGTTTTCCTGGCGCATCATGATGGCGCCGTCTCCGGTGATAAATTACCTGGTCGCGCATGAAGTGGCGCATCTCAAGGAGATGAACCACGGCCCGAAATTCTGGAAACTGTGCGAACAGCTCTGCCCGGACACCGAGCGCTGCAAGGCATGGCTGAAGCGCAATGGCGGCGCGCTGCAGGCGATTGCGTTTGAATAAGACGACGCTGATTAAACTGATCCGTCGCGATCCTTCACCGAAGCTGCCAATCTCCCCACTTGTGGGGGAGATGCCCGGTAGGGCAGAGGGGGGCGCTGTCCCACCAACCTCTATCGGTTGTCACGGCGTGAACCACTCAATCATCATTCGCCGCATTGAGCTCCTCCGGCCGCAGTCCCTCATCTCCATGATGCGGCCAGGGCAGAAAATTCTCCTCAAACGCTTCGCCGCCGAAATAATCCAGCGCGCGATGCGCCTCGGCGCCGTTGAACGCGGCCTTGTCCATCAGATGGGTGATGACCTCGCGCGCCTGCGCGATCTTCTGCCTGAGTTCGGCAATGGTTCTGTCGGCCATGGTCCTGCTCCCGCCTTGCACTGTCCATCCATAAGTAGCGCCTTTGGCCCGGCCGGCAAACAGCATGCTTTTTCTCGACTCTTTTCGCTTTTCGTGCCAATTCCCGCGCCATGGCGCTCGACATCAAGATCTGCGGCTTGAAGACCGACCAGGCAATGGCCGCGGCGCTGGCCGGCGGCGCCAGTCATGTCGGCTTTATTTTCTTCGCCAAAAGCCCGCGCTATGTCGAGCCGGCCGAAGCCGGCCGTCTGCGCGAGGCGGCGCGCGGCAAGGCCTTGGCGATCGCCGTCACCGTCGACGCCAGCGACGCTTTCCTGGACGAGATCGTGGCTGCGATGCAGCCCGACATGCTGCAGCTGCACGGTTCGGAAACGCCAGAGCGGGTGACCGAAGTGAAGGCCCGCTATGGCCTGCCGGTTATAAAGGCGCTGTCGGTCAGCGAGGCTGCCGATCTGGAGCGGATAAAGCCGTTCGTCGGCATCGCCGACCGCTTCCTGTTCGACGCCAAGCCACCCAAGGGTTCGCAACTGCCGGGCGGCAACGGCGTCGCCTTCGACTGGCACATTCTCACCGGCCTTGACGCCGGCGTCGATTACATGCTTTCCGGTGGGCTCAACGCCGCCAACATCGGCGATGCCCTTCGGCTTGCCAACCCGCCCGGAATAGACATTTCCTCAGGCGTGGAAAGCGCTCCGGGCGTCAAGGATCCGGCGTTGATCGAACAGTTTTTCCGGGCCGTCAGGGCAGCGCGCGACAGCCGCGCCGCCTGATAGAGAGCCCTAACGACAAGCCAGGAGATCGGCGATGAACAGGCCGGCGACACCCAATTCCTTCCGCACCGGACCCGACGAACAGGGCATGTTCGGCATTTTCGGCGGTCGTTTCGTTGCCGAAACGCTGATGCCGCTGATCCTCGACCTCGAGCGGAACTGGAACGAGGTCAAGAACGATCCGGATTTCAGGGCTGAACTCACGGACCTTTCGACCCATTATGCCGGGCGGCCCTCAAAACTCTATTTCGCCGAAGGCCTGACCAAGCATCTTCGTGAGGTTTCCTCGGCGAAGGGCCTCGGGGGCGGCGCAAAAGTCTATTTCAAGCGCGAGGATCTGAACCACACCGGTTCGCACAAGATCAACAACTGCCTCGGCCAGATCCTGCTGGCCAAGCGCATGGGCAAGAAGCGCATCATCGCCGAGACAGGCGCCGGCCAGCATGGCGTGGCGTCGGCCACGGTCGCCGCCCGCTTCGGCTTTCCCTGCGTCGTCTATATGGGCGCGACCGATGTCGCCCGCCAAAGCCCCAACGTCTTCCGCATGAAGCTGCTTGGCGCCGAAGTGCGGCCGGTAACCGCGGGCCATGGCACGCTGAAGGATGCCATGAACGAGGCGTTGCGCGACTGGGTGACCAATGTCGAGGACACCTATTACCTGATCGGCACCGCCGCCGGCCCGCACCCCTACCCGGAACTGGTGCGCGACTTCCAGTCGGTGATCGGCATCGAGGCGCGCGCGCAGATCCTCGAGCAGGAGGGCCGCTTGCCGGACACCATCATCGCTGCAGTCGGCGGCGGTTCCAACGCCATCGGCCTGTTCCACCCCTTCCTCGACGACAAAGAGGTTCGTATCATCGGCATCGAGGCCGGCGGTCGTGGCCTCGACGGCATCGAGCATTGCGCCTCGATGAATGCCGGAAAGCCCGGCGTGCTGCACGGCAACCGCACTTATCTCCTGCAGAATGCCGACGGCCAGATCATGGACGGCCATTCGATCTCGGCTGGCCTCGATTATCCCGGCGTCGGCCCGGAACATTCCTGGCTGCGCGATTCAGGCCGCGTCGAATATGTGCCAATCCTCGACGACGAGGCGCTGGAGGCGTTCAAGCTGACGACGCGCGTCGAAGGCATCATCCCGGCGCTGGAATCGGCGCACGCCATCGCGCACGCGGTGAAGATCGTGCCTGCCATGGACAAGGACCAGATCGTCATCGTCAACCTGTCCGGCCGTGGCGACAAGGACGTGCACACGGTGGCCTCGATGCTGGGCATGGAGATCTAGGCCCCTTTGGACAGTTTCGATTTGGGAGTTGATTATGAGCAAAATTCGTCCAAAGGGCCAGACATGACCACCCGCATCGACCGCCGCATGGCGAAGCTGAAGACCGAAGGCCGCCCGGCGCTCGTAACCTATTTCATGGGCGGCGACCCCGACTACGACACCTCGCTGTCGATCATGAAGGCACTGCCTGCGGCGGGCTCCGACATCATCGAACTCGGCATGCCTTTCTCCGATCCGATGGCCGACGGCCCGGCGATCCAGGCGGCGGGCTTGAGGGCGCTGAAAGGCGGCCAGACGCTGGTCAAGACGTTGAAGATGGCGTCGGAATTCCGGGCCAGTGACGATGAAACGCCGATCGTGCTGATGGGCTACTACAACCCGATCTACATCTATGGCGTCGACCGCTTCCTGAAAGACGCCATCGCCAGCGGCATCGACGGGCTGATCGTCGTCGACCTGCCGCCGGAAATGGATGAAGAATTGTGCATTCCGGCGCTGAAGGCCGGCATC
>JBDSLV010000330.1:0-11706 GCA_039916205.1 Mesorhizobium sp. | reverse complement strand
ACGAAATCCTCGTAGCGCACATCGTGCACCACGCCCGGCAGCACATTGCGCCAATGTGCCATGATGTCGGTGTAGAGGTTGTGGAAGTCGGCGAGTTCGCCGAGATCATAGCCGTAGCGATGGCTGTCGCCGCGGAAATGCACCTTGTAGATCGACAGGCACGTCGCCGCCGCATCGCGCGTGCAATGGATGATCTTGGCCTTCGGCAGCATCAGGTGCAGGAAGCCGACGAGCAGGAAATTGCCCGGCATCTTGTCGGTGACGTGCTTGAAGCCGGGATAGCGCGCGTGCAGCATGTCGAGATAGGCCTCACCGGCCTCGCTGAACGCCTTGTCGGGCATGTCGGCGATCCCTGCCGGGAAGCCGCCCTTCATGGTCAGCGGAAACTGCTTGCCTACCGCCGTCTTCAGGATGCTGAGCTCGCCCGCGCCATAGACCTGAGGATGGCTGGCAATGATCTGCTCGACCAGCGTCGTGCCGGATCGCGGCATGCCCACGACAAAGATCGGCATGTCGTCGGAGATCGTGCTCGGCCGGTGCTTCTCGAAGAAGCCGGCATCGAAAGTGGCCTTCATCGCCTCGAATTCAGCGCGCGTCCTGCCTGCATCGTAGTCGATGCCCTTGCGGCGGATGGCATTGCCTTCGGCGAAATAGTCAAAGGCCCTGTCATAGTTCTTCAGGTCGTCATTGGCCTTGCCGAGACCAAAGGACAGCTGCATGCGCGCCAGGCTGTCGGCTGGCGCCTTGGCGTGCTGCGCTTCCATGCCGACAAGCTCGGCATCACGCTCTTTCTGGCGCTTGACTTGCGTCAGCATCAGCCAGGCGCGCGCCATGCCGGGATCGACCGCCAATGCCTGCCGGAAAAGATCGGCGGCCTCATCAAGCTTGCCCTTTTCCATCAGCCCGACGCCCAGTCCATGCAGAAGGTCGGCGTCCTTCGGCCGGATGGTCAGCGCCTCGCGGAAGGTGGCCAGCGCCGCATCCAGCCGGCCGGCCTCCTGCAACGTTTCGGCTAGCCCGATGCGGGCGCGGACATGGAAAGGATTGCGCCCGACCGTGCCGCGATAGATGTCTTCCGCACCCTCGAACTGGCCGAGTTGCTTCAGCGCCGAGCCAAGATTGTCGCGCGCCGCGAGCTGGTCCGGCCGCAGACCTACCGCTTTGCGGAAGCAGTCGACGGCAGCAGTCACCCGGCCAAGGTCGCGCAGGACCGTGCCGAGATTGTTGTGAAAATCCGGATTGTTCGGAACCAGCCGTACCGACTGTTCAAGCAGGTCCATACCCTCGGCGCTGCGCCCGGTCTGATGCAGCAGCAATCCAAGGAAATGCGCGGCGGCGGGGTGATTGGCCTTCTGCGCCAGCACCTGCCGGTAGATTGCTTCAGCCTCTTGCCGGCGTCCGGCCTGATGCAGCTGCAGCGCCTGCTGCACACGCTGGTCGAGGCCAAGCGGCGGCCCTCCAGAACTGGAACTGCCGCCCGCGCCCGCCGCTCTTCTTTGATCTCGGTTGATGGGAAACCTGCCGTGTTTGTCCGTTTGCCGGACCTAAGGCATGGGCGATGGAGATTCAAGGGTGGAGTGCGATACACCCCTTCCCAGTCCGGCCTCCTACGGCAGCGACCAGTTCAAATCAGGCGGTTGGTTTCTGCAACGTGTCTGGCCCGCCTCACCGTGCCGTCGGTATCGGCGATCATGCGCCTTGCCGCCTCGTCGCTTCTGATGGTCAGCCGTGCCGATTTGACGATCATCGGCTTGCCGTTCAGCCCAATCGCTATGGCGTGGATGGCTGCTGGCTTGGCGATCGGTTTGATCGCTACGGTCATGCCTCTTGAAGTTCTGGTGGGAACCATGGCTTTTGTCCTTTCAGGAATAAATAAAATGCAGATGCCGGAGCGAAGTTCCAGCAGGGCTGCAAATAACATGTTTGAAAGCCTCCGAGGCTTACCAGCTTTTTTCAAATAATTATAGCGATCTGTTTTTTCGCCAATTCACGGTCTTTTTGGGAATCTTCTTGAACTAACCGCCCTGTCGAGCTATATAACAAATATCGTTTTGGGCCAGATTTGGCATCTCGCGGCGTCAGAGGTTCTCGACCCGCCAATCTCATTTCAAACCATCGATGCCGGCCGCGCCGCATATTCGCTCCGTGACCGTTTCTCATTCTTCGGAAGACACGCCAAATGAACACTGGAACCGTGAAGTTCTACAACGGCCAGAAGGGCTTTGGCTTTATTCAGCCGGCCGATGGCGGCAAGGACGTTTTTGTTCATGTCAGCGCGCTCGAACGCGCCGGCTTCCCCGGTCTTGCCGAAGGCCAGAAGCTTCAGTTCGAGCTCGAGCGCGACAACAAGGGCCGAGAGTCGGCCGCCAATCTGCAACTGATCTGATCCGGCCAAATTCGATGAACGCTGACCACGGATGTACTGGCAGCTCTCAAAAGAGGCTGATTTCCTGCGATTGCCGGAAATAGGAAAGCGGGGCTGGTCCCCGCTTTTTTGCTTTTGCAACCGCGTATTTGCTTCAAAGGACGACGATGTCTGCCCGCACCACTCACTCCATCGCGCATTTCAGGGCACCTTTCGTGCTCGGCGGGCTGGCTGGGACATTGCCGGCGGGCGACTATGACATTGACCACGATGAAGAGTTGATCGACGGCCTCTCATGGCTTGCCTGGCGACGCGTCGCCACCTTCATTCATCTGCCGGCAAGGACAGTGACGAGCCCGACCAGCCAACTCGTCGCCATCGACCACGCCGAACTCGAAACAGCCCTTCGGCAAGACAGGGAGAATGCCGCATGATCCGCTTCCAGCAGAATGCGCGCCCGCGCAACGACACGCCCTCGCATCTCTTCGCGGTTGGCCAGACCGTCCGCATGAAGAGCCGCGTCGGCCTCGTCCAGAAAACGGCCGAACTGTTCGAGATCACGAGCAGGCTGCCGGTCAAGGACGGCTCGCCGCAATACCGTATCCGCAACGAACAGGAGACCCATGAGCGGGTCACCACCGAAGACAATCTTGAAGCCGCCGACGATCCGGCGGTCTAATGCATGTCGCCCAAAAATGCGCAGCGGTTTTTGGGACAACGGCATGCATAAAACCAAAGACTCAAAGCACGTCGCATCGGCGCGGCGTGCTTTGAGTGCGCGTCATTTCGCCAACATCATCAACCAACGAGGATAAAAATGGCCAAGAGTCAGCAACGCAGCAACCGCGAGGCACGCAAGCCCAAGAAGGACAAGGTTGCGGCAAAGCCAGCCTCCCCGTTCGGCTCGGCCGTCAAGCAGGCGGAAACCAGCCTGAAGCCGAAGTCGAAGGGCTAATTCCCGAAGTCTCTCTCTTCGGCGTCCTTGGGCGCCGAAGAGGTTCCCCAGGCCATGATCCCGAAAGTGTGGCTGGTTTCGGTATGATCATGGTCGGACAAGAACATCGCGGCAGCGGACCGCGCAATGTCCCGCCATGGAGGCGCGCTTGAATTTCGTTATCGAGTTCTATCGCTCGCGCGACGCTGACGAGGCCACGCTCGACAAGGTGTCCCTGGAAGCGCCGAACTTGCGCGCCGCCCTGCAAGGTGCGACCGCGCTGTTCCACACGTTGGCCATGCCTCAAATCCCCGACCGCCTGCGCATTTCCGACGAAGACGGTGGCGAGCTATACGCCGGCCCAGCCGACGGTGCGTATCCCGTAGGGATGTGAGCGAGCCCCCTCCCGCTGCGGGAAAGGGGCCATCAACATCTCAGCAAGGTCCGTCGTCAACCACGCGATAGTCCGCGGCGCGGGCTTCGCAAGCGTTGGGGAAGGTGCGCAGCTGGCCGTCACGGCGGGCGCAAACCGGCGCATATTCGCGGGTGCAGAAGGTCTGCTCGCCGCCGCCACCGCCATCCCGGCACGGACCATCGCGCACGATCCGGTATCCGGCGCGGTCGGCCTCGCAGGCATTGGAAAAGGTCTGGCGGTCGCCGCCACGCCTGGCGCAGACCGGCTCATACTGCTTTGTGCAGAATTGCGGCTCTGGTCTTGGCGGGCGCGGACGCGGCCCCGGGCCGTCATCGACCACCACGGTACAGGCGGCAAGAATTGCCGACAGGAACAGGATGGCAAAACCTTGGCGTGAAAAAATCGCTGCAAGAAATTTCATGATCATATTTTCCTCGACCCCCGTCCGGATGCGCGTCGCGCAAGAATGCGCGGCGATTTGGGACAACGAAATCCAAAATGCAAAGCTTAAATCCGCCGGTTCTCACGCGATCCTCGCCATTCCATTGCCAAATGCAACCCCCGCGCCTCGCGCTTCGCCGGAAGGGGCCACGGTGAACGACACGCTCGCCTCAGCCACGACAACAGGGCGCGCCCTCGCTGGCCTACTCGTGGCCTCGCTCTGGGCCGATGACCCGACCGGCAACCGGGTCTATCTCCGGCCCGTCGCCGCTCAGACCGGTCGATTTTTGCGTCGGGATGCGCCCAATGGGCCGCCCGCGGCGCTATCTTGCAACCTTCACGTTTCCGTGCGATAAATTCTGTGTTCGGGCATTTGCGACCCGGAGAGCGGAACGTTTTGGACGACCTTTCCCCGATACTGTGAATCTCTGACGGCCCCGTTTTCGGCGGGGGGTTTGACCATGCGCCAATGCATGACTGCCGAAGAAACCACCGGGACTTGCCCTCGACGCCAGGTGGCGGGCAGGACCATCAAAGACTGAACGGGTGAAGGAGTTCCCCAATGCAGACCGGCACCGTTAAATTCTTCAACGCTACCAAAGGCTTCGGTTTCATCACGCCCGACGGCGGCGCCAAGGATGTGTTTGTCCATATCTCCGCGATCGAGGCTTCGGGCCTGCGCACGCTCGTCGACGGCCAGAAGGTCACCTTCGACGTTGAGCCGGATCGCATGGGCAAGGGCCCGAAGGCGGTCAACCTCCGCGCAGCCTGAGCCATCGGCGCGCCGCACGTCCCTGTCGACGTGCAAAGGAGCCTCCGGGTCTAAACCTTGGAGATGGATTTGAATTTTTGAAAGGCGCGGCGATTTTCGTCGCGCCTTTTTCATATTGCAGGCGCAGCCTGTCGCTCAGAAGTGGCTCCGGTTTGAGACATCGACAGGCATGGACGCAAAAAACCAAAGCGTCGCATGAATACGTTTCTATGCGGCATGCTTTCGGCCCACAAAACTTTCTCTTGCCGATAGCGCTAAAATAAAGGACAAATTTCCCATCGGGCATTTTTGCCGGCCCGAGACTGGACTTTATGGGATCAAAGGAGCTTCCCATGCCGCAGACCGGCACCGTGAAATTCTTCAACCATGCCAAGGGCTTCGGCTTCATCACGCCCGATGATGGCGCGAAGGATGTTTTCGTCCACATTTCAGCCGTGCAGGCGTCGGGTCTTCCCGGTCTCGAGGATGGACAGAAAGTGTCATTCGACACCGAGCCGGACAAGCGTGGCAAAGGCCCCAAGGCCGTCAACCTGTCAGTCGGCTAAGCCGGCTTCCGGCAGACGACGGCTTCGACGGGACAGTTCCGCTCCTTTGGGAGCGGGCTAATTTCCAATGCCTGGTTCTGAATTGTCCCGCTGGATTCCGTTCAGCCCCCGTTCAGCCACGGTCGCATATTAGTCTTTGGTAAAGCCGGACCGCATCCCCCGAAACTATACGGCCCGGCACGAAGGAGACCGACATGAACCGAATTTTCAAGACCGCCATTCTGTCCGCTGCGGTCGTTGCCACCACGATGGCGACCTTGCCCGCGGCAAACGCCGGTGATTGGCGCCGCCACCACGGCCGCGGCAACGGCGATGCCATCGCAGCCGGCGTGCTCGGCCTCGCGGCCGGCGCCCTGATCGTTGGCGCGCTCAACAACAACAACCGGCAGCCCAGCTACAACGACTATGATGGTTACGACGGCAACGACGACGGCTATTACCGCGAAGTGCGGCCGCGGCCGGCCCCGATCCGCCGCTACTACGCCGAACCGCGCGTCGTCTACAACCAGGGTTACGCCGAACCGTGGACACGCGGCTGGTACGAATACTGCTCGGACCGCTACCGCACCTTCAACGCGCGCACCGGCACGTTCACCGGCAATGACGGCGACCAGCATTTCTGCACTGCGAACTAACCAAGAGGTTCCCTGCCTCAAACAAGAAGGCGCTGGTCGCGAGGCCAGCGCCTTCTTGGTGTTCGCATCTCAAAAAGTCAGGTCAAGAACGGGTTCGTCCGCCGTTCGTCGCCGAAACGGCCTCCGGGTCCATGGCCGCAGATGAAGCCGATATCGTCGCCGAGTGGCAGAAGCTTGTTCTTGATTGAGGCGATCAGCGCCGCGTGATCTCCACCCGGCAGATCAGTGCGCCCTATGGAACCACGAAACAGCACGTCGCCGACATGGGCGAACTTGGCCGCACGGTTGTAGTAGACGACATGGCCGGGCGCATGGCCGGGGCAATGCAACACCTCGAACACATGCTGGCCAAAAGACACCGTCTCGCCTTCGCTGAGAAACCGGTCGGGAACACAGTTGCGCACGGCGTCGGTGATGCCGAAGCGCTTCGCCTGGTTTTCGAGGTTGGCGAGCAGCGGCTTGTCGGCCTCATGCGGGCCGACGATCTCGACGCCGAGCGCGTCTTTCAAATCCATGGCGCCGCCGGCATGATCGATATGACCATGCGTGATCCAGATCGCACTGGCGGTAATCGCGTTGTCCTTCAGCACCGCCAGCACCTTGTCGATATCGCCGCCCGGATCGACGACGACGCCCTGCTTGTCATCCATGTCGAACAGGATCGTGCAGTTCTGCTGGAACGGTGTGACCGGCACGATGCCGGCATTGAGCTGACCCATGATCGTCCTTTCGCTGCCTCAGCCTCGATGTAGAGGCGCGGGCGAAAGGCGTCCACCTTGAAAAATCGAACAGAGAGTATCCCTGAAACAGAATGGGCGGCCGAAGCCGCCCATGCGAAAACCCGAGACCGTGAGGCTTACTTCTTCATCGCGCCCATGACCGCGCCCAGAATGCCGGTCAGGATCGCGCCGCCGCCGGCACCGCCAACGATATTCTTGAGGTCCAGAACGCTGCCCAGGCTGCTCGTCGCTGCTGCGGCTGCGTCAGGAGTGATCGTGCCGCCACCAAGCAGGCTGCCGAGGATAGCCGCGCCGGCGACGCCGCCAATGGCACCGCCCAGGATTTTGGGAAGCTGGCCCATCGCCGCGTTCTTGAGCGCCACACCGATCGCCTGGCCACCGATGATGCCCGTAATCACTTGTACAATGATCGGAAGAAGCGTGTTCATGTCCATATTACTAGTCCCTCCATAGCTGCCAGCCTCCCGGGCCGACACCATCATGAGACGCCGAATTGGACGAAAGTCAAATGCGCAGATGCTGAAATAAAAGGGGCGGCCTGAAAACCGCCCCTGCTTGCTGGAAAAGCTGTGACTATCTCTATTCTGCGGCGATCGCTTGCTTGGGCTGAACGGCTGCAGAGTAGTCATTCATCAGTGTTTTGGCGATTTCACCAACCTCGAATCGGTAAGGACCGATCTCCGAAACCGGCGTTACTTCCGCCGCGGTTCCTGTCAGGAAGCACTGCTCGAAGCCTTCCAGTTCTTCCGGCATGATGGCGCGTTCGATGATTTCCAGGCCGCGGTCCTTGGCCAGGCCGATGACGGTGCGGCGGGTGATGCCGTCCAGGAAACAGTCGGGTTTCGGCGTGTGGATCTTGCCGTCCTTGACGAAGAAGATGTTGGCGCCTGTCGCCTCGGCGACCTGGCCACGCCAGTCGAGCATCATGGCGTCGGCATAGCCTTTTGCCTCGGCGGCATGCTTGGACATGGTGCAGATCATGTAGAGGCCGGCGGCCTTCGACTTCGACGGTGCGGTGCGTGGATCGGGCCGGCGCCATTCGGCCATGTCGAGACGGATGCCTTTCAGCTTCTGCGCCGGGTCGAAATAGCTCGGCCACTGCCAGATGGCGATGGACACATTGATGCGGTTGTTCTGCGCCGAGACGCCCATCTGCTCGCTGCCGCGCCAGGCGATCGGCCGCACATAAGCGTCCTGAAAACCCTGCTTCTTCAAAAGCGTGGTCGAAGCATCGTTGAGTTCAGCGACCGAATAGGGAATCTTGAACCCAAGCAGCCGCGCCGATTCATGCAGGCGCTCGGTATGCTCGTTCAACTTGAAGATCGCGCCGCCGTAAGCGCGCTCGCCTTCGAAAACCGCGCTGGCGTAGTGCAGACCATGGGTCAGCACGTGAACCTTGGCGTCGCCCCATTTGACGAATTCGCCATTCATCCAGATAAAGCCGTCCAACTGATCGAAGGGAACGGATGCCATCATAACCTCCCACGGGCCCCTGCCCGCCTAGTCTTGTACCGTTGCGTGTTTCATGCCGGCCGAGCCATGTTTGGCGGGGGCTGGCCGGTGCCTTGAAGCGTAAGCGGATATCCGGGCTCTGGCAAACTCAGGAAGTTCCGGAAAAACGGCTTCGCCTTGCCTTTTCGTTCGCAATCCGCCGAAAAGCTTGTCAAAAATTACCATTGCAGGGAAATTACGTCAATAGTACTGACATAATCTTCCTTTCCTACGGAGAAATGATGACGGATCGAAGCCAAGCAGCCGGAAAACCGATCAGGACGGCCATCACCGACGAGGACGGCATCGACTTCGCCATCATCGAACTGTTCTTCTTCGCCTATCGCGACTTCACCTCCGATCCGGACCAGATCCTGGCCGACTACGGCTTCGGCCGCGCGCATCACCGCGTGCTGCATTTCGTCAACCGCAGGCCGGGCCTGACGGTCGCCGAATTGCTCGACGTCCTGAAGATCACCAAGCAGAGCCTGGCGCGGGTGCTCAAGCAACTCATCGACACCGACCACATCGTCCAATTGCAGGGGCCGCGTGACCGCCGCCAGCGGGAGCTCTACCCGACGGCCAAGGGCCGTGCCCTGGCGCTGGCACTGGCACGGCCACAGTCACGCCGCATCCATGCTGCATTGGAAGATTCCGGAACCCCGGAACGCGCCTTGGTTGAACGGTTCCTTGAGGCGATGGTCAATCCGGAACTAAGAGCGCAGATTGACGTTGGACCGGCTAGAGGGAAAAGCCATGGAGAACATTGAAAGCGGTCCGACCGCACCGGACGACGATGCCCCGCATTTGCTGGTCGTCGACGACGACACCCGCATCCGCAACCTGCTCAAGCAGTACCTGACCGAAAACGGCTTTCGCGTCACCGTGGCCGGCAATGCCGGTGAAGCCCGGCGCAAGCTTGCCGGTCTCGATTTCGACTTGCTGGTGCTTGATGTCATGATGCCGGGCGAAAGCGGCGTCGATCTGACCAAGTCGCTGCGCGCCGAGAAGACCGTGCCGATCCTGATGCTGACGGCGCTGTCGGAAACCGACAGCCGCATCAACGGGCTGGAAGCGGGCGCCGACGATTATCTGCCGAAGCCTTTCGACCCGCGCGAACTGATCCTGCGCATCAACAACATCCTGCGCCGGGGCGGCCCGGCGACGACACCCAAGGTCGAGCAGCTGGTCTTTGGCCCCTACACGTTCCAGATCGCCAGGCGCGAGTTGAAGCGTGGCGGCGAGGCCCTGAAACTGACTGACCGCGAGCAGGAGATCCTGGCGATTTTCGCCGCGCGGGCCGGCGAAACCATCCCGCGTCACGAACTGGTCGGTGACGAATCCGACGTCGGCGAACGCACCATCGATGTCCAGATCAATCGGCTGCGCCGCAAGATCGAGCGCGATCCGTCCAACCCTGTCTGGCTGCAGACCGTGCGTGGTATTGGGTATCGGCTCAGCGTGGAATAGAGTAGCGCCCGCGGCCCTTTCCTGAACGGCCGCTGACGAGCGAAAAGATCGAATGGCAACCACGGAACTGCAACAGCCGGGAAATGGCGGCTTGAGCGCTCGCGCCACGCGCACGCTGAAGGCGGTGCCACGCGCCTGGAACCGGTTCTGGCGCCTCGTTTCGCTCTACATGCCCAAGCGGCTCTATGCCCGTTCGCTAATCATCGTCATCGCGCCGATGATCCTGCTGCAGTCGGTCGTCGCCTTCGTCTTCATGGAGCGCCATTGGGCAACCGTCACGCAGCGCCTGTCGCAGGCAACGGTGCGCGACATCGCCGCCATCATCGACATGATGGAGACCTACCCGCACGACGCCGACTACGCCAACATCATCCGCGTCGCCCAGGACCGCATGCAGCTGAAGATCGATCTCTTGCCGCCCGATCCGCTGCCGCCACCCGGCCCCAAACCTTTCTTCTCGATCCTCGACGAAGCCCTGTCGTCGGAGATCACCCGCCAGATCAACCGTCCGTTCTGGATCGATACGGTCGGCAATTCCAACATCGTCGAAGTCCGCGTCCAGCTTGAGGGCAAGGTGCTGCGCGTCTTCGTGCGCCGCAGCCAGGCCTATGCCTCCAACACCCACATTTTCCTGATCTGGATGGTCGGCACCTCGCTGGTGCTTCTGATGATCGCCATCCCCTTCCTGCGCAACCAGATCCGGCCGATCCTGACGCTCGCGGAAGCCGCCGAAAGCTTCGGCAAGGGCCGGCCGATGCCGCGCGATTTCCGTCCGCGCGGCGCCGAAGAGGTCCGCCGCGCTGGCTTCGCCTTCATCCAGATGCGCGAGCGTATCGAACGCCAGATCGAGCAGCGCACCGCCATGCTGACCGGCGTCAGCCATGACCTCAGAACCATCCTCACCCGCTTCAAGCTGCAGCTGGCGCTGGCCGGCAGCCGAGCCGACACCAAGGCGCTCGATCAGGACATCGACGACATGCAGTCGATGCTGGAGGGTTACCTGGCCTTCGCGCGAGGCGAGGCATCGGAAGATGCCGGCCGTTTCGATCTCGAGGCTTATTTCCAGAAGCTCAGTGAAGAGGCCAAGCTGCGCAAGCGCAAGCTGTCGACCACGCTGGCCGGCGACCGTGATGTGCATGTGCGGCCGCACGCCTTCGCCCGGCTGATGTCGAACGTCATCGGCAATGCCTTCCGCTATGCCAAGACGGTGGAAGTCACGGCCAATCATGGCCGGGGCTCGCTTCTCGTCACCATCGACGATGATGGCCCGGGGATTCCGGCCGACCGGCGCGAGGACGTATTCAAGCCTTTCGTGCGGCTGGACGAGGCGCGCAATCTCGATGCCAGCGGCACTGGCCTCGGCCTTTCCATCGCCCGCGATATTGCCCGCAGCCACGGCGGCGATATCATGCTCGACGACAGCCCGCTTGGCGGCTTGCGCGCCGTCATCAAGGTCCCGGCCTGACCTGAATCTCGATACGTTGCCGATTGCCAGCGATCACAGCTTCATCCGCCCGTCATGAAACCATGGTGAAGAGCGCGCATGAAGCGCGCGACATCACTTGATTCGGCCTTGCCGCCTCACTTCGACCCTGTGCCCGTTCGCGTGCGCTGGAGCGAAGCGAGCCTCGCCGCGTGGTCGCCGTTCCGCCATCGTAACAAGGCAATGAACCTTTCAAGCAAAGGGCCGCCATGCGCATACTGATGGTTACCGACGCCTGGCGCCCGCAGGTCAACGGCGTCGTCCACACGCTGGAACGGCTCACCGAGACGCTGAAATCCTTCGACGTCGCGGTGGATTTCCTGACGCCGAACATCTTTCGCACGCTGCCCCTGCCGACCTATCCCGACATCCGGCTGGCACTGACCACGCCCGGCAACGTCGCGCGCCTGATCGA
>JBDSLV010000329.1:0-6105 GCA_039916205.1 Mesorhizobium sp. | reverse complement strand
TGTCGATCAACCGGCCGATGCCGACAGGACGAGGTCGGCGATCATTTCGCCGTCCTCGTCTAGCCCCTGTTCCACGAAGCCAGCGCCGCGATAGAGCAGCCGCGCGGCTTCATTCTCCGGTTCGTAGCAGATCGAGATGTGCCTGACGTGGCCGAGCCCTTGGATTTCCTCCAGCACTTCACGCAACGCGGCCTTGCCGTAGCCTCTGCCCTGCCAGTCGCGGTCGATCATGAAACGATAGATCCGCGCCTCGTCGTCATCCTCAGGCGCCTCGTACATCAGGAACCCGACGACACGATCCTTGGCCACGACGACCCTTGGCCGTGCGTCCTCGTCGGTCTGGGCTTCCTCCAGCGAGTCCGTATTGCTGGCAACGAAATCCATCTGCTCCGGCGCAAGCCGCAAGGCGGCAACCGGGGCCCGGTTGGCCTCGGTCACCGCAACGAGGCGGATGCCCGTGGTCTTCAAGCCGAAGTCCCGGAGCCGCTTTCCACAACCGGCGTGACGAAGCGGTGCAGCTTGGCCGGGTTGCCCCGCCACAGGGAGTTGGGCTCCAGCTCTTCACCCTTCATCACGAAGGAATCGACATCGACCATCGAGCCTTCGCCCATCACGACGCCATAGTGGACAAAGGCGGAAGGCCCAAGCGTGCAGCCCTTGCCGATGCGGATGTAGTCGGACTTGAACGCGCCTTCTTCCAGCGAATGGGCCTGGATGACGCAGCCTTCGTTGAGCGTTACATCATCGCCGATCTCCACCAGCGAACGCTCGGTCAGGTTGCTGCCGCCGTCATAGACCCTCTTGCCCACCTTGACGCCCAGCAGGCGCAGGATCACCGGCCGGAACGGCGTGCCGCCGAACAGGCGAACGATCGGCGAATCCGCGAGCTTCCAGTGGCGTTCGTGGCGCCAGAAGGCGACGTCGTAGATCGTCGTGATTTGCGGCTTCAGCCTGCCGAAGCCAAGGCTTGCCCGCTCGACCAGGATGTAGAACGGAATGGTGATCGCGGAGGTCAGGAGCACGGCCACGAACAGCGCCACCTCCGCCCATTCGGTATAGTAGTTCAGCGCGCGGTCCCAGACCGCCAGAGTGGCGAACAGCATGACCCATTGGGTTGCCACGAAGAGAAGGATGGTCACCAAGTTGTGACGGTTCTTGTGCGGGATGCGCTGGCGCCGGTCCGCCTCGTCGACGCCGGCGATAAGTTCCTTGTCGCGGTTCACCATGCGCGGGATTTCGAACGGAGGCGAACCCAGCAGGCCGACATTCTCGCGCAACGGTCCGTCGATGGGGATCATCACCTTGGTGCCGAGCAGGACGTTGTCACCCGTGCGGCCGTCCGAGGGATAGTAGATGTTGTTGCCGAGATAGTTGCGTTCGCCGATGCGCGTCGGCTCGAGCCGGAACGCGGAGGCGGACTTGTGCATGTTGATCATGAACAATCCGTCGGACACCATGGTCTCGGTGCCGATCTCGCAGAGCAGCGGGTTTTCGTGCTGCTGGTTGCTGCCGAAGTTGGAACCGGTCTGCACCACCTTGTTGAGGTTCCAGCCGATGGCGCGCATGTAGTGGACGATTGCCGAGCTGTCGCCGGCCAGCAGTCCAAGCACGCGGGAATTGCTCGTAAATTCGGCGACGGTCTGCAGCCAGTAGCGGAAGCCGTAGAGCGTATAGGTGCGGCCCGGCTTCAGGAGCAGGCTTGTCAGGCGGGGCACCAGAGTCGCCGCGAGGAAGGCGACGGCGATATAGCCAAAAAGCGTGACGGTGGTGCCGATCGCGACGACACCGATCGTCTCCTGATAGTCGTCGCCGACGTTCTCCCAATAGCTGTGGAACAGCAGCGGCAGCGGGGTGACGATTGCAAACAGCCCAATCAGCTGAACTGCTTCGAAGAGGAAGCGCCGGATGTTGGAAGGATTGACATTGCGCACCTTGCAATAGTCCGCCGTGGTTGGCACGGCCGGCGACCCATGCCAGCGTTCGCCGTCCGGAATGCTTTGCCCGCGGTGCAGCGAGGACGAATGGCCGAGCTGGGCGCCGTCGCCGATGCTGGTGTCGATGTCGAGCGTGGAGCCGACGCCGACGAAGGCATCGCGGCCGATGGTCAGCGGCCCGGTATGGATATAGCCGGCCTGGGCCCGGAAGCCGAGGATCATCGATTCCTTGCGCAGGATGGTGTTCGCGCCGATTGAAATGAGATCGGTGCAGACAGGCACCGATTTCGATTCGATGACGGCGTTTTTCCCAAGTTTGGTGCCCAGAAGCTGCAGGTAGATGCTGTAGAGCGGGCTGCCACGGAACAGCACGACGGGCGCGGTGCGGATCAGTGTCTTCACCACCCAGAAGCGATAGTAGCGCAAGCCCCAGATGGGAAATGCCTCGGCTTTCCAGCGGCCCACGAGCACCCATTTCGCCAGCACGGCGAAGCCCGTCATTCCAAAGAAGGCACCAGCCGAGAGCAGGACGCAGCGCAGATAGAGCTGCAGCGGGTCGTCGAGGGCGTCATAGACCCAGTTGAGGCCGTAGTTGACCGCCCACAGGGCGACATAGCTGTAGGCTGCGTAAAACAGCAGCTGTGCCGCGCCGCAGGTCCAGTAGACAAGGTCGGACGCCTTGCGGGTGAGGACAGGCTCATTGATGGCCATCGTCATCTCTTCCGGCACACCCAGATGCCGCGCCAGGCGCGCCACCGTCGGATAGAGGTAGATGTCGCGCATCGACGTCGTCGCCCACTCCTTGCGGGTGCGTACGCGGGCGCAGAAATGGGCCATCAGCAACGAGTTGGCGCCGAGATCGTCGAAGAAGTGATCCTCCACGGACACCTCTTCGAATTTCAGCACCGATGCCAGTGCGTCGGCCAGGAAACGCTCGTCGTCGTTGCCGGGCGGCACCATGGTGCGGTCGGCCGAAAGCCGGACACTTGTCGGTTTCGGCAGCTGGCGTAGGTCCACCTTGTTGGAGACCGTCATCGGGATCGCCGGCAGTTCCTCCAGATAGGAAGGCACCATGTAATCTGGCAGGCGGCGCTTCATCACCTGCGCGAGATCCGCACGCGAAATCGCCTGAACCCCGGCCTTGGGGGCGTAGTAGGCAACGAGTTCGACGCGGCCGGGCTCGATCTCCCAGGTGGTGACGGCAGCCTGCGCGATCTCCGGCTGGTCCAGCAGTATTGCCTCGATCTCGCCGAGCTCGATGCGATAGCCCCGTATCTTCACCTGGGTGTCGATGCGGCCATTGTATTCGATCTCGCCATTGTCGTTGATCCGGCCAAGGTCGCCCGTCCGGTAAATGCGCTTTGACGGGTTGTTTGGCAGGCCGACGAAATCGGCGATGAATTTCTGTTCCGTCAGGTCCTGCCGGTTGAGATAGCCCACGGCCAGCCCGATGCCGGCAATGCCGATCTCGCCCAGCTCACCCGGCTCGGCAAGTTCCGGCACCAAGGGATCGAGGATGACGATCGAGTAGGTCGGCAGCGGCGCACCGATCGTGACGGGACGATCAGGCGTCAGTGCACCCATCGTTGCCGTGACGGTCGCCTCGGTGGGGCCATAGGTGTTGAGGATCTGCCGCCCCGGCTTCGACCAGCGCACCACCAGATTGTGCGGGCAGGCTTCGCCGCCCACCAGCAAGGTGCGCAGGCTCGGCACGTCGCTCGCCATCGACGACAGCAAGGTAGGGCTGCAGGCCATGCAGGTGATGTCATGATGGCGCAGGAAATCGCCAAGTTCCTCGCCCACCAGAGGCAACTGGCCCGGTGCCGGTACGACCGTGGCGCCGGCGACGAAAGGCACCCAGATCTCTTCGGAGGAAAAGTCGAAAGCTATGGTCATGCCCTGGTAGACACGATCGCCCGGCCGGTATCCGTAGGAGGCGGCGGCGACCCGTATGAAATTGACGAAGCTCTGGTGCCTGACGGCCACGCCCTTGGGCCTGCCGGTGGTGCCGGAGGTGTAGAGGATGTAGCAGGTGTCGTCGGATGCGGCGGTCTTCGCATGCGGCTTCAGCGGCGTGCCGGACTGCGCGGAAATCTCGGCGGCGGCGCTGTCTATCAACACGTGCGGAACGGGCAGTTGATCCGCGCGTGACGCATAGGCGGCGATGGTGACAATCAGGCTCACGCTGGCGTCTTCGATGATGAGCGTCATGCGCTCCTCGGGAAACGCCGTGGCCAGCGGCACGAAGGCCGCGCCTGCCTTCATCACCGCCAGCAACGCGACATAGGTCTCCGCCGAGCGGTCGAGAATAAGTCCGACCCGGTGGCCTGGGCGCACGCCTCGCTTGATCAACAGGCGGGCGAACTGGTTGGCGCGCGTGTTGAGCTCCTGATAGGTCCAGACACGTCCATCGGAAATCACCGCTGGCAGTGAGGCGAATGTCTCGGCGAGCTCATCGAAGACCGTGTCGAGCCGCTCATGCGGCAGGCCTCGCCGGGCAAAATCGGCCCCCGTCAGAATCTGGGCACGCGCGACAGCGGTTTTTGCAGGCGCCACGTCTGTTTTGGGTTGGTTGCCTGGTCTTGCCGCTTTGCTGTCCAGGGTGGCGATATCCAAACCGTAGTCCATTTCCGTACTTTCTCGCCTTGGCCGGGGATCGCCCGGCACATCTCAATAATGCTGCGCTCAAAAAGGCTTTGTCGGCTTTCCAGCCGCTGCAATTTGACCCTTGCCGATGGACGACCGAAGCTTCCAAAAAGGAAGAATCCGGAATCCGCCGCAGGGTGGTTATACGATCCGATCATGTCGCCAGTTTTTCTGAACTGTTGAAACTTGTTTCTGAATTGTGTCTCGGGGCTTCGCCAAACCCCGATTCCTGCCCTTCAAAAAAAATCTCACGGCATCCGGGAATAAAGGGATGCCCTTCCAGGTCTTGTTATCAGCGAGGCCATTCTCCCGGCACGCGAACAAGAAACGGAACAAAGGAATTTTTTGAAATGACCAAGCTCGCTCTCAGCGCGGCTGCGATGTTGCTCGCCGCAAGTTCAGCTTTCGCCGGCAGTGACCACGGCGCCAACAATTCCAACCAGCCGGCCGCATCCGTCGACGCCAACGCGACGGCTTCCATCCCCTACACGCCGCGCCAGGATGGCGTCGACACCAAGGTGACGACCGGCCCAACCACGACCGGAGCGAGCCAGGGCTCGGTGCAGGACATCATCACCCGGCACAACAACGACAGTCTCTGGGGCCGCTGAGCGCGATCGCTTCGAACATCCTCCCAACATGTCTCAATCAAGGAACCATTCGTCATGAAAAACCTCGCACTCACCGCCGCCGCCATCCTCATCGCCACGTCGAGCGCCTTTGCCGGCAGCGACCATTTCGGTTCGAACGGCACCATCCAGACAACGGCGACGGTCGACCACACCTACACCGCTTCGATCCGCAAGCCGGACATGGTCCGGCACGGTGTCCAAGTGGCCACCAAATCTGACGCGGACGAACCCGGCCAGGGCATTTGGGGCAACTGAGTTCAGGGGTCGGGGCTGTCACCCCCGTCTCGACCTCGATCCGCGATCAGCGACGGAGGGCCAAGGGCTTGGCCCTCCGTCATTTCCGCCTTCAACGCTCTCACAGGAGATCCCCATGTTCAGCATGACACGTCGCACATTGCTTGGTTCCGCTGCCGCCGCTGCCGCTTTCGGCCTTGCGGGCAAGCTGGAATTTACCCGTCCGGCCTTCGCCGACACACCGGTCGAACCATCCGTCGGCTTCTACAAATACAAGGTCGGCGATATCGAGATCACCGCCATCTATGATGGCATCTGGCGCAAGCCGCATGACCCGGCCTTCATCAAGGGTGTCTCCGTCGAAGACACCAAAGCAGCACTCGCCAAGGCAGGGATGACCACTGAATTCATGCCCATCCCACTCACCGTCGTCGTGCTGAAGATGAACGGCAAGCTTATCATGATGGATGCAGGTTCCGGCGTCGGCCAGTGGCAGACCAACGCCACGCACCTGCCGGCCAACATGGCCGCCGCCGGCATCGACTACAAGGCGATCGACACGATCATGATCTCGCATTTCCACCCCGACCATGTCTGGGGCCTGATGGAGAAGGGCACCAGCGCGCCGGTGTTCCCGAATGCGGAGCTCATCGTCAACG
>JBDSLV010000328.1:0-7081 GCA_039916205.1 Mesorhizobium sp. | reverse complement strand
CACTGTAACCTGGAAGAGCCTGCAAGAGGCAGCAGGCCCGGTTTCACGTGAAACATTTGATCGCCTGGTGGCGTTTGAGCAGGTATTCCAGAAATGGAACCGCAGCATCAATCTCGTTGCGCAATCGACCTCGGGTGATGTCTGGCAGCGCCATATCCTGGATAGTGCACAGCTCTGGCGGCTCGAGAGCAAAGCACAGCGCTGGGTCGACATCGGTTCGGGGGGCGGGTTTCCCGGCCTTGTCCTCGCCTTCCTGCTTGCCGAGCGGGACGGTGCCAGCATCGATCTTGTTGAAAGCAATCGGAAAAAGGCGTCGTTCCTGCAGTCGGTTGTCGGGCAGTTCCATCTGCCGGCGCGGGTCATCGCACGGCGTATCGACGACAGTTATGCGCTTGTTCCGGCGCCGCAAATGGTCACCGCGAGAGCATTGGCTCCGCTTCCCGTGCTGCTCGATCTGGCGGCGCCTTGGCTGTCATCCGGCGCGCGCGGCCTGTTCCACAAAGGCCGGGATTATAGCGCCGAAGTGCAAGAAAGCGTTAACCGCTGGAGTTTCGATCTGGTAGAACATCCGAGCGTGACCGACGCTGGCGGCGTCATCCTCGAATTGTCCAATGTGCGGCCTGTCTGAACCGCGCCCAGGCGACCCAAAAATGAATTTCTGGCATAGACCCATGATGAAGAATGGCCCTCGAATCATCACCGTAGCCAACCAGAAGGGCGGTGTCGGCAAGACCACGACCGCCATCAACCTGGCAACGGCCCTGGCGGCGATCGGCGAAAAGGTGCTGATCGTCGATCTCGACCCGCAAGGCAATGCCAGCACCGGCCTTGGCATCGACCGCAAGGACCGCACGGTTTCGTCCTATGACGTGCTGACCGGCGAGCTGGAGCTGGAAGCAGCGGCGATCCCGACGGCAGTGCCGGGCCTGTCGATCGTGCCGTCGACGCTTGACCTGCTCGGCATCGAGATGGAAATCGCCTCGGCGCCGGACCGTGTTTTGCGGCTGCGCAATGCCTTGCGCGGTGCCGCCGAACGCTCGGCCAATTTCGGCTATGTGCTGATCGACTGCCCGCCATCACTCAATCTTCTGACGCTCAACTCGATGGCGGCAGCGGATTCGGTGCTGGTGCCGCTGCAGTGCGAGTTCTTCGCGCTCGAAGGCCTGAGCCAGCTGCTGGAAACAGTCGAGCAGGTTCGCCGGTCGATCAATCCGGACTTGACCATCCAAGGCATCGTGCTGACCATGTATGACGGCCGCAACAATCTCGCCAACCAGGTGGTGCAGGATGTGCGCGCCCATATGGGCGACAAGGTCTACGAGACGATTATTCCGCGCAATGTCCGCGTGTCGGAAGCGCCTTCCTACGGCAAGCCGGCTATTCTCTATGATCTCAAATGTTCGGGCAGCCAGGCCTATCTGCAGCTGGCCTCGGAAGTGATCCGCCGCGAGCGCAAATTGCGCGCCGCTTAACAAGCAATAACGCATAAAGCCAAACCCGATTCGATACCGAAACGATCTGGATTAGTGATGAGCGAAGACCTTTCAAGAAAAAGACTGGGCCGGGGACTGGCAGCACTGATTGGCGAGATTGACCGTCCGAGCGCACCGGAAAAGCCGGCGGCAAGCGCCGACGGCAAGGTGCCCATCGAATTCCTTTCGCCAAATCCGAAAAACCCGCGCCGGCATTTCGGCGATGCCGACCTCGCCGATCTCGCGCAATCGATCCGCGAACATGGTGTCGTGCAGCCGGTGGTGGCGCGGCCCTCCGCGGCGCAACCGGGCCGCTACGAGATCATCGCCGGCGAGCGGCGCTGGCGCGCGGCGCAGCGCGCCGGGCTGACCGAGATTCCGATCATCGTGCGCGATGTCAACGACCGCACGGCGCTCGAACTGGCGATCATCGAGAACGTCCAACGCACCGACCTCAACGCGGTCGAGGAAGCGCTCGGCTACCAGCAGTTGATTGACGACCATGGCTATACCCAGGCCGATCTCGGCCAGGTGATCGGCAAGAGCCGCAGCCATGTCGCCAACACGCTGCGGCTGTTGAAACTGCCCGATGTGATCCGCGACATGCTGGTCGATGGTTCCCTGTCGGCCGGCCATGCCCGTACGCTGGTAACAGCGCAGGATCCGGCGGGACTGGCCAAGCGGATCGTCGAGGAAGGACTTTCGGTGCGCCAGGCCGAAGCGCTGGCGCAGATGCCGGCAGGTAGCACTGCTGCACCGAAGAAGGCAGAGCCAGCGCAGAAGGATACCAACACTCTGGCGCTGGAAAAGCTGATGACCGACACGATCGGCATGATGGTGGCGATCGACCACAAGGAGAAGGGGGGCGTGTTGCGCGTCTCCTACCGGACCTTGGAACAGCTGGACGAACTCTGCCGCCGCTTGAAGCAGGATCGGTAGTTAGCCGACGAATTAGATTCGCTCTTCCCTTCTCCCCTTGTGGGAGAAGGTGTCGCCGAAGGCGACGGATGAGGGGTGTTCCAGGGAACGCCAACGCCTCACTCCGCTGGAACACCCCTCATCCGTCTCGGCGCTAGCGCGCCGATCCACCTTCTCCCACAGGGGGAGAAGGCAGAGGCACTACCTCTGCGCCAGCCGGCTGCTTTCGACGGCTATGCCCAGCAGCGCCTGTCGCGCCAGCGCGACCGAAAGGTCTGGACGGCGGCGGGTCTGCAGGACGGCGGTTTGCAGCCGGATCAGCGCGCGGCCAAGGGCGTCGCTGTTCCAGCGCTCAAGCGCCTTTTCAACCAGCTTCTTCCGCGCGAAGAACACCGGTGGGCGCGCGGCGGCGACAACCGATGCGGCGTTGCGGTTGCCAGCATCCATCTGGCCGCGCATGACCTGGATCGCCTGGAATTGTCGCATCGCTGAGGACAGCACGAGAAACGGCTGCCCGCCGGACTGGCAATGACGGGTAAAGGCGGTGTCGAAATCGCCGACCTTACCCTCCAGCAAGGCGTCGACCGCATCGTCGAAGGACGCGCCGGAGACATCGCCGGACATTGCCTTGACGTCCTCGACGTGGATGTCCTTCTGGCCATGGGCGTAAAGCACAAGCTTCTCGATCTCGCCGCGTGAGGCCAGGCGGTCGCCGCCAAGGTTGCGGCGCAACGCCTGCCGGGCATCAAGCGTCATCGACATACCGGCCTTGCGCAACTCGTCATCGATCACGGCGTCGATGTCCCTGGCTTCGTCGGCATAGCAAGGCAGCGCCATGGCACTGTCGGCACCCTCCACGATCGCCCGCAGGCCGACGCCTTTCTTGAGGTCGCCGGCTTCGATCAGGATGATGGCATCGCGCGGTGGCTGCGCGGTCAGCGCCTTGACGTCGTCGGCAAGCGCCTTCTGGCCGCTGGCATTGCGCACCCAGAGCAGGCGCCGGTCCGAAAACATCGGCACCGTGCGGGCTTCGTCGAGCAGCCGGCCTTCGTCGCGATCGACCTCCGACCCCTCCAGCCGGACGACCGTGAAAGGATCGTCGAGCGGCAATCCGGTCTTGGTGGCAAAGGCTTTGGCGCGTTCGGCGACGAGGCCGCGATCAGGGCCGTAAAGCAGCACGATCGAGATGCGCGCATCGGGCCGCGCCAGCCATGAATCGACCTCGAAAGCTTTCTTCTGTGCCATGGGGTCTGGTTAGCATGGTGTGAGGGTGAGTTGAACCGACGTGTTTATAAATAGGCGAACGCCAGTGGGAGAGCGCCCCCCTCCGTCCTGCCGGATATCTCCCCCACACGGGGGGAGATCAGATGTCGCGATCGCCTTCGCAAATTTTCAACATCGAAGAAGAGGTGCCGGAAGCGAAGCTGCCGATCTCCCCCCTCGTGGGGGAGATGTCCGGCAGGACAAAGGGGGGCGTGAAGGAGCTCGATCGAGTGGCATTCTGCGTCAATGCCGTTTCCGCACCTCGCCCACCTTGGACCAAAACCCCAACTTTTGCCGGCTGTTGCGGCAAATCGGGCATAACCATTCGCCAAGTTGCGTGCAGCCCCGGAAGATAGACAAGAAATTTCGTCTGGATGTCGGCATGTTGCCGGCGGCGCGGATGTGCGAATATCCCGGCCAGGCACCATGGGAGGACTAAGGTCATGGCCGATGCTGGACTGTTGCGGTTTCACGTTCCGGAACCCGAAGTGCGGCCCGGCGGCACGCCTGACTTTTCCAATGTGACCATTCCCGAGGCCGGCTCGGTGCCGCGCCCCGAGATCGATGTCGATCCGCGCACCATCCGCGATCTCGCCTTCTCGATCATCCGCGTCCTGAACCGCGACGGTCAGGCTGTCGGTCCCTGGGCCGGTTCGCTTTCCGATGATGAGCTGCTGGTCGGCCTGCGCCACATGATGACGCTGCGCAGCTTCGATACGCGCATGCAGATGGCGCAGCGCCAGGGCAAGACATCGTTTTACATGCAGCATCTGGGCGAAGAGGCGGTGAGCTGCGCTTTCCGCAAGGCGCTGATGCCTGGTGACATGAACTTCCCGACCTATCGCCAGGCGGGGCTGCTTATCGCTGACGGCTATCCGATGGTCACGATGATGAACCAGATCTATTCGAACGAGGCCGATCCGCTGAAGGGCCGGCAGCTGCCGATCATGTATTCGTCGAAGGAGCATGGCTTCTTCTCGATCTCCGGCAACCTGGCGACGCAGTATATCCAGGCGGTCGGCTGGGCGATGGCGTCGGCGATCTCGAATGATTCAAAGATCGCCGCGGCCTGGATCGGCGATGGTTCGACGGCCGAGTCCGATTTTCATTCGGCACTGGTGTTCGCCTCCACCTACAAGGCTCCGGTGGTGCTCAATGTCGTCAACAACCAGTGGGCGATCTCGACCTTCCAGGGCATCGCACGCGGCGGCTCCGGCACCTTCGCCGCCCGTGGCCTCGGCTTCGGTATTCCCGCACTTCGGGTCGACGGCAACGACTATCTCGCCGTCCACGCCGTGGCCAAATGGGCGGCCGAGCGCGCGCGGAAAAACCTCGGGCCGACGCTGATCGAATATGTCACCTACCGCGCCGGCGCGCATTCAAGCTCGGACGACCCTTCGGCCTACCGGCCGAAAACCGAGTCCGACGCCTGGCCGCTTGGCGATCCCGTGGTCAGGCTGAAGAACCATCTCATCGCGCGTGGCCTGTGGTCAGACGAGCGGCATGTCCAGGCCGAAGCCGAAATCCTCGACACCGTGCTTGCGGCGCAAAAAGAGGCTGAAGGCCACGGCACGCTGCATGCCGGTGGCAAGCCCTCGACGCGTGAAATGTTCGAAGGCGTCTTCGCCGAAATGCCGCCGCATCTGCGGCGTCAGCGCCAGCAGGCGGGAGTCTGAACCATGCCAAGACGGACAATGATCGAGGCGATCCGCGACGCCATGGATGTATCGATGGGGCGCGATGACAAAGTCGTGGTGTTTGGCGAGGACGTCGGCTTCTTCGGCGGCGTCTTCCGCTGCACGCAAGGCCTGCAGGCCAAATACGGCAAGAGCCGCTGTTTCGACGCGCCGATCAATGAATCCGGCATTGTCGGTTCCGCCATCGGCATGGCCGCTTACGGGCTGAAACCCTGCGTGGAAATCCAGTTTGCCGACTACATGTATCCGGCCTACGACCAGCTGACGCAGGAAGCCTCGCGGCTGCGCTATCGCTCGAATGGCGATTTCACCTGCCCGATCGTGGTGCGGATGCCGACCGGCGGCGGCATCTTCGGCGGCCAGACGCACAGTCAGAGCCCCGAGGCCCTGTTCACCCACGTCTCGGGCCTGAAGACCGTGGTGCCGTCCAATCCGCATGATGCCAAGGGCCTGCTGATCGCCGCCATCGAGGATCCTGATCCGGTGATCTTCCTCGAACCGAAGCGGCTCTATAACGGCCCGTTCGACGGCCATCATGACCGGCCGGTCACGCCATGGTCGAAGCACGAACTCGGTGAAGTCGCCGACGGCCACTACACCGTCCCGCTTGGCAAGGCCGCGATCCGCAGGCCGGGCTCCGCCGTCACCGTGCTCGCCTATGGCACGATGGTCTATGTCGCGCAGGCGGCTGCCGAGGAGACCGGGATCGATGCCGAGATCATCGATCTCAGGACACTGCTGCCGCTCGACCTCGACACAATCGTCGCCTCGGTGAAAAAGACCGGCCGCTGCGTCGTCGTGCATGAGGCGACGCTGACATCCGGCTTCGGCGCCGAGCTGTCGGCGCTGGTGCAGGAAAACTGCTTCTATCATCTCGAGGCGCCGGTGGCGCGGGTCGCCGGCTGGGACACGCCCTATCCGCATGCGCAGGAATGGGACTATTTCCCCGGTCCGGCCCGGGTCGGCCGTGCGCTCATCGAAACAATGCAAGCCTAGAGACTGGGGAGACCTGAGATGGGTGAACACATCATCAAGCTGCCGGATGTCGGCGAAGGCGTCGCCGAGGCCGAGCTTGTCGAATGGCATGTCAAGGTCGGCGACATCGTGCGCGAGGACGCCGTGCTTGCCGCCGTCATGACTGACAAGGCGACAGTCGAGATCCCTTCGCCGGTCGACGGCGAAATTCTCTGGCTGGGTGCCGAGATCGGCGACACGGTGGCGATCGGTTCGCCGATCGTGCGGCTGAAGGTCGCCGGTGAGGGCAATGTGAAAGCTGGCGGCAAGCCGGCGGAACCGGTCGCCGTCAACGAAGTGCCATCCAAGCCGGCAAGCTCGAAGCCTGAAACCGCTCCGGCCCCGAAGCCGGCTAAGCCGGTCGAGGCCCCGGTGAAGACCGCGCCGCCGGCTGCCGCGGTCAAGCCGCTTTCAACCTCCCCGGTCGGCGCGCCGCGTGCCGAAGGTGAGAAGCCGTTGGCCTCCCCTGCCATCCGCTTGCGGGCCAAGGAAGCCGGCATCGATCTGCGGCAGGTCTCGGGGAGCGGCCCGGCTGGACGCATCGGCCACGAAGACATCGAGGCGTTCCTGGCGCGCGGGCCGCAATTGGCGAAGACATCCGGCCTTGCCCGCAACGACGGCGTGCAGGACATCAAGGTGATCGGGCTGCGGCGCAAGATCGCCGAGAAGATGACGCTGTCCAAGTCGCGCATTCCGCACATCACCTATGTCGAGGAG
>JBDSLV010000327.1:0-7563 GCA_039916205.1 Mesorhizobium sp. | reverse complement strand
CGGGGAAATCGCCGAGGCGCTCGCGCGCCATCAGGATCTGGCCGAGGATCTCACCGGCGGTGAGGTTGCGGACCAGCTTCTGGGTGCCGGTGTGGCAGAAGGAACAGGTCAGCGTGCAGCCAACCTGCGAGGAGAGGCACAGCGTGCCGCGGCCTTCCTCGGGGATATAAACGGTCTCGATCTCGACCGGGCGGCCGGCGCCGCGCGGCGGGAAGCGAAACAGCCATTTGCGCGTGCCATCGGCGGAGATCTGCTCCTCGACGATTTCCGGCCGGGCAACGGTAAAGTGCTTGCCGAGTTCGGCGCGCAGGTCCTTGGAAATGTTGAACATGCCGGCGAAGTCCGAGACGCCGCGCACATACATCCAGTGCCACAGCTGCTGGGTGCGCATCTTGGCCTGGCGTTCCGGCACGACGCCCGAGGCGACCAAAGCCGCGCCGAGTTCGGCTCGAGTCAGGCCGATAAGCGACGGTTTTTCGGCCGTTGCGGCGCGGGCACGCAACGCGTCACGGGCGCCTTCGGCGGTAAGATCAAGCGATAGGGTCATGGCGGCGCTTATATAGGGACGGCTCACGGCCGATCCAGCAGAGTGTCTCAAACAAGCGCGGCGCATAGCACAGGTTGCGGGCGGAGTCATGGCCTATGCCTTGAGTTGACGCACTGACGCCGGTTTAACCGGCTGCCGGCCTGTGCTAGGGCTCGGACTTCCCCAAGCGAGGACAGACACCTAAGCGAGGACAGACATGGCCGGCACATCGCGAAAATATCCCATGCTGCGGCGTTCGCGCGCGATGTGGGGCTCGCGGCGCGTCTGGCAGCCGCGCCTGGTGTTCTGGGCTGGTGCCATCTCGATCGGCGTGATCAGTGTGTTGTTCGCAATGCTGGCCGACAGGGCGCAAGGCCTGTTCCACGTCATCATCGGTACCGAGGGCGGCTGGCGCTTCTATCTGCCGCTGGTCATGACGCCGCTCGGCTTTGTCGTCTGCGCATGGCTGGCTTACGCCTTCTTTCCGGGTTCGCAAGGCAGCGGCATCCCGCAGGCGATCGCCGCCCGGCATCTGCGCGACGATGACGATCGCAGCCACATCCTTTCCCTGCGACTGGTGGTGGGCAAGATCGCGCTCACTATTGTCGGCCTGTTCTGCGGCGCTTCGATCGGCCGCGAGGGACCGACCGTGCAGGTGGGCGCCTCGCTGATGCTGCAGGTGGCGCGCTGGGGCGGCATGGCGCAGGCGCGCGGGCTGATCCTCGCCGGTTCTGCCGCCGGCATCGCCGCCGCCTTCAACACGCCGCTCGCCGGCATCGTCTTCGCCATCGAGGAGATGGGCCGCACCTATGAGGCGCGCACCAATGGGCTGGTGCTGACGGCGGTGATCCTGGCCGGTCTCGCTTCACTCGGCCTCGTCGGCAACTACACCTATTTCGGCGTCTCGAAGGACACGATCTCCTTTGCCGCCGACTGGCCGCTGGTGCTCTCCTGCGGCGTCATCGGCGGTGGGTGCGGAGCGCTGTTCTCACTGCTGGCACTGAAGGCGACGCGGCGTATCCGCCGCTGGAACACGGCGCAGCCCCTGCGCCGTGCGTTGCTGGTGGCGGCGGTCTGCGGGCTGGCTGTGGCCGTGATCGGCGTTGCCTCTGGCGGGCTGACCTTCGGCACAGGCTATGCGCAGGCGCGCGGCGCGGTGGAGGGCACACCGCTGCCATGGTTCTTCTTTGCCGAGAAATTCGCCGCCGGGCTCTTGTCGATGGTCTCGGGCATTCCTGGCGGTATTTTCGCGCCGTCACTGGCGGTCGGCGCCGGCATCGGCAGTTCGCTCGGCCTGCTCTTCGGCGGCAGCGCTGGCGTTGCGGCCCTGCTCGGCATGGCCGGTTATTTCACTGGCGTGGTGCAGGCGCCGATGACCGCCTTCGTCATCATTCTCGAAATGACCGGCAACCACGACAACGTCATTGGGCTGATGTGCGCCTCGATGCTCGGCTATGGCACGGCCCGCCTCATCTCGCATGAGCCGCTCTATCACGCGCTGTCGCGGGTTTTCATCGCCGATGCCATCAGGCGCCGGCGGGCCGAGGCTGGTCCTGCCCAGGGGTGAAAAGCAAAAAAGGCCGGGTTTGCGGCCCGGCCTTTCGTTCAAATGGGGCGATTGTCTATTTGCACTTGGCGATCGAAGAGAGCGCTGCTGAAATGCCCTTCAGCGAAAAGACGTAGGTTGTCGGGTTGCCACGGCCTGATTTGGCCGACACTTTCATGTCGGTGCCGGTCTTCATGGCGGCGATCAGCACCGGCTCCTCGGCGGCGTTCTCGACCCAGGCCGACTTGCCGCGCGTGAACATCGAGAACGACTTCTTGTCGATGGTGACGGTGGCCTTGGAGCCTTCCTGGAAATTGTAGCCGGCAATGAATTGCGGCTCGTAGGACACCTGCTGGCCGGGCCGCTGGCTGACGAAGAAGAACATGTCGCCATGGTCGAGCGTCGGTGGCTGCTTGTCGGTCGGCACGGTCAGGACGTAACAGACCTTGCCGCCCGACGCCTGGTAGCTGTAGGTGCCCCAGGCATTGTGCTGGCCGATCTTGGTCGCCGACTGCGCCAGCGCCGGCGCTGCCACGGCCACCAGGGCCAGGCTCGAAACTAGTGCAATCAATCCGCGCATCGCTTTTCCCGTATTCCAACTGGTGCGGCGGCAGGCCGGCTGGCGTCCTGCCCGTCGCTTCATTTTGATTTAATCTGGGTTACCAAACGGTGAACTTCCTTCGAGAAAAGGACCATCACCCAGTAAACCGCCACCATCTCCGCGCTGCCGCCCTTGAAAGCCGCCTACACGATGTCCCTAAAGCGTTGTGCATGTCGTTGTCCCAAAACCGCTGCGCACTTTTGGGCGACATGCACTGGCGCGACTTGGAGGCCACGAAAGCGGCAAGAGTTTGACTTTCTGGCCGAGCGACAAAGGCAGCCATCGACGGCTGCTCTGGCGCCCGGCTCAGCTTTTATCAGCGATTGCCTGCTTGGCGGCCTGCCGGTGGGCCGGCGTGATGTGGGCGCTGACGGCGGTGATGGCTGCGGTCAACACCGCGATGTCGTCGGTAAAGCCAAGCCCGAAGATGAAGTCCGGGATGACGTCCACCGGCAGCACGAAATACCCCAGCGCCGCCAGAAGAATGCCCTTGGCGCGCAGCGGCGTGTTCTTGTCCATGGCGCAATAGTAGGCGGCGACCACCTCTTCCATGAAAGGAATCTGCCTGGCGGCCTTCTTGGCGGTGCGCCAGAATTTCTCGCGCACTTCGCTCTCGTTGCCCGGCTTGCCGCCAAAACCGAAGAAATCAAAACCCTGCTCTTGCGCCATCAACCTCTCCTTGCGAGCGCATGCGCGGCGTTTCGCGCATGCTCGCGGGAGAAAATGTGGTGAAAGCCAACCGTCACTGCAAGAGTTCAACCGCTGAAATAGCGGTTCATCTTCCCGGCCATCTCGAAATCGAGCACGCTGAGGCCACCGACATCATGGGTGTTCAGCATGACGTCAACGGTCTTGTAGACGTTCGACCATTCCGGATGGTGATCCATCTTTTCCGCTGCCATGGCGACGCGGGTCATGAACGCGAAGGCTTCGGAGAAATTCTTGAAGGTGAAGGTGCGGCTGATGGAGCCGCCATCCTCCGCCAATGACCAGCCGGCAACATCGGCCAGCGCCTTGGCCGCCGCGTCCTTGCTCAGTTTCTCTCTCGCCATGTTCGCTTCCCGTGCTATTTCGATTGAAGTCGCCACCATAGTGCATATCGCGGTTTTGGGACAACGACATGCGCCGGAGCAGCCTGGGATCGATGCGTGCGAAGCCTGTAAAATCCATTCTTTTCGTCTGCCTCGGCAATATCTGCCGGTCACCGCTGGCCGAGGGGGTCTTCCGCGCCGTTCTGGCCGAACGGGTACTGGATCGGGGCATCCTGCTCGATTCGGCTGGCACAGGCGGCTGGCATGCCGGCTCCGCCCCCGATCCGCGATCGATCGCGATTGCCGCAAGGCACGGCGTCGACATTTCCGGGCAGAAGGCGCGCAAGGTGGTCGCGGATGATTTCTCGCGCTTCGACCTGATCCTCGGCATGGACCGGGCGAATGTCCGGGATCTCATGGAAATCGCGCCCGCCGCTCAGCGCGGCCGGGTGCAATTGTTCCTGGAATGCGCCGAGGGCAAGATACGCGATGTGCCGGATCCCTACTACGATGGCGCGGAGGCGTTCACTTCCGTCTATCGCATGGTCCGCGAGGCATCCGAGGCGCTGGCAACAAGGCTCGAAGCCTTGGTATCATTGCCTGTCAGCGGCCAGGCTTCCTCGACGATATAGGGGCCGCCGCCGACTGAATCGCGCGACGACATCAGCACGAAGCGGCCGATCCGGAACGGCAGTGTCGAAAAATTGCCGCGCGCTGACAGGTACTGGGCGACATCGAGCGGCGTGGAGTTGCGCAGCCTGGCCAGCGTCACATGCGGCATGAACTTGCGCGGATCGGCGGGAATGCCGAGCCGCTGGCAGATGCGGTCGATCTCGCCCTGCAGTGCCGCAAGTTCCGGCGAGGCGGAAGCACCGGCCCAAACCGCATGCGGCTTCTTCTGGCCGAACGCGCCAACCCCGGAGAGCGCCAGGGAGAATGATGGGCGGTGGACACGGTCCAGTGCGTTGGCGATCTCGTCGGCGACATGGCCGGGGACGTCGCCGATGAAGCGCAACGTCAGGTGGTAGTTTTCGACATCGATCCAGCGGGCCCCGGGCAGGCCGCCCCGCAGCAGGGACAGCGAAAGGGCTGCGTCACGCGGAATTTCGAGGGCGGTGAAAAGACGCGGCATGAAGAGCCTCCCTTCCTCGAATCGAACTGTGCCCCTAGCGAATCATCGAAAATCGAACGGAGCAAGCGGTTTGTTCGTCGCAGCTTTGTCTTAAAAGTTTCCGCTACGGCATGTCTGACGACGCGGCCGCCCCCGTCAGGCGCCACCTGGCACCGCCGAAATGGCCTTTTCGACGGTCGGCAGGATGTGTTCGACCATCTGGTCGATACCTTTGGCATTCGGATGCATGCCGTCTTCGAGTTGCAGGCCGGGTTGGCCCGCGACCCCGTCGAGAAAGAACGGGTAGAGCGGAACGCCATATTTCGCCGCCAGTGTTGGAAAGATCGCGTCGAAGGCCTTCTGATAGTCGGCGCCAAGATTGGGCGCCGCGCGCATGCCGGCGAGCAGCACGGGGATCTTGCGCTCCTTCAGCCGGGCCAGCATGGCATCGAGGTTCTTTTGCGTGATGTCGGGCGAAACGCCGCGCAGCATGTCGTTGGCGCCGAGCTCTAGGATGACCAGTTGGGTGCCGTCCGGCACCGACCAGTCGAGCCGCGCCAAGCCACCGCTCGACGTGTCGCCGGAAACACCGGCATTGGCGATCACCACATCGTGACCCCTGGCACGCAGGGCCGCGCCCAGTTTGTCGGTAAAACCCTCGTTGGGCCCAAGGCCGAAGCCAGCCATCAGGCTGTCACCAAAGCCGACGATTTTGAAGGGCTCAGCGCGCGCCGACGAAATGGCGCCGCAAATCCCGAGGACAAGGATCAGGGCAGCGGCAACACTGTGTTTGAAAGCCATGCGGCAGGCCCCATATGACCAAGGACATTCTTCCGGCGAAGATCGTTTCGGCGAACCAGAGGCCGACCCTCTCCCTCCCATATAGGACGATTTCATTTTGACAGAAGCCGTCATTGCGCTGAAAGACGTATCGCTGACATTGGGCGAAGGGGCCTCATCGGTCCATGTGCTGAAGGGCGTCAGCCTCAATGTCGCTGATGGAGAGGCGACCGGTATCGTCGGTCCTTCCGGCTCCGGCAAGTCTACCTTGCTGATGGTCCTGGCTGGCCTGGAGAAAGTCGATTCGGGTACGATACGAATCGCGGGTGAGCTGCTCAATGGCAAAAGCGAGGATCAGATTGCCTCGTTTCGTGGCCGAAACATTGGCATCGTGTTTCAATCCTTCCATCTCATTCCCAATATGACGGCGCTCGAAAATGTCGCGGTGCCGCTGGAACTCGCCGGTCACGCCGATCCATTCGGGGTGGCGGCACGGGAGCTGGCGGCGGTTGGCCTGAGCGATCGGGTCACCCATTATCCCGGCGAACTTTCGGGCGGCGAACAGCAGCGTGTGGCGATCGCCCGGGCGCTGGCGCCTTCGCCGCGCATCCTGATTGCCGATGAACCGACCGGCAATCTCGACCAGGCAACGGGGCGGCAGGTCGCCGATCTTCTGTTCGCCAAGGCAGCGGAACGCGGCATGACGCTGGTGCTGGTCACCCATGATCCGGCGCTCGCAGCGCGCTGCTCGCGCCAGATCTCGATGCGTTCGGGCCGGATCGAGGATGCGCCGGGGCTGGCCCCGGAACTGGCCAAGGTGCCGGCCTGATGCCGCTGTCGCAAACGCTGAGGCTCGCGGTGCGGTTCTCGCTGCGCGAGATGCGCGGCGGCCTGTCCGGTTTCCTGATTTTCCTTGCCTGCATCGCGCTTGGCGTCGCGGCGATCGGCGGCGTCAATTCGGTGGCCCGCGCCATCACCGCGGGGGTCGCCAATCAGGGCCAGACGCTGCTGGGCGGTGACCTGCGTTTCCAGATCAACCAGCGTGATGCGACGACTGCCGAACAAGGCTTTTTCAGTGAGCTGGGCGCGGTGTCGCGCAGCTCCGGCATGCGCTCGATGGCGCGCCTTGAAGACGGCTCCGACCAGGCGCTGGTCGAGGCCAAGGCGGTCGACGACGCCTATCCGCTCTTTGGCGCGCTGGAGACCGAGCCGGCACTGTCGAAACAGCAGCTGTTCGGCGAGCAGTCCGGCGTTTTCGGCGCCACGGCACCCGACCTTCTGTTCGACCGGCTGCATCTCCAGATTGGTGACCGGGTGAAGCTCGGCACCGCTACATTCGAACTGCGGGCCAGGCTTGTGACCGAGCCGGACGCGGTGTCGGAGGGTTTCGGCTTCGCACCGCGGCTGATGATGTCGGCGCAGGGGCTTGCCGCCACCGGCCTGGTGCAACCGGGCAGCCTGGTCGAAAATGCCTACAAGATCCGCCTCCCCGCCGATGCCGACGAGGCGCGGCTCAAGACAATCCAGGATCAGGCCGCAAGGGATTTTCCCGAGGCCGGCTGGTCGGTCCGCACGCGCAGCAATGCCGCGCCGGCGCTGTCTTCCAACATCGAGCGGTTCTCGCAGTTCCTGACGCTGGTCGGGCTGACGGCACTGGTGGTCGGCGGTGTCGGAGTCGCCAATGCCGTGCGCGCCTATCTCGACGGCAAGCGCGGTGTCATCGCCACGTTCAAGAGCCTCGGCGCTTCGGGCGGCTTCGTCTTTGCCGTTTACCTCGTACAGATCCTGATCATCGCGGCACTCGGCATTGTGCTTGGCCTGGTGCTCGGCGCGCTGATGCCGTTCGCGGCGAGCGCCGCCTTGCAATCGGTCATTCCTGTGCCGGCGGAAGCAGGTTTCTACCCCGGCGCGCTCGGCATGGCGGCGCTGTTTGGGCTGCTGGTGACACTGGCCTTCGCGCTGCTGACG
>JBDSLV010000326.1:0-7443 GCA_039916205.1 Mesorhizobium sp. | reverse complement strand
GGATCGGCGAGTTGCTGGGCAAGGTGAGCGAGGACGAAGCGCGTCGGCTGACCGGCATGCTGACCTCGTTCCGCAGCAACTGGGAGGGACGCGAATGACTGCAATGGCCGGCCTCAAGCCGAAGCATTTCCTCTGGCAGGTCGAGGGCAGGATCGCCAGGGTCAGGCTCGATCGCCCCGAACGCAAGAACCCGCTGACCTTTGATAGCTACGCCGAGCTGCGCGACACGTTTCGCGACCTCGTCTATGCCGACGATGTCGACGCGGTGGTGTTCCTGTCCAATGGCGGGAATTTCTGCTCCGGCGGCGATGTCCACGACATCATCGGGCCGCTGGTCAAGATGGACATGAAAGAGCTTCTCGCCTTCACCCGCATGACCGGTGATTTCGTAAAGGCGATGCTGAATTGCGGCAAGCCGATCATTTCGGCGGTGGATGGCGTGGCGGTCGGCGCCGGCGCCATCATCGCCATGAGTTCCGACATCCGTATCGCCACGCCGGAGGCCAAGACGGCGTTCCTGTTCACCCGCGTAGGCCTTGCCGGCTGCGACATGGGTGCCTGCGCGATCCTGCCGCGCATCATCGGCCAAGGCCGAGCCGCCGAGCTGCTTTACACAGGCCGGACGATGACGGCGGCGGAAGGCGAACGCTGGGGATTTTACAACAGGCTGGTCGATGCCGCCGCGCTCGAAGCCGACGCGCTCGACATGGCGGCACGCATCGTTTCCGGCCCGACTTTCGCCCACGGCATCACCAAGACGCAATTGAACCAGGAATGGTCGATGGGTCTCGATCAGGCAATCGAGGCGGAAGCCCAGGCGCAAGCGATCTGCATGCAGACGCGCGATTTCGAGCGCGCCTATCACGCCTTTGTCGACAAGCAGAAGCCGGTGTTCGAGGGCAATTGATGGCTGACAAGAGCTTCCTCAACTGGCCGTTCTTCGAAGACCGCCATCGCGTGCTGGCCGAGCGGCTGGACGCGTGGTGCACGAAAAACCTGCCGGTCGCGCATGACGATGTCGATGCCGCCTGCCGTGAACTGGTGGCAAAGCTAGGCAAGGACGGCTGGCTGAAAGCGACGGCGGTCGACAGCGAAAATCCTGCGCCGCTCGACGTGCGCACGCTGTGCATCACGCGCGAAACACTCGCCCGCCATGACGGGCTGGCCGATTTCGCCTTCGCCATGCAGGGGCTAGGCACCGGCGCGCTCAGTCTGTTCGGCACGACGGAGCAACAGCAGGGCTGGCTCGGCAGGACCCGCGCGGGCGAAGCGATCTCGGCCTTCGCGCTGTCGGAGCCACGGTCCGGCTCTGATGTCGCCAGCATGGAGATGACCGCGACCCGTGACGGCGACAGCTATGTTCTTTCAGGCGAAAAGACCTGGATTTCCAATGGCGGCATCGCCGATCTCTATGTCACCTTCGCCCGCACCGGCGAAGCGCCGGGCGCCAAGGGGCTTTCAGCGTTCATCGTGCCGGGTGACGCCAAGGGTCTCGGTATTGCCGAGCGGCTGGAAGTGATCGCACCGCATCCGCTGGCGCGCCTGTCTTTCGACGGCGTCCGCTTGCCGGCCTCGGCGCTGATCGGCAAACCGGGCGACGGTTTCCGCATCGCCATGTCGGTGCTCGACGTCTTCCGTTCAACCGTCGGCGCGGCCGCACTCGGCTTTGCCCGCCGCGCACTCGATGAAAGCATCGGCAGAGTTGCCGAGCGCAAATTGTTCGGCGCACCGATGGCCGAGTTGCAGATGGTGCAGGGCCATATCGCCGACATGGCGCTGGATGTCGATGCCGCCGCCTTGCTGGTCTATCGCGCCGCCTGGACGAAGGACATGGGAGCACCCCGTGTCACCCGCGAGGCGGCGATGGCCAAGCTGTTCGCCACCGACAAGGCGCAAGAGGTGATCGACAAGGCCGTGCAACTGCATGGCGGCGACGGCGTGCGCAAGGGCCATATTATCGAAAGCCTTTATCGCGAAATCCGCGCGTTGCGCATCTACGAAGGGGCGTCCGACGTGCAGAAGGTGGTGATCGCCCGGCAAGTGATGCACGCGGGCTGATACGGCACGGCGGGAATTTGACGAGCATTCGATTGCAAGAAGAAGATTTGAAGAGACCGGGAGATTTCAATGCACACCATCCTGCAGCCGGAAGGCTGGGCCAAACCTGTCGGCTACGCCAATGGCGTCGCTGCGCGCGGGCAACTTGTCTTCGTCGGTGGACAGGTCGGCTGGAACGGTCAATGCCAGTTCGAAACCGACGACTTCGTTGGCCAGGTTCGGCAGACGCTTGAAAACATCGTGGCCGTCTTGGCGGAAGCCGGCGCTGGGCCACAGCACATCACCTCGATGACCTGGTATTTTGTCGACAAGGCCGAATACCGGTCGAATCTCAGAGGCATCGGCGAAGCCTATCGCGACGTGATCGGACGGCACTTTCCAGCAATGGCCGCGATGCAGGTGGTGTCGCTGGTCGAGGACCGCGCCAAGGTCGAGATTCAGGCGACGGCTGTCATCCCGGAGTGACGGCTGTCATCCCGGAGTAAGGTGTGTTGAGACCCAGCTGAGGTCGGCCTGACCTGAATCTCGACACATCTTCTATTTTCGAAAACCCTCCTGCAGGATGAGCAGGACGTGGTCGCAGAATAGGGCAATTCCTGCGTGAATGTCGTTTGCGGATATGAATTTGGGCGACATGAAAAAGGGATGGGCATGAGCGAATTCCGCCGGAAATGCATTGGCAGGCAGCGCCTGGTCGGCTCCTTTGCCGCCATTCCGCACGCCGTCGCCGTGGAAGTGATGGCGCTAGCCGGCCTCGACTTCCTCTGCATCGACTGGGAGCATGCGCAAATATCCAGGGACATGATCGAGACCATGATGCGTGCCGCCGACGTGCATCGAGTGCCGGCCATGGTACGGGTTCCCGGCCACGCGCCGGAGGCGATCGCCGCCGCGCTGGACAGCGGCGCGCAAGGCGTACTTGTCCCGCGCGTCTCGACATCAGCCCAAGCCACCATGGCGGTGAAGGCTTCGCGCTATCCGCCGAAAGGCGAGCGCGGCGTCGGGCCCGGGCGCGCCGCCGGCTATGGCTACCGCATTCCGGAATATCTCGCCGCGGCCAATGAGAGGACCGTTGTCGCGGTTCAGGTCGAGACGGCCGAGGGGCTTGCCAATATCGAGGCGATCGCGGCCGTCGAGGGTGTCGATGTGATCTTTGTCGGTCCCGGTGATCTCTCGGTGTCGATCGACGCACTTGGTCCCCAAGGCGCCGACAAGCTCGCCGACGCGATCGGCAGGATCATCAGCGTGGCGATCGGCCATAACAAGGCCGCCGGCATCTTCTGCGCCAAGCCGGCCGATGTCGGCCAATGGGCGGCCATCGGCGCCAGTTTCTTCGTCCTGGCCAGCGACACTATGTTTCTCGGCGCGGCCGCGGCGGCTGGCTATTCCGCCGCGCATGCCGAACTGGCGAGAGACGGGCGTGGCTAGGGGCCCAAAGCGTATCGGTCGGGCAACATGCCAGCCAAACTTTTTAAGCTTAAAACTTTCGCCTTGAAAACCGCCGTACTTTAGATAAGCATTCTATATCGATCGCGACTGCCGTGCCGGATGGCCTTAGCGGTGGTCGTGGCGTTCCGGGTGCGATCAAAGGGGTTGTTCAGTCCTTGTCGTTCATGTTGCCCCAGTCATCGTCTCCAGCCGGCGCGCTCTACGCTCTCGAAGGTGTGCGCGCTCAAATCCGCGATCTGCACACCGAAAACATCGCCAACCTCGCCGTTCGCGCACGTGAACTGGGTGACGTGATCGCGCTCTGGTATGGCGAGGGCGATATGGTGACGCCCGCCTTCATCCGCGACGCCGCCAAGGCGGCTCTGGACGATGGCCTCACCTTCTATGTCCCCAACATGCGTGGCCACGGTCCGCTGAACGAGGCGCTGTCGGACTACCAGACGCGCCTGCATGGCCGGCCGATGCCGATATCGCGCACGACGGTTACGCCGGGCGGCATGCAGGCGCTGTACCTGGCGCTGGAACTGCTGGTCGATACTGGCACCAATGTCGTCTACGTCGCGCCGCAATGGCCCAACATCCACAACGCCATTCATCTGATTGGCGGTGAGCCGCGTCCATTTTCGCTTGATTTCAAGGACGACTGGAAGCTCGACCTCGACCGGCTGTTCTCCACCTGCGACGCGCGCACGCGGGCGATTTTCCTGTCGACACCCTCCAATCCGACCGGCTGGACCGCATCGCGCGAAGAGATGCAGGCGCTGCTCGACTTCAGCCGCCGCACCGGCATCTGGATCATCTCCGACGAGGTCTATGGCAGGCTCTATTTCGACGGCAACGTGGCGCCGTCGATCCTGCGGATCGCCGAGGATGGCGACCGGGTGCTGTCGGTGAACAGCTTCTCCAAGGCTTGGGCGATGACTGGCTGGCGTATCGGCTGGCTGACGCATCCGTCAGGAGTGGCCGACCAACTCGGCGCCATGACCCAGTATGTCAACAGTGGCACGGCGGCCTCCACCCAGGCTGCCGCTGTTGCAGCCATCCGCCAGGGTGAGCCTCTGGTCGAGGCGATCAGGCAAAGGATCAAGACCGGCCTCGACCTCGCCTATGACAGGCTTGCACAAATCCCCGGTGTCGTGTTGCCGACGAAACCGCGCGGCGGCATGTATGCCTTCTTCAAGATGGAAGGCGAAAGCGATGCGCGGCGGGTCTGTGCCAGGATCCTGGAGACAGCGCGCGTCGGACTGGCGCCCGGTCATCTGTTTGGAGATTCGTCGACCGCCTTCCTGCGAATGTGTGTCTGCCGCGAACGCGACCAGATCGCGACCGCGCTCGATCGCATGAGTGCAGCCATGAATTGACGTTCCGCGACAGCGGAGCGGCAAAAAACCGTGCGGGACAAACCCGTTCGATCAACAACCAGAGGGAACAAGAAATGAGCTTCACGCGCCGTAAACTGCTTCTTCTCGCCGCCGTCATCGGCATCGCCGCCGGTCCCGCAACCGCCTATGCCGCCGATGTGCTGAATGTCGGGGCGTATCCAACCAATCCGCCGTTCGAGTTCAAGAATGAGAGCGGCACCTTCGAGGGTTTCGAAGTTGACATCGTCAACGAGGCGGCAAAACGCATCGGCATGACCACCGACATCGCCGATCTTGGCTTCCAGGCATTGTTCGCCGCCACCACGTCGAAGCGTATCGACGTTGCCATCTCGTCCATCACCATCACGCCAGAGCGGCTGAAGTCGCAGTCGTTCACTCAGCCCTATTATGATTCCGACATGGGCATCGCGACCAAGACCGACAGCGCGATCAAGGCCGAGGCCGACCTCAAGGGCAAGATCGTGGGCGTGCTGTCCGGCTCGACCGGCGAAACCTGGGTCAAGGCGCATCAGGAAGCCGACGGCTTCAGCGATGTGAAGGGCTATGACACGCAGCAGAACCTGTTGCTCGACCTCAGCGCGGGCCGTGTCGACGCCGCCGTCAGCGACATTCCGGGCATGGAATACGCCTTCACCAAGATGAAGGACCTGGTCGTCAAGGAACGCATCAAGACCGGCGAACAGTACGGGCTGATGCTGACCAAGGACCATCCGCTGCTCGGCAAGCTGAACGACGCGCTGACCGCGATGAAGAAGGACGGCACGCTGGCTGGTATCCACAAGAAGTGGTTCGGCAGCGATGCACCCGCCGATTCTTCGACCGTCAAGGAAATGCCGCTGCCGAAGGCCTGACCGGCAACCGTTGAAAACGGGGCGTGCCGGCTCAAAAGGGCCGGCACGTCTGGTTTCATGCATCATCTCCCCGGGGCCGGGGTTGGGTGCGGCAAGCCGAATTCGGTGTTCCGGCCCTGACCTATCTCATTGCTCTGACGCAGTTCCAGGCGGAAAACCGCTTCACACTTTCCTGGAATTGCTTTCGCGTCACGCGACGCCAACTTTTTCGGGAACGCTCCCATGTCGCTGCTGGACACCTTCTTCAACGCCGATGTCATCATGTCCAGCCTGCCGGCTTTGCTGCGCGGCTTCCTGAACACATTGCTGCTCGGACTGCTCAGCATTGGCATCGGCATCCCCGTCGGCCTGGGGATCAGCCTGTTGCGGCTCTATGCGCCGAAGCCGTTGCGGTGGCTCGCGATCGGTTACACCGATATCTTCCGCGCCCTGCCGGTGCTGGTGGTGCTGATCCTGATCTACTATGCGCTGCCGTTTCTCGGTATACGGCTGTCGTCCTGGGCGTCCGCGGTGACCGCATTCGCCATCATCATGTCAGCCTATTCAGCGGAAGTATTCCGTTCCGGCATCGAGAGCATTCCACGCGGCCAGTTCGAGGCATCGCAGGCGCTCGGCCTGCCCTTCCTGCTGACTTTGCGCAAGGTGGTGCTGCCGCAGGCTGTCCGCGTGGTCATTCCGCCGATGACCAGCAATTGCGTCTCGATGTTCAAGGACACATCGCTTGCTTCCACCGTGGCATTGCCGGAACTGCTCAAGGAAGCGACCAACGCGCAGTCGCTCTACGCCAACCCGTCGCCGCTGATCGGCGCGGCGCTGGTCTATCTCATCTTCCTCTGGCCGATGGTCCGCCTCGTCAGCATGCTTGAACACCGCTTCAAGGACGAAAAGACCCGCTGACCGCCCAACCATCCGCAAAGCACTTCCCAGGAGACGTCCCTTGAGCACACCCCATAGCGCCGCCGGCGGCTTCCCCGTCGAGACCATCCGCGCCATGTTTCCGGCCCTGCAGAAGGCCGGCGATTTCATTTTCATGGACAACGCCGCCGGCGCGCAGATCCCGCAAAGCGTGCTTGACGCAGTGACCAACCATCTGGTTTCGCACAATGTGCAGCGCGGTGGCCGCTATGGCCGCAGCGTCGCTGTCGACCAGTCGGTTGCCGACGCGCGGACAAGCGTGGCGCTGCTGGTCAATGCCTACAGCCCGGCGGAAATCTGCTTCGGCATGAACGCCACCTCGTTCATCCGCCTGGTCAGCCTCGGCATTGGCCAGATGCTTGAGGAGCGCGACGAGATCGTCATCACCGACATGGACCATGACGCCAATATCGCGACGTGGCTGGCGCTGGAAGGCGCGGGCGCCAAGTTCAAGTGGTGGCGCATGCGCGAGGACGGCAACCTGCATGTCGATGACCTCAAGCCGCTGGTTTCCGATCGCACCCGGCTCGTCGCCTGCACGGTGACGGCGCATTCGATCGGCTCGATCGTCGATGTCGCCGCCGTGGCCAGGATCGCGCACGCGGCCGGCGCCGAGGTGTTTCTCGATTGCGTGCATTACGGGCCGCATGGGCTCATCGATGTGCAGGCCTGGGATTGCGACTATCTGGTCTGCTCCGGCTACAAGAATTTCTCGCCGCATATGGGCTTCCTGTGGGGCCGTTTCGAAACGCTGAAGCGGCTGCCGACGTTCCGCGAGGATTTCATTC
>JBDSLV010000325.1:0-3746 GCA_039916205.1 Mesorhizobium sp. | reverse complement strand
TGAAGGCATGCGCTCGATCGAGCACGTCAAGCGCTTCACCACCAACGGCATGGCGACCGACCAGGGCAAGACCTCCAACATGCACGGACTGGCGATTGCCGCCGAGACGCTTGGCAAGCCGATCCCTGAGGTAGGTCTCACCACGTTCCGCGCGCCCTACACGCCGGTGACGTTCGGCGCGATCGTCAGCCATTCACGCGGGCCTCTGTTCGACCCGACGCGCAGAACCGCGATCCATCCCTGGGCCGAGGCACAAGGTGCCGTGTTCGAGGATGTCGGGCAGTGGAAGCGCGCCTGGTATTTCCCCAAGGCTGGTGAAGACATGCATGTTGCGGTCGACCGCGAATGCGTCGCCGTCCGCAACAAGGCCGGCCTGTTCGATGCCTCGACACTTGGCAAGATCGAAGTGGTCGGACCGGATGCGGCCAAGTTCATGGAACTGCTCTACACCAACCCGTGGGAGAAGCTGGAGCCCGGCCGCTGCCGCTATGGCATCATGCTGCGCGAGGACGGTTTCATCTATGATGACGGTGTCGTCGGCAGGCTGGCGCCGGACCGTTTCCATGTGACGACGACGACAGGCGGTGCGCCGCGCGTCATGAACCACATGGAAGACTATCTCCAGACCGAGTTCCCGCATCTCAATGTCTGGCTGACGTCGATCACCGAGCAATGGGCTGTTATCGCCGTGCAAGGTCCGAAGTCGCGCGACATCATCGCGCCGCTGGTCGAAGGCATCGACATGTCGGACGAGGCGCTGCCGCATATGTCGGTGCGCGAAGGCAAGATCTGCGGCGTGCCGACAAGGCTGTTCCGCATGTCATTCACCGGCGAACGCGGCTTCGAGGTCAATGTTCCGGCTGACTACGGCCAGGCCGTCTGGGAAGCGCTGTGGGCCGAAGGCCAGAAGCATGGCGCCGCCGCCTACGGCACCGAGGCGATGCACGTGCTGCGCGCTGAAAAGGGCTACATCATCGTCGGCCAGGATACCGACGGCACGGTAACGCCAAACGATGCCGGTCTCGACTGGGCGGTTGGCAAGAAGAAAGCGGATTTCGTTGGCATCAGGGGGCTGACGCGCCCCGATCTTGTCGCCAAGGGCCGCAAGCAGCTCGTCGGCCTGAAGACCAAGGATCCCAAGGTGGTGCTGGAAGAGGGCGCGCAGATCGTCGAGGACCCGAAGCAGGCGATCCCGATGAAGATGATCGGCCACGTCACATCAAGCTACTGGTCGGAAAATTGCGGCCGTTCGATCGCGCTGGCGCTGGTTGCCGGCGGCCGTGACCGCATGGGCGATACGCTCTATGTGCCGATGCCGAACGGGGTGATCGAAGTGGAGGTTACCGGCATGGTGTTCCTGGACGAGACGGGAGGACGCCTCAATGGCTAAGGCTGCTGCAAAAACCACCGCGCCACAGGCAACGCCATCGGTGCAACGCCGCCCGGCGCTCGCTGGGCGCAACACGTCCGCTGCTGCTGTCAAGGTCGAGGTGCTGCCACCGGCCGAGCGGATGTCGCTGCGCGCGCCGGAAGCTTCGCTGGCGGCACTTTCGAAGGCGCTCGGCGTGACCTTGCCGAAGGCGCCGAAGACATCTGCCTCGAAGGCCGGCCGCACGGCGCTGTGGCTCGGACCCGACGATTGGCTGGTGATCGACGAAGCCGGCGGCGATCCGCTGGCCGACTGCGCCAAGGTCACGGCCCTGCATTCGGCGGTGGGTGTCTCGCATCGCAACATCGCGATCGCCGTGACAGGCGCAGGAGCTGCCGCGACGGTCAATGCAGGTTGCCCGCAGGACCTTTCGCTGGATGCCTTCCCGGTGGGGGCGTGCTCCCGCACCATTCTGGGCAAAGTCGAGATCGTGCTGTTGCGCACGGCAGCCGATGCCTTCCGGGTCGAATGCTGGCGTTCCTTCTCCGACTATGTCTTTACTTTCCTGTCCGAGGGATCGCGCGACGCGGCGGTCTGAACTCGGAACGTTTGCAGGGCAGGCTCGTTCTGCACCCGCAGGCCGAGGGAGAATGCCGATGCCGTCGAAATCCGCGCCCAAGTCGCCGAGGAAGAGCGCGGCTGTGCGCTCGCTCGAGCACGAGCGCCATCAAGAGGTAAGCGCGGAAGAGGAACTCGAGGAAGGTCTCGAGGATACGTTCCCCGCCAGCGATCCGGTGTCGATCACCGGAACCGCCATTCCCGGTGCTCCGGCAAAACCCGGCAAGGCCAAGACCGTGCCCGGACGCAAGCGCAAACCCTGATTTTCCGGTGGTCCAGTCAAATCTGGTCTTCTCAAACCCATCTTGTATGCGCTATTTAAAGCGCTTTGGGAGATGGAAATGACGACAAAAGCCGTTGTCTGGGGCGAAAACGTCCATGAGCAGACCAATGCCGCCGTGCGCGATCTCTATCCCCTGGGCATGCATGGTACCATCGCGGCTGCCCTCAACCAGGACAAGAGCATCGAGGCGACCACCGCCACCTTGCAGGAACCCGAGCATGGCTTGAGCGAAAAGCGTCTTACCGCGACCGATGTGTTGCTGTGGTGGGGCCATGCCGCGCATGGCGAGGTCAAGGACGAGATTGTCGAGCGTGTGCAGAAGCGGGTCTGGGAAGGCATGGGGCTGATCGTGCTCCACTCCGGCCACTATTCGAAGATTTTCAAGCGGCTGATGGGGACGCCCTGTTCGCTGAAATGGCGTGAGGCCGGCGAGCGCGAGCGTGTCTGGGCGATCAACCGCAGCCACCCGATCGCGCAAGGCATCGGCGAATGCCTGGAGATCGGCGAGACGGAGATGTATGGCGAGCCCTTTGCCGTGCCGGAACCGCTGGAGACGGTGTTCGTGTCCTGGTACGAGGGCGGCGAGGTGTTCCGCTCCGGCCTGACCTATCAGCGCGGCGCCGGACGGATCTTCTATTTCTCGCCCGGCCACGAGACCTATCCGATCTATCACAATGAAGGCGTGCAGCAGGTGCTGCGCAACGCCGTGCGCTGGGCGCACAACCCGGCGCCGGCCTGGTCCGGCATCACCAACGCGCCGAACGTGCCGACCGACGCGGCCAAGGAAAAGATCGTCCAGAAGGGCCTGCGCCTGCATGCCGACGGCGACAAGGGTCTTAGTTGATTGGGGTTGATCAGGGGTTTGTGTTGATGCACCGTCTGCTTTTGCTCGGTACCGGCGGCATCGCCGGCCATCACATCGAAGAGTTCGCCAAGATACCGGGCTGCAGCATTGTTGCCTGCGTTGACCAGGTGCCCGGCCGCGCGGCGGCGTTTGCCGCCGCCAACAAGATTGGCCAGTCTTTCGAAAGCCTGGAAGCAGCGGTCACCTGGGGCCAATTCGACGCCGCCATCAACGCGACGCCAGATGGCGCGCACAAGGCGACGACGCTGGCGCTGCTTGCCGCCGGCAAAAATGTTTTCTGTGAAAAGCCGCTGGCGCCGAACCACGCCGATGCGCTGGCCATGACCGAAGCCGCCGAAGCGGCGGGCGTCGTCAACATGGTCAATCTCACCTACCGCAATTCGCCGGCTATCCAGGAGGCACGGCGTCTGGTGCAGGCCGGCGAGATCGGCGAATTGCGTCATGTCGAGGCAAGCTACAAGCAGAGCTGGCTGGTCAGCAAGTCGTGGGGCGACTGGCGTGTCGAGGACAAGTGGCTGTGGCGTCTTTCGAGCAAGCACGGCTCGACCGGCGTGCTGGGCGATGTCGGCATTCACATCCTGGACTTCGCCACCTATGGCGCGGCCCAGGAT
>JBDSLV010000324.1:0-4543 GCA_039916205.1 Mesorhizobium sp. | reverse complement strand
GCTTTGGCCGTGGCGGCGCCTGGTCGGGCTCGCGGCTGTGGGGCGTGAAGCCGGATTTCATGACCATGGCCAAGGCCATCACCTCGGGCTATTTCCCGCTCGGCGCGACGCTGATCAGCGCCAAGGTCGCCGATGTGTTCGAGGCTGACAAGACCAGCTTTGGTTCGATCGGCCATGGCTATACCTATTCGGGCCATCCGGTCGGCTGCGCGGCGGGGCTGGCGGCACTTGCCGAGACCAGGCGCCTGTGCCTGGACGAGAACGCGGCGGCGCGCGGCGTCGAACTCGCGGCCATGCTGGAAGGGCTGAAGGCCAAGCACGCGATCGTCGGCGATGTCAGGTACAAGGGCCTGATGGCGGCGCTGGAACTGGTCTCGGACCGGACCACCAAGAAGCCCACCGACAAGAAGACGATGGGCGCGATTTCGGATGCGGTTTATGAAGCCGGCGTCATGGCCCGCGTCTCCGGCAACAACATTATCCTGTCGCCGCCATTGATCATCACCACCGCCGATGTGACCAGGATCGGCGAAGCGCTCGACGCCGGCCTGGCGAAGGCTTGAAGACGTTAAATGCAACGGAGTTTCGGCACGCAAATGGCCCAGTTACAGCAGACACCGGCGCAAGAGACGCTGGTTGGCAGGCGCTCACGCCTGCTCGGCGCGAAATCGCAGTTGTTCTACGACGAACCCGTGCATCTGGTGCGTGGCGAAGGCGTCTGGCTCTATGATGCCGATGGCAGGAAATACCTCGACGCCTACAACAATGTCGCGCATGTCGGCCATTGTCATCCGCATGTGGTCGAGGCTCTGTGCCGTCAGGCAAGCCTGCTCAACACCCACACCCGTTACCTCCACACCACCATCCTCGACTATGTCGAGCGGCTGACCGCGACCTTCGATGCCAGCCTGTCGACCGCGATCCTGACCTGCACCGGCAGCGAGGCCAACGACATCGCGCTGCGCATGGCGCAGGCAACCTCCGGCCGCATGGGCATCATCGCCACCAATGCCACCTATCACGGCAACACGGCGGCGGTTTCGCAGCTCTCGACGCGCATGCCGCCGGTCGGCGGCCGTGCCCGTCATGTCAGGCTGGTGCCGGCGCCGGACAGTTTTCGCCATCCCGATGCGATGGCCAACGGCAAGGCCTTTGGCGACGCGGTGCGCGAGGCCATCGCCTCGTTCGAAAAGGACGGCATCGGTCTTTCCGGCATCATCCTGTGCCCGCTGCTTGCCAATGAAGGGTTCCCGTCGCTGCCCAACGGATTCTTCGACGATGCGGTGCGGGCGGTGCGCGAGGCAGGCGGCCTGGTCATCGCCGACGAGGTACAGCCCGGGTTTGGCCGGACCGGCAGCCATTTCTGGGGCCATCAGCGCGCCGGCTTTGTTCCAGACATCGTCACCATGGGCAAGCCGATGGGCAACGGCCATCCGGTCGCCGCGGTCGTCACTACAAAGGACATTCTGACGACGTTCCGCAACGCCTTCCGCTACTTCAACACCTTCGGCGGCAACCCCGTCTCAAGTGCCGTTGCCAACGCGGTGCTCGATGTGTTGGAGCAGGAGAATCTCGTCGCCAATGCGCGCGATGTCGGTGCGCAGGCGCTGGAATTGCTGCGTCCGCTCGCCGATCGTCATGAATGCATCGGCGAGGTCAGGGGCGCCGGCCTGTTCTTCGGCGCCGAACTGGTCCACGACCGTACGACGCGCGAACCAGCGCCCGACATCGCTGAAAACGTCGCCAATCGGATGCGCCATCGCGGTGTTTTGATGGGCAAGACCGGCATCCATGGCAACGTGCTGAAAATCCGCCCGCCGATGCCGTTCTCCATCCAGAATGCCGAGTTCCTGATCGGCGCGCTCGATGAAGTGCTTGCCGAAGTGGGCGGCTCGTGAACGCGGTCCCGGCCCGGTCCGAGCCGGATGATGTCGCCGATCTCATCGATCTGGCGCGCCGCGCGCTCGACCAATGGGGTGTGCGCGACTGTGAGCCGGAGCTGCTGAAGTTTCGCGAGAACGCGGTCTTCCGGATCAGGCTGGCGGACGGGCAACCGGCTGCGATGCGCATTCATAGGCTCGGCTACCATAGCGATGCCGCGTTGCGTTCGGAGCTGCAGTGGATGGCCTTCCTGCGGTCGTCCGGCGTGGCGACACCGTCTCCGGTCGCGACGCAGGCCGGCGACCTCTTCGTGTCGGCCAGCACCGGCAAGATCACGACGCCGCGCCAGGTCGACTGCCTCAGCTGGCTGGAAGGCCGCACCGTCGGCGCACGCGGCGTGCCGCTAGGCCACACGCCCGAGCAGGCAAGAGAGATTTTCACGGCGCTCGGGCAGACGATCGCCCGAATGCACAATGCCACCGCCTCCTGGCCTCAGCCCGCCGGCTTTGCCCGCCATGCCTGGGATTTCGATGGCTTCTTCGGCCCGAACCCGACATGGGGCCGCTTCCAGAGCAGCCCTTTCCTCGATGGCAGCCGCCGCGAGCTGGTCTATCAGGCGCATGAAAGGGCGGTGAAGGCGCTTTCGCGGCACGAACGGAGCGCGCGCAATTTCGGCCTGATCCATGCCGATCTGGTGCGCGAGAACGTGCTGATCCACGACGGTGCGATCCGCATCATCGATTTCGACGACTGCGGCTTCGGCTGGCACATGTACGATCTTGCCGTCGCGCTCTACCAGAACCGCGACGAGGCGATGTATCCGCTGATCGAGGCCGCTCTGCTTGACGGCTATCGCTCAAGGCGGGAGCTGACGGCCGATGACGTTGCCGCGCTGCCGCTGTTCGCCGCCTTGCGCGCCTTCGCTTTCCTCGGATGGGTGCAGAGCCGTGTCGAAGGCGACATCACCCGGGATGTCGGGCAGCGGATGTCGGCCACCGCTGCCGATGTGGTGATCGCCTATCTCCGCTGCGCCTAGAGCAATTCCAGGAAAAGTGCGCAGCGGTTTTCCCGGGAAAAGCGCGTAGCGCTTTCCTTTGGGAATTGCGTAAAAACAGGGCTCTAGCGCGGCGGATGCAGTCGGGCCATAGGCAGGCTTGGTATTTCAGGCGAAGTGAATGCTGACCGTGCCCGAGCTGCCGAAATCGGCGACGATTGTATCGCCGTGCCTGGCTTCGACGGGACGCACGAATGACCCGGACAACACAACTTCGCCTGCCGCGATCGACATGCCGTAATGGGCGAGCCTGTCCGCCAGCCAGGCGATGCCCATTGCCGGATGGTTGAGCACGCCGGCGCCAAGCCCGGTCTCCTCGACCTCGGCATTGCGCGAGACGATGGCGCCGATCCAGCGCATGTCGGCCTCCTGTGGCCGCTGCGGCCGGCCGCCGATGACGATGCCGGCATTGGCGGCATTGTCGGAAATCGTGTCGAAGAAGGTGCGCACCTTCTTTGTCTCGGCGTTGACGCGTTCGATGCGCGTGTCGAGAATCTCGAGCGCCGGGGTGATGTAGTCGGTGGCGTTGAGCACGTCGAAGATGGTCACGCCGGGACCCTTGAGCGGCGCCTTCATGACAAAGGCGATCTCGGCCTCGACGCGCGGCTGGATGAAGCGGCCGGCGGGGATGGTCGCGCCGTCGTTGAAGAACATGTCGTCGAACAGAACGCCTGAATCCGGCGTGTCGATGGCAAGCGCGTATTGCATCGCTTTGGAGGTCAGGCCGATCTTCCAGCCTTTCGGCTTCAGCCCGGCGTCGGTCTTGCGCTTTACCAGCGCCGCCTGCACCCGGTAGGCATCTTCCATCGTTGCTTCGGGAAAATCGAGGCTGAGCAGCCGGATCTGCCGGCGGGACCGCTCGGCCTCGAACAGCCGTTCGGCCGCATCCTCGATCTGGGCTGGGGTCATTGCGCGGTTCCTTCGTCGACGACGCCGTTGCTCAGTAGGCCAATGCCGTCGGCCTCCACCTCGATCACGTCGCCCGGCTTCAGCCAGATTGGCGGCTCGAAGCGGGCGCCGGCGCCTGTCGGCGTTCCCGTGACGATGATATCGCCTGGCACCAGCGTGGTGAAGGTCGAGACATAGGCAATGATCTTGCGGAACGAGAAGATCATCCGGCTGGTGCGGTCCTTCTGGCGCACCTCGCCGTTGACGCGGGTGGTGAGCGCGATATCGGCGATCTGCGCTTCGTTTGTGAACGGCACCAGCCATGGGCCGATCGAACCGGTGCGGTCGAAATTCTTGCCTTGCGTGACGTTGAACTTGGCGTGGCGCACCCAGTCGCGGATGGTGCCTTCGTTGCACAGCGACAGTGCTGCGATGTGGCTTAGCGCATCGGCCTCGGCGATGCGCCGGCCGGCCTTGCCGATGACGATGACGACTTCCCCTTCATAGTCGAGCTGTGGCGATTCCGGTGGCCGCACCAGCGGCACGCCGTGACCGACGAACGAGCGCGGAAAGCGCACGAACAGCGATGGGTTTCCCGGCGCGGCCTGGCCGTCCTTGTACTCTTCATTGCGGTCCGGATAGTTGACGCCGACGCAGATGATCTTTTCCGGGGACGGCACCGGAATTTCATAGGCGATGCCGTCGAGCGGGAAATCCGCC
>JBDSLV010000323.1:0-3810 GCA_039916205.1 Mesorhizobium sp. | reverse complement strand
GGCTGCACAGATACAATTGGCACCGTCCACACGGCAGCCTAAAGTCCAAAACACCTATCAGTCGCCTCGCTCTAACCGAGGACAACCTCATGAGGCTCCACAACTAGAGCGCCTGCTCGAGGTCGTTTTGTTGCAGTGCAGCATTAGGTGATTGCCTGCAAAGCCAGCCTCTGCAATAAGCTTTTGCGACAAAAGTGAAGGCAATGGCCATGGCTGCAAAGATCGTACCCGCCCCGGACTATGAGGACCGTGTCAGGACGTCCTTCGCGCGCCAGAAAGCGATGGCGACCATCGGTGCCGAACTCACGCTGGTGACGCCCGGCATCATCGAGATCGAGATGCCCTATTCCGCCGCACTCACCCAGCAGCATGGCTTCCTGCATGCCGGCGTCATTTCAACGGCGCTGGACTCCGCCTGCGGCTACGCGGCCTTCTCGCTGATGCCGGAAAACTCCGGCGTCCTGACCATCGAGTTCAAGGTCAATCTGCTGGCGCCAGGCAGGGGCGAGCGCTTCCTGTTCCGTGGCTCGGTGACGAAACCGGGCCGCACCATCATTGTCGCCGACGGCCAGGCTTATGCTTTTGCCGCCGACGGCGAGGCGAGGCTGATCGCCACCATGACCGGCACGATGATGACTGTGGTCGGCCGTGATGGGATAGAGGGGTAATCTATGGGCGAGGCCGTCCGAATAGGGGGCAAGGATGTCCTTTTCGTCATGGCCGTGGAGGCCGAATATGGCCCGCACCTGAAGCGGCTGTTCACACCGCTGATGACCGGCGTAGGCCCCGTCGAGGCCGGCGTCAGGCTGGGGGCGGAACTGTCGCGGCTGAGGTCCGAGAAGGCGCTGCCGGATCTGGTCGTGTCGCTCGGTTCGGCGGGCAGCCGCACACTGGAGCAGACCGAAATCTACCAGGCCGTTTCGGTCAGCTATCGTGACATGGACGCTTCGCCGTTGGGCTTCGACAAGGGGGCCACGCCCTTTCTCGATCTGCCTGTGACCGTGCCGCTGCCGTTCAAAATTCCCGGCATCCTGGAAGCCTCGCTGTCGACCGGCGGCGCGATCATTACCGGGGCTGCCTATGATGCGATTGCCGCTGACATGGTCGACATGGAGACCTTCGCCTGCCTGCGCGCCTGCCAGTTGTTCGGCGTGCCGCTGATTGGCCTGCGCGGCATTTCCGATGGTGCCGCCGACCTCAGGCATGTCGGTGACTGGACGGAATATCTTCACGTCATCGACGAGAAGCTGGCGGGAGCGATCGGGCTGCTCGAACAGGCCATCGGCAACGGCCTGTTGAGCGCCTGACCGGATCAAACAGCCAAGGAAGCGGTATCACCGAAATCGATGCGCGAAACGCGCCCGCGTGCGGCGCCGGTTGCGTCGACATAGTCGATTGCACCTGGCGCATGGTCGAGCTTCCAGACGCCGGTTGGTCCGTCCTGCCATTCGACCTTGTAGCCGTCGTCCAGCAGACGCCATTGTCCATGAAAGCGGGTGCCGTCCGGCAACAGCATGTGGGCGCGCTCCCCGGTTTCATAGTGGATGAAGGCGTTCTTGCCACCCATATCGATGACGTGGGTGGTGCCGGCCATGATAATGGCCAGTGTTTCCTTGTTCAGTATCGTCATTGTCCTGTCCCTGTGATCTGAGTTCGAAAGGCGTCTCGACGAGCCAGAGATCGTCAAGTATCTTGACTATATGAAGGATCGGGAAAATGGTCAAGTACCTTGACGAAAAAACCGAAACGCCGCCCGATCATGTCGGCTGGCGGCTGTGGCAGGCAAGCCGCGCCTGGCAGGCCGAATTCACCGCCGCGATGTGTGCGGCGGGCCATGGCTGGTTCACTGAAGCGAGGGCCGGCTTGATGGGACATATCCCGCGCGGGGGCATGCGCCAGTCGGCGCTGATCGAGCGTTCGGCGATCTCCAAGCAGGCGGTTCAGCAATTGCTGGACGGGCTGGAGGCGGACGGCGTGGTCGAGCGGCTGCCCGATCCGCGCGACGGGCGCGGCAAGCTGGTCCGCTACACCAGCAAGGGCCTGGATGCCCTGCGCGATGGCGACAAGATCAAGCTGGGGATCGAGCAAGCCTATGCCGCTCGCCTTGGCCCTGGGCGGTTCACCGCGCTGATGGACGCGTTGCGGGCTCTTGATGCCGGGCAAGCCAATGCACCCGATGCCGCCGAATCGAAGTGAAGGCGCGACTTCGCAACCCATTGCATCGACTCGTTTCTTTCTCTAAACGCTCGCCATGAAAACAGCCAATCATCCCGACACCGTCCTGATTGTCGATTTCGGCAGCCAGTTCACGCAGCTTATCGCCCGCCGCATCCGTGAGGCCGGCGTGTTTTCCGAGATCGTGCCGTTCCAGTCGGCCGAAGCCGCGTTCAAGCGCATCAACCCCAAAGCAGTGATCCTGTCCGGCGGCCCGGCCTCGACCAGCGACATAGGCAGCCCGCGCGCGCCGCGGATCGTTTTCGACGCCGGCGTGCCGGTTCTCGGCATCTGCTACGGCCAGATGGCCATGTGCGTGCAGATGGGCGGCGTAGCCGAGAGTTCCGACCATCGCGAATTCGGCCGCGCCTTCGTCGAGATCGAAAAGGACAGTCCGCTGTTCGAGGGCCTTTGGGCGCCAGGCCAGCGCCACCAGGTGTGGATGAGCCATGGCGACCGCGTCATCTCCCTGCCCAAGGGCTTTGAGGTGTTCGGCAAGTCGGAAGGCTCGCCCTTCGCCGTTTTCGGCAATGTCGAACGCAAGATGTACGGCATCATGTTCCACCCCGAGGTGGTGCATACGCCTGACGGCGCGAGGCTGCTGAGGAACTTCGTTCACAAGATTGCCGGCATCGAGGGCGACTGGACGATGCGCGCCTATCGCGAGCACGCCGTCGAAACGATCCGCAAGCAGGTCGGCAAGGGCAAGGTCATCTGCGCCCTGTCCGGCGGGGTGGATTCGTCCGTGGCCGCGCTGCTGATCCACGAAGCGGTCGGCGACCAGCTTACATGTATCCTCGTCGACCATGGTCTGATGCGCAAGGACGAGGCTGCCGGCGTGGTGGCGATGTTCCGCGAGCATTACAATCTGCCGCTCATCCTGGTGAATGCGTCGGACCGTTTCATCGGCGCGCTTGAGGGCGAGTCGGATCCCGAAAAGAAGCGCAAGACCATCGGTAGGCTGTTCATCGAGGTGTTCGAGGAGGAGGCCAAGAAACTCGGCGGCGCTGAATTCCTGGCGCAAGGCACGCTCTATCCCGACGTCATCGAGAGCGTCTCCTTCACCGGCGGCCCGTCGGTGACGATCAAGTCGCACCACAATGTCGGTGGTCTGCCCGAGCGCATGAACATGCAACTGGTCGAGCCGCTGCGCGAACTGTTCAAGGATGAGGTGAGGGCGCTCGGCAAGGAGCTTGGCCTGCCCGACAGCTTCATCGGCCGCCATCCGTTCCCCGGTCCAGGCCTAGCCATCCGCTGCCCGGGCGGCATCACCCGCGAAAAGCTCGAAATCCTGCGCGAAGCCGATGCCATCTATCTCGACGAGATCCGCAAGGCTGGCTTGTACGACGCCATCTGGCAAGCCTTTGCCGTGCTGTTGCCGGTGCAGACCGTTGGCGTCATGGGCGATGGCCGCACCTATGAATTCGTCTGCGCCCTGCGCGCCGTCACTTCTGTCGACGGCATGACGGCGGACTTCTACCACTACGACATGGCGTTCCTCGGCGCCGCCGCCACCCGCATCATCAACGAAGTAAGGGGCATCAACCGCGTGGTTTATGACGTGACGTCGAAACCGCCGGGTACCATCGAGTGGGA
>JBDSLV010000322.1:0-4273 GCA_039916205.1 Mesorhizobium sp. | reverse complement strand
CTGATCTTGGTGACGATGGTGAGATCGTCGGAATAGGGATGCAGCGCCTCGCGGATGATCTGGTTGGTGACGTGCGGGCCATAGAAGTCGCTGGTATCGATATGGTTGACGCCGCTCGCCACCGCTTCGCGCAACACGGCGATAGCGCCGTCGCGATCCTTGGGCGGACCGAACACACCCGGCCCGGCAAGCTGCATGGCGCCGTAGCCAAGGCGGTTCACGGTGCGGTCTCCGAGTTTGAATGTTCCGGCTTTGCTGATGGTCATTGGTTCGTCTCCTGTGGGTCGACCTTGCATATAGACAAGGCCGGCCTGCGCGATAATATGATGCAATCGGCACAGGCTGTGCGGAAAGGTGAACAATGGCGGCGGACCTTGGCGATCTCACGGCGTTCGTTGCCGTGGCGCGTGCCGGCGGCTTTCGCGAGGCGGCGCGGGCAAGCGGCGGCAGCGCCTCCAGCCTGAGTGAAACCATACGCCGGCTCGAAACCGGGCTCGGCGTGCGGCTCCTCAACCGCACCACGCGCAGCGTGGCGCCGACAGAGGCCGGCGCGCGTCTGCTTGAGCGGCTGGGCCCGGCGCTGGGCGAGGTCGAGGCCGCGCTGGACGTGGTCAATGGTTTTCGCGACCGGCCGGCGGGCACGCTCAGGCTCAACGTCCCTGTCGTCGCGGCACGGCTCATCCTGCCGCGCATCGTGCCGCCCTTCCTCGCCGCCTATCCCGACATCCGGCTCGAGGTCATCGCCGACGATGCTCTCGTCGATGTGCTGGCAGTCGGCTGTGATGCGGGCATCCGCTATGGCGAGTTGCTGGAGCAGGACATGATCGCCATTCCGATCGGGCCGCGCGAGCAGAGTTTCGCGCTTGCCGCGTCGCCGGCCTATCTCGACCAGCGCGGCCGGCCTAGTCATCCACGCGACCTACTCGATCACGCCTGCCTGCGCGGCCGCTTTGCCAGCGGTGCGATGACCGTCTGGGAATTCGAACGCGATGGCGAGGTGGTGAAGGTGGATCCGACCGGGCCGCTCATCGTCCGCATCGGCGGTGCGATCGACCTTGCCGTCGATGCGGCGGTCGCCGGTTGCGGCATCATCAGCCTGTTCGAAGACTGGCTGCGGCCGTATTTCGACAGCGGCGCCCTGGAGCCGGTGCTTGAGCCCTGGTGGCAGCGCTTCTCAGGCCCGTTTCTCTATTATCCAGGCCGCCGGCTGCTGCCCGCACCGCTGCGCGCCTTCATCGATTTCACCAGCGCCATGCGATGGGAGTGATAGACTTAAACGGCGGGGAACCGACGAAGCCGTCAGTCAGCCTTGGTCCAGCTGAAAACAAGCCATTTGTACCGCGAAGTCTCTTCAGGCTCCGCCGTGTAGGTCATCTGCATGTCGCCGCCTTCGGCGTAGATGTCGAGCCTGGGTGCGGTATCCAGTTCGAGCCACAGGGAATCGTTCTTGAATGACCATGTCCCGCACCAGATGCATGGGCCGGACGTGGAGTCACCCGGTTGGTGAAAATTGTAGCGGCCGTCCGCCGTGATCTCCAGATAGTCGAAGGCGCCGTAAAATCCGGTCACCGTCTGCTGAAACTCGGTCGCGGCCGTTTCCTGGTCTGGCTCCGCCGGCTGTTTCAGATCACGCGGCGGACGAATAGCGGATCCGGCGATGCTCCATTTGCCGATGAAGTCCTTTTGCGTGGGAAGGTATTCCGTCTGAGCCCGCGCGGTCGAAACCGGAGCGATCGCCGGCGTAAGAGCGGCGCCGACCATGCCGGTTGCCAGCAGCATTGCAGCGATGCTTGCTGCCTTGAATCGCTTCAGCATCCGGTGCGTTCCTTTCGCGACGGTGTTCGGGTCGTTTGTGGTTCAGATTCTCGATCGGCGCTCGAGAGCCTAGTCGAACAGGCTCGATACCGATTCCTCGGTCGCGGTGCGCGAGATGGCTTCGCCCATCAGGTCGGCGATCGAGATGACGCGGATATTGGGCGCGTCGAGCACGGCCTGGGTCGGCTGGATGGAATCGGTAATGACCAGTTCCTGCAGCTTCGAGCCGCTGATGCGGGCAACGGCGCCGCCCGACAGCACGCCATGGGTGATGTAAGCGGTGACGCTGGTGGCGCCATTGGCCAGAAGCGCGTCGGCCGCATTGCACAGCGTGCCGCCGGAATCGACGATGTCGTCGATCAGCAGGCAGTCCTTGCCGGCAACCGCGCCGATGATGTTCATGACTTCCGACTCGCCGGGACGTTCGCGGCGCTTGTCGACGATGGCAAGCTGAGCGTCGAAGCGCTTGGCCAGCGCACGCGCCCGCACCACGCCGCCAATGTCGGGCGACACGACGACGACATTGCCCAACTGCTTGTATTTCGCCTTCACGTCGCGGGCCATGACGGGCACCGAGAACAGATTGTCGGTCGGAATGTCGAAGAAGCCCTGGATCTGGCCAGCATGGAGATCCAGCGTCAGCACGCGGTCGACACCGGCCCGGGTGATCATGTTGGCGACCAGCTTGGCCGAGATCGGCGTGCGGCCCGAGGCGCGGCGATCCTGCCTGGCATAGCCGAAATAAGGAATGACCGCTGTGATGCGCTTGGCCGACGAGCGCATGAAGGCGTCGATCATGATGAGCAGTTCCATCAGGTGATCGTTGGTCGGGAACGATGTCGACTGCAGGATGAAGACATCCTCGCCGCGCACATTTTCCTGGATCTCGACGAAGATTTCCTGGTCGGCGAAGCGCCGGACGCTGGCTTTGCCCAGCGGAACATTGAGGTAGCGGGCGACCGCTTCGGCCAAAACCCTGTTGGAATTGCCGGCGAAGAGTTTCATGCACCGTTCCTGGTGGAGGATTTCTTCGGGCTTTTAGCGGCCCGCGCCGGTATTGCAAGCGCCGTCATCGGGAATCCGCCGGCTAATCCTAGGAAATATTCACACGGTGGCACATCGGCGCCATCTTCAGCCGGCTCCGCCGCCAAGCCAGGAGGCAAACTGGTCGATGGTCTGGTCGGCGATCGCCTGCATGGTTGCCGGCGCAACGGCCTTCCAGCTGTCGCCGCCATTGACCGAGGGGGCCTTCATCTGGCCGTTGATGCGATGCAGACGATTTCCCGAGGGATCATAGACGTCCCAGACATAGATGACGGTGGTGTCCTTGCCTTCGGAAATCGCCGAGAAATAGCCCTTCAGCACATGCGTGGCGGTCTGGTCGGCGCTGCCGGCAAGCGTGATGCCGCGCTGCCTGGCCCGCGTCTGCAACTCCGCCGTCAGCGGCGTTGCCGCCTCCACCGAGGCGCCGACGATCGGCGCGATCTGCAGGCGGGTCTTGGTCAGCACCGCCGCGCTTGGCGCGGAGGCGGCCGGCGCCGAGGTGGCGGGTGCGCCAGTTGCCGGGGCGGGGACGGTTACCACCGTGCCGCCTGGGGCCACTGACTGCGTCGAAGTCGCCGGCGGCGTGATGGCCGATGGCTCGAGAACGTCCTTGGCGTTGGTGCAGGCGGCTAGCGCAAGCGCTGCCAGCAATGACACGGTCGTCACATGCGATCGTCTCATTTGCCTGATAACTCCTTGGCGAAGAACGCCTCCCATTATGGATTCACTGCACGATCAAGTCGAGATCATGGCGTGAAAGCGGCTTTGGCTGGGATTCGGTGGTCAGGTAGGTGCGGCCAAGCGTCATCGCCGTCTCGGTTTCGGAGTCCATGATGATCATGTGGGCGAACAGCGTCATGTTAGGCGCGATCGGTTCGGGATTGCCCTGATAAAACATCGGCATGTCCATCCAGGACGGGGTGAAGCGGGCGCCCAGCGAATAGCCGCAGGCGTTGAGCCGGTGCTTGGTCAGCCCATGCGCCTCCATGGTGCGGGCATGCGCGTCGAAGACGTCGCCAAACGTGTTTCCCGGCGTCATCGCCTTTTCGACGGCTAACAATGCGGCGCGGGCGGCGTCAAAAAGCTCCTGATGGCGCTTCGATACCTTGCCGGTCAGCACCGTGCGCATCATCGCGGCATGGTAGTGATGGAAGACGCCGGCCCATTCGAGCGTCAGCTGGTCATTCTTGGTCAGTTTGCGGCGCCCGGCCTTGTAGCGGCAAAGCAGTGCGTCGGTGCCGGAGCCAATGATGAACTCGTTGGCCGGATAATCACCGCCGCCGGCAAAGACGGCGCCTTGCATGGCGGCCAGGATCAAGGCTTCGTCGCCGCCTTGCTTGATCAGCGGCAAGGCCGCGTCCAGCGCGTCGTCGGCAAGATTGGCGGCCTTCTCTGCCTTGGCGATCTCAGCCGG
>JBDSLV010000321.1:0-4066 GCA_039916205.1 Mesorhizobium sp. | reverse complement strand
GCTTCAAGCGTGACGCCTCGGCATGGTGAACGGCGGGTTACTATCCACAGGTCTACTCTTCATCAGCTTCTTTTTGCTGCCAATAGCGGCCAAGAACGAATACCGGAATCGCTCCTAACACTGCGGTAGTCAAGAAGAGCCCGGCGACGATGGAATCTCCGTGAACCCCGAAATAGGCCGCCAACGCCAAGATAATGAGGAGAGCGGCGAAGCCGAGCCACATTCCTAGCTTTCTATCGGCGATTTCGGCATCCACGATCTTCGTGTCCATCCGCTCTCGATGGGCAAGTGCGCTTTCTGCCATTTTGATTATTCGGTCTGCCGACCCCGGAACAACCGCGTCATACTCCCGGAGATGACGCGGATGCGCAATCGGGCCAGAGAATTTTTCTGACTGCACAATTCTCGAAACTCTGGCGACGATCTGTTGCCGCTGTCCCTGCGGAACGATGGTCCCGATCTGCCGATCTATTTCGGCAGTCAGGACCTCGTCCACACGCTCAACCTGCGACGCGGTGCTTTGACTTTCTGGTTTGTTCGATGCGGCGGTTGCCTGAGGAACTTTTGTCGGCTTTTTGCTCATTCTGCTTCACTACCTCCCGAGTAGCAGAGCGAAGAGCACCTCCGACATCCTTCCATGCCTTATCGACTGTCGGCTCGAACCGACGATCTCGTTGCACGCTGAACGAACGCGTAAATTCGGCCGAAGCGGAAAGACCTCGACCGATTCCTTCTAGGAGCGATCTGGACATTTTGGCTTCTTTCTTGAGTTTGAACGTCATCTTCATAGCTCGAAAGTAGGTGCCGAATTGTGGCGTTACAACGATGCTATTACGAAGTCGTTCCCGTCCCCTTAACCCTGCGGATTGACAAATTGCACAATTCGCCGTGATAGGCAAATAGGGCATTTGGGCTGGGTGGCAGCAAAACTGCTACAGTTCCCTATTCCATATCCGGCACTTCACCATGCTGAAAGAGGATAGTCGGCGGTCCGTAATCACCAAGTGCGGGATCGGCATCGCGGCTCCAAGCGATCACGCCGGCATGTTTTGCCGCCAACGCCCTGGCGGTGCGTGTAGCTCGCTCTTCGGTCTGCTGATCGACAGGCCCAAAGGCGGGAAACAGTTCGCCATCCTCGCCGCGATCGAAAGCGACGACGACAATCAGCTTCGGCTTCTTTTGGCTCGGCAGGACGTGATCTGACATGCCGACATGATCTTCCTGTGCGGCTCGGCGCGCAAGAGTTTCTGTTGGCACAGAAACGGCACAGATATGTTCGAATGTTTTTGCTTCGTTCTTGGTCTGTTGGCGCATATTAGCGAATAAAAACAGACAAGGCACTGCATTGACATTGCAGGGGTCACAGGTTCAATCCCTGTCACGCCCACCATCAAAACCTTCCTATCCCGGCCAGCGTGCCCAGCGGCTTTGCAAAAGCCGGAGATGCCGTACGCGCCCGCCCCGGTTCTGGCCGGAACGGGCGACGGTGGATCAGATCATTGTGGCGTCGGAGTCCGATCCGGCGGCGTGTGCTTGTCGCCATTCTTGCCTTCGCGACAAGGCGCGTCACCGACGCCGCAGCATTTTCCGTTGTAGGTAATTTTCGTACCGGGCTTGTCGCAAACCGTCGGTGCCGTCTGACAAGCCGCCAGAGTTGAAGCCGCGACGACCGCAAGCATGATGTTTCGCAGTGCGATTGACATGAGAATTTTCCTATTGACCGTGTTGAACACAGAGCTTGGTCGCTTCCCGGTTCGAATAGGTTCAAAGGAAAATTTGAAGGGTGCGCGAGCCGTTGTCCCGGCTGCCGAATGGGTCCTGACGATGCTATCTTGAACGCCTGTCGACCGTGATGGACTAGCGACGATCAGGCCGCTCTCAGAGGCGGACATCGCCTTGTTCAATATGCTGGAGAAACCACGAAAAGGTCTGCTCCAATCCGCTTCGAAGCGAGTATCGGGGCCGCCACCCGGTGGCGAACAGTCGCGACACGTCCATCAGCTTGCGCGGCGTGCCGTCCGGCTTTGTCGGATCGAAGGTGATCGTGGCCTCCGCGCCAACGACGGACACGATGGTGCGGGCAAGTTCGGCGATGGTGATCTCCTCGCCTGAACCGACATTAACATGGCTGTCACCGGCATAGGCCTTCAGCAGATAGACCAGCGCGTCGGCGGCATCGTCGACATGCAGGAATTCCCGCATCGGCGTGCCTGACCCCCAGACCTGCATGGTCTTGCCGCCGGCTCGCTTTGTCTCATACGCCTTGCGCATCAATGCCGGCACGACGTGGCTGGAATTCAGGTCGAAATTGTCGCCCGGGCCATAGAGATTGGTTGGCATCGCCGAGATGTAGTCGACGCCATATTGGCGACGATACGCCTGGCACAGCTTCAGGCCAGCGATCTTGGCGATCGCATACCATTCATTGGTGGGCTCAAGCGGGCCGGTCAGCAAGGCGTCTTCCGAGATCGGTTGCGGCGCCAGTTTCGGGTAGATGCAGGACGAGCCGAGAAACAGCAGCTTCCTCACCTCACTGCGAAACGCGCTGTCGATGATGTTGGTCTGCACAACCAGATTCTCGCTCAGAAAATCGACCGGAAACCGGTCATTCGCCAGGATGCCGCCGACCTTGGCCGCCGCGATCACCACGGCGTCCGGCCGCCGATCGGCCATCCAGCGGCGCACCCCGGCCTGGTCCAGGAGATCGAGCTCTTCGCGCGGCGCGGTCAGCACCTCGCAATCCTCGACAGCCAGCCTGCGCACGATGGCCGAGCCGACCATGCCGCGATGCCCGGCGACGAACACGCGCTTGCCCCTGAGATCGAATACGTCGCTCACAGGTCCCGGCTTTTTGTCCGTCATTGCTGCCCTGGTCCGCATTTCCCGCGATACCGAAAACAGATTTGCCCAGACAACGCAAATGAGACAAGGCAAATGCACGGCCGCGGCCGAAAGCGGTCTTCAGCCTCGTGACTATACGCCGGCGACGGCGCAGAGACTTTTCATCCTGGCGACCGCGAGTTCCGGATCGGCCAGCAATCCAGCCTGGTCGGCAAGGCGGAAGACATCGGCATAGTGGACGATACCGCGCGCCGACTGCATGCCGCCAATCATCGAGAAATGATCCTGATGGCCATTCAGCCAGGCCATGAAGACGATGCCGGCCTTGTAGTACTCGGTCGGTGCCTCGAAGATCTTCCGCGACAGCGGCACGGTTGGTGCCATCAGCGCGTCATAGCCGGCGCGGTCACCGTCGGCCAGTTTCGCCAGGGCTGCGTTGGCCACCGGCGCGATGGCGTCGAAAATGCCGAGCAGCGCATGCGAATGTTTCTTGCCGTCGCCAGCGATCAGCTCGGGGTAGTTGAAGTCGTCGCCGGTGAACATAACGACGCCTTCGGGCAGCCGGTCGCGCAACGCGACCTCCTTGCCAGCATCGAGCAATGAGATCTTGATCCCTTCCACCTTGCCGGCGTGCCGCTCGATGATGGCAACCACCGTGTCGAGCGCCGTGTCGAAATCGCCGCTGCCCCAGTAGCCCTTCAGGGACGGGTCGAACATGTCACCCAGCCAGTGCAGGATGACCTTGCCTGACGCCTGACCGAGAATGCGATCGTAGACATGCGCATAATCGTCCGGGCTCTTGGCAACCGCGGCCAGTGCGCGGCTGGCCATCATGATCGGCTTGCCGCCCAGGCCTTCGATGAAGGCGAACTGCTCCTCATAGGCGGCAATGACGTCACCAAGCGTCCTGGCAGCGGCCGGCGCCAGATGATCGGTGCCGGCGCCCGAGGCAAGGTCGGCGCCGACAACGGTTTTTGCTTCGGCAATAGAACGGCGGATCAATTCCCGCGCGTTCGCCCAGTCGAAGCCCATGCCGCGCTGGGATGTATCCATCGCCTCGGCGATGCGAAACCCCAGCCGCCAGAGATGATGCCGGAACGCCATGGTCTTGTCCCAGTCGACGGCAGGCAGTGACCACGGATCGCTCATGGCCAGCGGATCGGCAACGACATGGGCGGCGGCATAGGCGATGCGCGAAAACCGCGCGCCCACGATCGGCTGCACC
>JBDSLV010000320.1:0-5374 GCA_039916205.1 Mesorhizobium sp. | reverse complement strand
CTGGCTTTCGGACAGCCGCCCACCGGGGACTGCTACTCTCGCGTGCTCGGTCATGTCAGCTCCGTTGCGTTGTTTGCAAATGCCGCCGGATGGCGACGCGCCTCTGCTTGTCGAGTCGTAGTGAATGGACACCAACGCATTCGCGCGCCATTCGGTCCGTCATTGCTCGGCTGACTTTCTAGATGCTTGAATGCTCGGGACTGCCCGCGCCCCGACCTTCTCGAAATAAAGGGCCGCATCTTTCGCCATCCGACCCGTGCACCAACGTGCATAGGCATTCGCAAAGATTAGGCCGAGCCAACGCGCCGCCCCCGTTTTCGGCAGGTCGTAGTCGATGAAGACCCGAACCCGGCAGGATCCCGCCTCGGGGACGATCTCGAAGCCCATGCGATAGCGGCCGATGACCCAGAGATTGGGGATCCCTATGGTTTCCCAGACCTTCAATCTGGGCGGCATCCGGATCGCAACCACCTGCTCCGCAGACAGCGCAATTCCGAGTATTTTTCCACGGAATCCGAACTTGGAGCCAACCGAACGAGCTTCACCTGCGTCGAACTCGTAGTCCATTTTCGAGCCGAGCATCATCCATGACGAGGCACTCATGTGAGCCCCCAGATGCCTGTGGTCGTCGAGATAGGCAAACACGGTCTCGGCCGCGGATTCTATCCTGACGGTAGTCTCAGTGGAACGCGACATTGCCGCCATAGTCTCACCTCTGGTTCATCCCCAGGTTTCAAGGGAGGGCTGGGAAATCATCCGATCCGTGTCGAATGAGACCCGGTGAACTAAGCGCTCCCCCGGAGCGGCGGCATTGATTTGCATCAAAGTAGCGACATGCAGTTGGGCTACACTGAATCCATGAAAATCACCTTGGCCCAGCTTCGCTTGCAGCTAGCCGTGATCCTCCTGATCGCGGGCGGTGCCATTGCTGGTCTTGCTGAACAGGCTTCTGCGATGGGCGTCGGCGTCACCGCTGACGTTGCGACGTTCTCTACGAGCGCTTTGCACAAGGTGATGGGTCACGTCGCGTTCACAGACCAAGACAACCATCGCGCGCCATGTGATGGCTGCGTGGATTGCGTGCACTCGACCGGCACCGGCTGTTGTGCTTCCGGCATTTCCGCCGGCGGATGCGACGTTCTTCATGATGTGCCGGTTGCCGTCCGTTTCATGGCGGGCAAGGCATTCCTGCCAACGGGCGTCGACCCCGAGGCGCTCCTGCAACCTCCCCAGATCTGGGCCTGATTTCGCGCGTTGCGGCCCCAGAGACTGTTGAATCCAGCAGCGCCTGTCAAGGCCCAAATAATGCGCGACCTATCCGCGAAACCATAACCAGCAGCGGCGATCTGGGTTGCCTTGCACATCCATTCAGAGTTCGTCTGTCGGTTCACACCAACGACAAGGAACCAGTCATGAAAATCCACCTTCGCTTGATCGCGCTTGCCGCATTCGTAACCCTGTCGGGCGCGGCTTTTGCACAGACAGATCCGCACCATCCGGCGGCTGACGCACCACAAACTACGACAACGGCACCGGCTGCGGAGGCGATGCCGGGCAGCTCGCCCGAGCAGTGCACGGCGATCATGTCCACGATGCAAAATATGATGCCGATGATGCAACAGATGATGCCGATGATGGAGAAAATGGCTCCCATGATGCAGCAGATGATGCCGATGATGCAGCAGATGATGCACGGCGGCACAATGCAGGGCGGCGGCATGATGCAAGGCGGCGGCATGACGCAAGGCGGCGGCATGACGAACATGCCGATGGACACTGCCAACATGTCCGAGTCCTCTAAGGCTTATATGGAGGCCATGAAGCGAATGGACGGGCCGATGATGCAGGGCGTCCAGGCCGGCGATCCCGATGTCGCTTTCGTCCAGGCGATGATCCCACACCATCAGGGGGCGATCGACATGGCCCGTGCGGTCCTGCAATTCGGCAAAGATGATCAGGTCAAGGTCTGGGCCAATCAGATCATTGCGGATCAACAGGCCGAGATCGCCGCAATGCAGGAATGGCTTAAGCAGCACGCGAAATGACAGGAGGAATCCATTGAACAGACTCAGCGTTCTGTCCGTCGGCATTGCGCTTGGCGTGACGTCGGCCCTGATGAGCATGCTCTGCGCTTTGGCCGTCGCCATCTGGCCGGACGTAGCGCTCGATTTCTTCGGCGCCATCATGCACGGGCTCGACCTCAGCGCGGTCAAATCCACGGCGCCGATGAGCCCTTTCCGCGTCCTCTACGGCGTTCTCGGGCTTGGCATCGTCGGGCTGCTGGCGGGTGTCGTTTACGCCTCGATCTACAATATCTTCGCCACAGGGCGGCGGTAAAGCAAGCCGAGGTTCAGCCCATGAAAGCCACAGTCAATCCATGGACGACGTCGTCCGTCACCCTTGCTCTGGCGGGGATGATCATCGCCGGGATCGGACTGTATTTCATCGCACTCAGGCCACCACTGCTGCCCGAGGATGTCCGCTATATGAATCTCTCGGCCGCCGAGCTCGAAGCGATCGGTCCACGTCTTGCGTTGTGGCTGACACAGGTCTTCAGGGTGCTCGGTGGCTACGCCCTCGCCACTGGCGTTCTCCTAATTGCGCTGGCGCTCACCGCGTTCCGCGCACGCGATCCGGTCGCGGTGGCCGGCGCCCTGGTCGGAGGAGCATCGTCCATCGGTTTGATGTCGGTCGTGAACTTCGTGATTGGCTCCGACTTCAGGTGGCCACTGTTTGCCTGTGCGCTGGTCTGGGCCGTGAGCCTCATCGCGTATGGGCTCGAAAGCTCCGGCAATGACAACCGCTGACAAATAAGGAACCCGTCCCATGAATACCAACAACGTGCACCGCATGTCCGATCCCCTGACCGAGTCCGAACCAGAACCGGAGGCCGAAGCAGGTGGATTTTGGACTTCGAAGACCGGCCTGGTCACGATCGCTTTCCTGCTGATCGCCGCGTTTTTCCTTCTCACTGAGCATCGGGCTCATACCTTCGGTGTCCTTCCCTTTCTACTGCTGCTCGCCTGTCCTCTGCTTCACATGTTCATGCATGGCGGCCACCGCGGGCATGGCGGTCACGGCGGCCATGCCAGCAGGCACAAGGAACCCGAGCCGGACGCGCGAGACAGCACCACTCACCACAAAGGAGCATGACAAGGGTCGAGCAATTTTCCGCCTGCGGCCTATGGGGCATGGAAACCGCCTACCAACTGGCATGGCAGCCTATGACCGAGCGAGTTCGCCGATACTCCGGTAGAGAACGTAGCCCGCGACGACAAAGATGAGTGCGGCGAAGATCCTATTGAGCACGTTCTTGTAGGACGCCAAGCGTGTCGCCGCTAACATGCCGATCAAGCCGCCGCCAAAACCGCCGCCGATAAATTCAGCTGCCAGCTGCCAGTCAACCATTCCGGACAGGGCGTAGTTGAAGGCGGTCGCGAGGCCGAAGGCTGCGACAGCAAGCAAGGATGTGCCGATCGCATTGATCGTTGGCATTCCGGTGGCCAGGATCAATCCGGGGACAATGAGGAAGCCGCCGCCAATGCCGAAGAAGCCAGAGGCCGCGCCGGCGACAACAGCGACTGCCGCTGTCATCGCGCACATTTTGGCATCAATGGGTCGGGCTGCCGTCAAATTGTTACGCCGTGGGCGAACCATCAGTCCGCCGACCACCAGCATAAGAAGCCCAAAGAAGAAGAGCAGATGCGTCCCGTCGATCGATTTTCCGAGGGTCGATCCCGCCAGCGCACCCACAGAGCCCAGTGCGGCGAAGACAAGCGCACAACGCCACCAGACGTGCCCCTTCAAGGCGTGGCCTCCGAAGTTCGCAAATGCGTTGGCGGCCACTGCGAGCGCGCCTGTGCCGATGGCAATGTGCGGCTGGGCGACGCCGACAACATAGAGCAGGAGCGGCGTGGCAAGAATCGACCCGCCGCCGCCGACCAGCCCAAGAGTGAAGCCGACCAGACCGCCGGAGCCGACAGCAGCAAACAAGGTATCGGTCACGATGTTCTCCCGACAAAGAAGCGGTCATGAGCAACCATCCCCGCCAGCATAAATGCTACGAAGATCAGTGACGGCGTTAACCCGAGAGACAACGAAGCTATCGCAGGGCCAGGGCAAAACCCGCCCAGGCCCCATCCAAGGCCGAAAATCGCAGAGCCGATGACCAGCGGGGCGTCAATCCGCGAGTTCATGGGCAAATGGAAGCTATCCGCTAGAAGCGGGCGCGACATCTGCCGGATCCAGGCCACGCCTCCCATTGCAACTGCGACGGCACCGCCCAGCACGAATGCCAGGCTCGGATCCCATGCGCCAAAAACGTCGAGAAAGCCCTGAACCCGGACAGGGTCGAGCATGCCCGATAACGCCAGCCCAAACCCGAAAAGGGTGCCCGCGGCCAAAGCGGCCAAAACCTGTAATTGGGTGTGTTTCACGAGACAGCTCCGTGAAGAAGCGCGACAGCCAGGATGCCGCTCGCAAGGAACGTCAGAACCGCGACGATTGAACGTGGCGATAACCGCGCCAGCCCGATGACGCCATGACCGCTGGTGCAACCCGAGCCCATCCGGGATCCGAAGCCGACCAGCAATCCTGCAAGTATGATCAACGGCAGCGACGCCGTTATCGTCACGGCCGGCCAATGACGAAAAGCTGCTAGATACGCGACCGGGCCAAGCAGCAATCCGACGACGAACGCTGCGTTCGTCCCGGTATTGATGCCTTGGGCCAGCCTGCCAACGATACCGCTTATGCCGGCGATTCTGCCGTTCAGGATCAGGAGCATCGTCGATGAGAGGCCGATCAGAGCCCCGCCCAGAAGGGAAACGAGGTAAAAGGTCATGACCGACCTTCCAAACAGAAGATCGTGTAAAGCGCTGAAACCAATTGAGCAGCCTTCTCGGCGGTCAACCGATAGAAGATCTGTTTCCCGTCACGCCGTGTTTCCACAATCTTGGCGTCGCGCAACACCGTCAGTTGCTGGGAAAGGTTCGGTTGGTGGATGTCGAGCACTTCTTCCAGTTGGCTAACCGAATGCTCCCCTTCCACAAGGGTGCAGACGAGCATGAGCCGCACTGGATGTGCCAGAGTCTTCAATAGAGCCGCAACTTCGCCGGCGCGGGCCTCCATGGCGGCAGGCGACATCCTCATCGTCATTGCATCAAGCTGGATCTCGCTCACCACGCTGCTCCTTCCAGTGCATCCAGGGGGAATTTCAGATAGCGCTTACCGTTTGCTTCCGGCTCTGGAAGACGCCCCGCCTGAATGTTGACCTGCAAGGCATGCAAAATCAGTTTCGGCATCGGCAGCGTACGGTCACGCGCTACACGCAGTTTGGCAAAGGCCTCTTCGGTCATGCCGGCCAGATGCTCAT
>JBDSLV010000319.1:0-3535 GCA_039916205.1 Mesorhizobium sp. | reverse complement strand
TCCGTCCACCGAAGAGGCCTATACGAAAATTTCGGTCGGTTCGAAGGCCGACGTCGACAAGGCTGTTGCCGCCGCGAAGGCTGCCTTTCCATCCTTCTCGCAGACCAGCAAGGCAGAGCGCCTGAAGCTCTTGAAGCGCATCCTCGAAGTCTACAACGAACGCTACGAGGACATCGCCCAGGCCGTAAGTCAGGAAAATGGTTCGCCGATCACCTGGGCCCGCGAGGCGCAGGCCTGGGCCGGCCGAGCCCATATGGAAGCCACCATCAAGGCGCTGGAAGATTATGAATTCTCCGAGAAGCGCGGCGGCACCATGGTGGTCAAGGAGCCGATCGGCGTCTGCGCGCTGATCACGCCATGGAACTGGCCGCTCAATCAAATCGTCTGCAAGGTCGCGCCGGCGATCGCCGCCGGCTGCACGGTTGTGCTGAAGCCTTCCGAGATCGCGCCGATCAGCGGCATCGTCTTCTCGGAAGTGATGGAAGCCGCCGGCACGCCCAAGGGCGTCTACAACATGGTCAACGGCAATGGCCCTGACGTCGGCCAGATCATGGCCGGCCATCCCGATGTCGACATGGTCTCCTTCACCGGTTCGACCCGCGCCGGCATCATCGTCGCCAAGACGGCGGCCGAGACGGTCAAGCGCGTCGCGCAGGAACTCGGCGGCAAGTCGGCCAACATCGTGCTGGCGGACGCCGATTTCGAAACGGCGGTGCGCAAAGGTGTGGAAGGTTGCTTCGGCAACAGCGGCCAGTCCTGCGATGCGCCGACCCGCATGCTGGTGCCTGCCGCTCGCCACGACGAGGCGCTGGCCATCGCCAAGAAGGCAGCCGAAGCACACAATGTCGGCGATCCGCGCAATGAAGAGACCAAGCTTGGCCCGGTCGTCAGCGAGCTCCAGTTCAACAAGATCCAGGGGTTGATCGAGGCCGGCATCAAGGAAGGCGCAACGCTGGTCACCGGCGGCCCCGGCCGTCCGGAACACCTTAACCGCGGCTATTATGTCCGGCCGACCGTGTTTGGCCATGTCACGCCGGGCATGACCATCGAGAAGGAAGAAATCTTCGGCCCGGTTCTGTCGGTCATTTCCTACAATGACGATGACGACGCGGTGAGGATCGCCAACGACACCGTCTACGGCCTCGCTGCCTATGTGCAGTCGCAGGATATCGAGCACGCCCGCAAGGTCGCCGGACAGTTGCGCGCCGGCCAGGTGTCGATCAACTATCCGGAATGGGACACGTTTGCGCCCTTCGGCGGCTACAAGCAGTCCGGCAACGGCCGCGAATACGCCGATTGGGCGATCCACGACTTCCTCGAGGTCAAGGGCATCATCGGCTACGGGGCTTAAGCTTCGGATCAAATCCACGCTTGACTCCAAGGAATGTTCCTGTTTTGTTCTTTTTGAGAGTAGAACGGGAGCATTCCTAGCCGGGCGTGTGCGTATGTATCTGCAAGGCGAATTCGACTTTGGAATTCCGGAGCCGCCGTGGCGGCCGAAACGGCCGGATCGCGTCTTCTTCGGCTTGTTTCTCCAGCCGAAAGATTATTCTCGCTTTGCGGATTGTCAGAACCGGCTCTGCGGCCAATGCGGGATAACCGGCTCTCGTCTGCTGTATGAGCGTTTTCACGTTAGCCTTCAGCACGTCGGCGACTACAAGAGGTTGCGGCCGAAAACCATCTTTGCCGCTGTCCGAGCAGGACGGCGCATCGCCTTGCCCGCCTTCGAGGTTACATTTCGTTATTTCAGGAGCTTTCCCGGCCGCCCCGCGACCAGGGGCAGACCGGCTAGACGGCCTTTCGTGCTTCTCGCCGATGACGGACCGGTTTGTGAATTGAGCAGGAAGCTCGGCGTCGAAATGTTATGCGACGGCCTCAAGGCGTCGGATGGTTTCGTGCCGCACTTGACGCTTGCCTATGACCAAAAACTTGTTCCTCAACAGCCGATCGAGCCGATCAGCTTTGTCGCACGGGAATTCGTTCTTGTGCATAGCCTGCGCGGACTGACAAAGTACGATTTCCCGGAGCGTTGGCCACTGGTCACGATGTGATGCGCGACGATCGCTGTCGGTAGGCGCGATACCCATCATCCTGACAGGGCCTTGTCAGTTACCTATCCTACTGACGATGGCACACCGGCATGCCGTTCCCTATTTGCAATACGTCTCAACAGGAGGAACACACATGACCATCGCGGAAATTGCCAAGGATTTCACGGCGCTCCTCAAGCAGGGCGATCACCAAGGTGCCGCTGAAAAATACAATGCCGATGACATTGCCAGCCATGAAGCCATGGAAGGGCCGATGGCTGTCAGCCATGGCAAGGAAGCCCTCAGGCAGAAGAGCCAGTGGTGGCGCGACAACAATGAATTCCACGGCGGCTCGGTCGATGGCCCGTACGTCAACGGCGACCAATTCGCGGTGTTCTTCAAGCTGGATGTGACGCCCAAGGCGACTGGCGAGCGTGCCACGATGGAAGAGGTTGGCCTGTATACGGTCAAGGACGGCAAGATCACCGAAGAGCGGTTCTATTACTAAAGATGCCAAGGGCACGGCGACCGGGCAATATGCCGGCCGCCGTGCCGCAGGCTCAAATCGTCTTCACATATTGCGCAAGCTGGTCGGCCACCGTGCCCCAGCCGTCGAAGAAGCCCATCTCTTCATGGTTGTCGCGGGTCGCCTGGTCGCGATGAATGGCGGTGGCGGTGTAGCGCGTGGCGTTGCCTTCCCTCAGGAAGGCAATCACGGCGGTGATGAACGGCTCACCTGAAGGCCGATAGCCCGGCAACAGCGCATCCGTCCATACCAGCCGCTCGTTCGGGACGATTTCAAGGTAGCAGCAATGGCGGTCGCTGACCTCCTTGCCGTCGGGCGACTGCATGCGCGTGCGAAACAGCCCGCCCGGCCTGAGGTCGATCTCGCAATCGGTAATCAGCCATGGCTTCGGGGTAAACCATTGCTTGACATGCTCCGGCGTCGTCCAGGCCCGCCACAGCAGTTCGCGCGGCGCATCGATGACGCGCTCCAAGGTGAGGTCCAATCTGGGGTCGGGCTTGAATGGATAGCTCATGTTTCTTTCTCCTTGAGGGTCATGACATAGGCGTCGAACTGATCGAGGCGGCGCTCCCACAGGGTGCGTTGTTCGGACAGCCAGTTTTCAGCGAGCTTCAGCGGCTCGGGTGCCAGTTGATAGGTCCTGACCCGTCCGGCCTTTCGCGACCGCACCAGCCCGCAGCCTTCAAGCACCTTGAGATGCTCGATGAAGGAAGGCAGGGCCATGCCGAAAGGCTCGGCGAGTTCGCTGACCGAGGCCGGGCTGCGATTCAGCCGTTCCACCACCCGTCGCCGCGTCGGATCGGCAAGCGCGCGAAAGATGCCGTCGATCGGGGGAGGGCTCGAATTTACGACTTGAAGGCCAATCATTGATTCATCCCAAGTGTCGTCAAAAGCGACTGATGAGATACTTAGGAATAATCCTTAGTATCTGCAAGCCCTAAAACTCGGCTGAGACCGGCAGGGATACTGGCAAAGCGGG
>JBDSLV010000318.1:0-17505 GCA_039916205.1 Mesorhizobium sp. | reverse complement strand
TTGACCGAAAAGCCGAGTGACAGCAGCACCGAGGCTGCGGCGCGGCCAAGACTGCCAAGCCCCATGATACCGACCGAGATGTCGCCGGCTGGCCGCTGTGGCGGTTCGTGCCAGATTTTCTTCGGCTGCTGCGACCGGTAGAGCAGGCCCTGACGGTGATGGTCTAGCACCCGCCAGACGACATATTCGGTCATGTACTGGGTCAGGTTGTCGGCAACGACCTTGACGATCGGCACGTTGGGCAGACCGGGATCGGCGAAGATATGGTCGACACCGGCGCCGATCGAGAAGATGACGCGCAGGTTGGGCAAGGCCGCGAGAAGGTTTGGCCGCTGCTTCCACACCACGGCGTAGGTGATGGAAGGGTCCTTCGCGCCATCCGGCTCAAGCACCACCTCGCGCTCCGCCGACAGCAGGTCGCGCCAGCGCTGTGGATGAAAGCCGGTGACGGCAAGCAGGATACGGCCTTTTTCCATTGCGGACTTTTCATCCTCCCGTGGCCCTGCGCCTCCCCTGACGCGCAAAGGAGGGCTGGAGCATCTTGATATTGCGCATGATCCTTAGCGAAAATCGATGCGCATTTTCGGGGCCACGCCCGGACTATTCGCTGACCACGCCGGTCGGCGCCGTCTCGATCTTGAAGGCAGCGGAGATCAATGCCCGCGTATAGTCGGTTTGCGGGTTTTCAAAAATCTGCTGGGAGGGACCCGCCTCGACGATCCTGCCGTTGCGCATGACGATGACGTCGTTGGCGAGTGCCCGGATGACCTTCAGATCGTGGCTGATGAACAGGTAGGCGAGGTCGTGCGCGGCCTGCAGGCCGCGCAACAGGTCGACGACCTGCGCCTGCACGCTCATGTCGAGCGCCGAGGTCGGCTCGTCCAGCATGACAAAGCGTGGGTTGAGCACCATGGCTCGGGCGATCGCCACACGCTGGCGCTGGCCGCCGGAGAACTCGTGCGGATAGCGATTGCGCGTCGCCGGGTCGAGGCCGACCTCTTTCAGCACATCGACGACGCGGGTGTCGCGTTGATCGGGAGACAGTTTTGGCTCGTGGATCTTCAGGCCTTCCTCGATGATCTCGGAGATCGACATGCGCGGGCTCAGCGACCCGAACGGATCCTGGAAGACGATCTGCAATTCGCGCCGCAGCGGCCGCATGGCGTTGAAGGACAACTGGTTGATGTCGCTGCCGTTGAACTGGATGGTCCCGGTCGACGAGATCATCCTGGCCAGCGCCAGGCCGAGTGTCGTCTTGCCCGAGCCGGATTCACCAACGACCCCGAGTGTCTGGCCGGCGCGCACGGTGACGTCGATGCCGTCGACCGCCTTCACATTGTCGACGGTACGCCGGAAGAAGCCCTGCTTGATCGGAAACCAGACTTTTATGTCCTTGCCGGTCATCACCGCCTTGGCGGCGGCATTGGCCGCCGGTGGCTTGCCCTTCGGCTCGGCCGCGAGAAGATGGCGCGTATAGGGATGTTGCGGGTTGGCGAAGATGTCCTTGGTCGGGCCGGTCTCGACGATCTTGCCCTTGGTCATCACGCAGACCCGGTCGGCGATTTTCCGCACGATGCCGAGATCGTGGGTGATGAACAGCATCGACATGCCCTTGCGGCTTTTCAGGCCGGCCAGCAATTCGAGGATCTGCGCCTGCACCGTGACGTCGAGTGCCGTTGTTGGTTCGTCGGCGATCAGAAGCTCGGGCTCGTTGGCCAGCGCCATGGCGATCATGACGCGTTGGCGCTGGCCGCCGGAAAGCTGGTGCGGATAGGCGTCGAGGCGCTTCTGCGGATCGCGGATGCCAACCTCGTTGAGCAAGGCCAGCGTGCGCGCCTTGGCCGGCCGATCAGCCATGCCCTGGTGCAGTTTCAGGATCTCGACAATCTGATGCTCGATCGTGTGCAGCGGGTTGAGCGAGGTCATCGGCTCCTGGAAGATCATGGTGATCTTGTTGCCGCGCACGCTTCGCAACTGCTTTTCGTTCATGGCGAGCAGATCGGCGCCCTCAAACAGCATCTGACCCGACGGATGGCTGGCTGTCGGATAGGGCAGCAGCTTCAGCACCGACAGCGCCGAGACCGATTTGCCGGAGCCGGATTCGCCAACCAGCGCCACCGTCTCGCCCTTGGCGATGTCGAAGGAAATGTGGTCGACGGCTACCGACTGCTTGCCGCCTTGCGCGAAGGCGACGCTGAGATCGCGCACGGAAAGGAGAGGGGCTTCGCTCATCTGAACGTCTTGCGCGGATCGAAGGCGTCGCGGGTTGCCTCGCCGACGAAAACCAGCAGCGACAGCATCAGCGAGATGACGACGAAGCCGGAAATGCCGAGCCACGGTGCGTTGAGGTTGCGCTGCGCCTGTTTGAGCAACTCGCCCAGCGATGCAGAGCCGGGCGGCAAGCCGAAGCCGAGATAGTCGAGCGAGGTCAGTGTCGAGATTGAACCACTGAGCAGGAAGGGCAGGAAGGTCAGCGTCGCCACCATGGCATTGGGCAAGAGATGCCTGAACATGATTGTCCGGTTGGGCACACCGAGCGCGCGCGCCGCATTGACATATTCGAAGTTGCGGGCGCGCAGGAACTCCGCCCGCACCACCCCAACCAGCGCCACCCAGGAAAACAGCATCATCAGCCCGAGCAGGATGAAGAAGCCCGGCGGCAGGATGGCGGCAACGATCAGCAGGAGATAGAGCACCGGGATGGCTGACCAGATCTCGATGAAGCGCTGGAACAGAAGGTCCGTCCAACCGCCGAAATAGCCTTGCACGGCACCGGCCGCCACACCGATCAGTGCCGAGCCCGCGGTCAGGATCAGCCCGAACAGCACCGAGATTCTGAACCCGTAGATGACCCGCGCTAGCACGTCGCGCGCCTGGTCGTCGGTGCCGAGCCAATTCCAGTTGCCGACGATGCAGGCCGGGTCGGCAGCCCCTTGCGGATACTGGTTGCAGCGGGCCTTGGCGTCATAGCGCCAGGACGGCTTGGCCGGTGCTGCTTCGGGAATGGCATTGTTGACGGTCTGGTAGGAGTAGCGAACCGGTGGCCAGATCGTCCAGCCATTGGCGTTGATCTCGTCCTGGATCACCGGGTCCCGATAGTCGGTGACCGCGTAGAAGCCGCCGAATTTCTCCTCGGGATAGGCGACCAGGACCGGGAACAGGATTTCGCCCTTGTAGGAGGCGATGATCGGCTTGTCGTTGGCGATCAGCTCCGAAAACAGCGACAGCACGAACAGGACGAGGAAAATCCACAGCGACCAGTAACCGCGCCGGTTTGCCTTGAAATTCTGCAGGCGGCGCTGGTTGAGCGGCGACAGCCAAGGCCGCGCGATGCGCTCTGGCGCGGCCTCGATAGGTGCGCTTGCACTAGACATCAGACATCTCTCCGCTCGAAGTCGATGCGCGGATCGACCCAGGTGTAGAGCATGTCGGACAAGAGGCCGACGAACAGGCCGAGAAGTGAGAAGATGTAGAGGTTGGCGAACACCACCGGATAGTCGCGCTCGACCACCGACCGGAAGCCGAGCAGGCCAAGACCGTCGAGAGAAAAGATATTCTCGATCAGCAGCGAGCCGGTGAAGAAGGCGGAGATGAAGGCGCCGGGGAAACCGGCAATGACGATCAGCATGGCGTTGCGGAAGACGTGGCCGTAAAGCACCTGCCGTTCCGACAGGCCCTTGGCGCGCGCGGTCACCACATACTGCTTGCGGATCTCTTCCAGGAACGAGTTCTTGGTTAGAAGCGTCGTCGTGGCGAAGGCTGACAGCACAAGTGCCGTCAGCGGCAGCGTGAGGTGCCAGAAATAGTCGACGATCTTGCCCGACCAGGACAGTTGGTCCCAGTTGTCCGAGGTGAGGCCACGCAGCGGAAACCAGTCCCAGAACGATCCGCCGGCAAACAGCACCATCAGCATGATGCCGAACAGGAAACCTGGAATGGCATAGCCGACGATGACGACGCCGCTTGTCCAGACGTCGAAGGGGGTGCCGTCCCTGACCGCTTTGCGGATGCCGAGCGGGATCGAAATCAGATAGGAGAGCAATGTGATCCAAAGCCCGATCGAGATTGACACCGGCATTTTCTCGAGGATCAGGTCGAGTACCGAGATATCGCGGAAATAGCTGTTACCGAAATCAAAGCGGGAATAGTTCCACAACATCATGCCGAAGCGCTCGAGCGGCGGCTTGTCGAAGCCGAACTGCTTCTCCAGCTTTTTGATGAATTCGGGGTCGAGCCCCTGAGCACCGCGATATTTCGAGCTGACATCGCCGGCCGCATCGAAATTGGCGCCGGCGCCTGCATCACCGCCGCCACCGCCAAGGCGGTCGTTGCCGCCCTGGTTGGTCAGCCTGGCGATAACCTGCTCGACCGGGCCGCCGGGCGCGAACTGGATGACGGCGAAGGACACCGCCATGATGCCCAACAGCGTCGGGATCATCAAAAGGATACGGCGCAGAATATAGGCGCCCATCAGGCGACCGTCCCTGCGCGAACGAGAATGTCAGGCTTTGCCAATTTTTGCCGCCTTGCCCTTGTCGAACCACCACAGCGTCTCGGCTGGAAAGCCGAAATCGGGTTTCTGTTCGGAAAAGCCGAACATGTCCCAATAGGCGACGCGGTGATTCGCCAGATAGTATGTTGGAATCCAGTCCAGCCGCGCGCGCAAGACCCGGTCGAGCGCTCTGAGCGCGGTGACGAGTTCTGTACGGCTTCTTGCTTTGCCTGCCGCGACGATCAGTGCGTCGATGGCCTTGCTTTCCGTGCCGGGGTAGTTGCGCTGCCCCGGTGTATCAGCCATTCGGGAATCGTAGAGCATCTCCAGGCCGTCGTTGGTCGGCGTCGCCCCGATCGACCAATGCAGCAACGTAAGATCGAAGTCGAAATCACTCTGCCGCTGTTCATACTGAGCTGAATCGACTTGCCGGATCGAAGCGTCGATCCCGATCGCCTTCATATTCTCGGACCATGGGGTGAAGATGCGAACGATGCCGTCATCCTCCGCCAGCATTTCAACCTGCAGCCGCTCGCCCTTGTCGTTGACGACGAAACCGCCTTCGCGCTTCCAGCCGGCCTGCGCCAGCAATTTCGAAGCTTCGCCCAGCAGCTTGCGGTCGTGGCCCGAGCCATCGGATAGAGGCTGCGTCACGGCTTCGCCGAAGACCGCTGACGGCAACTCGGCCCGGAACGGCTCCAGCAGAGCCAGTTCCTCAGGTGAGGGCAGACCCCCGGCTTTATAGTCCGATCGTTCGAAGTTCGATTGCGCGCGCTCGTAGGAGCCGTAAAACAACGCCCGCTTCATCCATTCGAAATCGAAGCATCGGGCGATCGCCCTTCTCACCCGCTCATCGCGGAATTGCGGGCGGCGTTGGTTCAGCGCGACGCCCTGCATGTCTGGCGTCTTCTCGCCGGGAAATTCCCGTTTAACGACCTTGCCATCCTTTAGTGCTGGAAAGTCGTATCCGGTCGCCCATACACGCGCGGTGAACTCCTCGCGAAAATGCGTGTCTCCCTTCTTGAAGGCTTCGAACGCTGCCTGCCGATCGAGATAAAAGTCGATGCGGATACGGTCGAAATTGTAAAAGCCGCGGTTCACGGCAAGGTCGCGCGCCCAATAGTCGGCCACGCGGTCATATTCGACGGTCTGCCCAGCCACCACTCGCCCTATCTTGTAGGGCCCGGAGCTAAGCGGCGGCGTCATCGTCGAGGCGGTGAAATCATTGATCGCATAAAAAGCCTTGGAAACGATCGGCATCGAAACGACGGCAAGGATGTTCTGCGCGGACTGTTGGCCGTTGAAGGTAAGGTCGAGGGTGACCGGATCAACCGCGACCGCCTCCGTCATATACCGCAACGTCTGGGAGAGGTTTGGATGACCCTGGTCTTTGTAAAGCTTCAGCGCGAAGACAACGTCTTCCGCGGTCAGCGGTGAGCCGTCGTGGAAACGTGCTTGCGGTCGAAGCGCGAACCGGAAACTGTTGCGATCCTGCGACAGGGTGACGGACTCAGCGAGCAAGCCATAGACCGCATCCGGCTCATCGAGCGCGCTTGTCATCAGCGAATCGAAACACAGTTCTGTGCGCGGCGGAGCCTCCCCTTTCAACACCAGGGCGTTCAGGGTGTTGAAAGTCAGGAAGCTCTGATTGAGTGTGGAGTTCGGCGGCGCGAAATTCATCTGGCCGCCCTTGGGAGCGTCCGGATTGACGTAGTCGAAATGGGCGAAGTCCGGCTTGTATTTCAGGTCGCCGAAGGCCGACAGGCCATGCAGTTTGGTGCCGGTCGCAATCTCGGCAAAGGCCTTGCCTGGCAGCAAGGCGGCAGCCGTGGCAGCGCCGCCCAAGGCGAGGAAGTCACGGCGGGCGAGGCGCGCCATCAATTCAAGCCCTTGTACTTGGCTGCCAGGGCCTTTTCCTTGTCGAGGTCGATCCACCAGGAATCGGTATCGGCGCCACGGTAGCTGGGTTGCTTTTCCGGAATGCCGAATTTGTTCCAATAGGCGAGCCACACCACGGCACGATGGTATTGCGGCACCACGTAGTAGTTCCACAACAGCACCCGGTCGAGTGCGTGGGTGGTGGCAACAAGGTCGTCGCGGTCCGTGGCGAAGATGATGCGGTCGACCAGCGCGTCTACGACAGGATTCTTGATGCCGGAATAGTTTCTTGATCCGGGCGTGTCAGCGGCCTTCGAACTCCAGAAGTCACGCTGTTCGTTGCCCGGCGATTCCGACTGGCCGAGTTGCCCGATGATCACGTCATAGTCGAAATTGTTGACCCGGTTGACATACTGCGTCTGGTCTATGATGCGCAGCGTGGCGTCGACACCGATCTTGCGCAGATTGGTGATGTAGGGACTGGCGATAACCTGGTCGGTGTCGTTCCAGCCGAGAATCTCGAACTTGAACGGCTCGCCGGTCTTGGCGTTGACCATCTTGCCGCCCTTGATCACCCAGCCGGCCTTGGCGAAAAGATCGACCGCCTGCTTCAGATACTTGCGTTCGGCCTGGGGTGAATCGTAGACGGGCAGCTTGAATTCCTGCGTGAACAGTTCAGGCGGTAGCTTGTCGCGGTATTTCTCCAGGACCTCCAACTCCTTGCCTTGCGGCAGCCCGCTCGATGCCAGTTCGGTGCCCTGGAAATAGCTTTGGGTGCGGGTGTTGAAACCGAAGAACAGCGTACGGTTCATCGTCTCGAAATCGAACGGATAAGTCAGGGCGGCGCGCACTTCCCGATCCTGGAACGGCGCGCGCCGCTGGTTAAGCATGAACGCCTGCATAGGCACCGGCGACGCTGTCTTGAATTCCTTTTTTATGACGTCGCCAGCTTTGACTGCCGGGAAATCATAGAATGTCTTCCAGCGTTTCGAGCTGTTCTCCGGCTTGATGTCGTCCAGTCCGCCCTTTGTAAAAGCTTGCCAGGCAGCGTTGTCATCCAGGATGTAGGTGAAACGTTGGCTGTCGAAATTCTCGCGCCCGACCTTCACCGGCAATTTGGCCGCCCAGTAGTCAGGCACGCGCTGCCAGACGATTTCCGACCCAGGCTTGAAGCTGGCGATCTTATAGGCGGCCGAACCCAGTGGCACTTCGAGCGTGGGTTTTGTGATGTCGCGCTTCTTGCCACTAGCATCGGTGCCTTCCCACCAATGCTTGGGCAGCACCGCGAGGTCGCCAATGATCTTTGGCAGCTCGCGGTTGCCCTTCTGGTTGAAATGAAACTCGACCTCGCGATCGGAAATGACCACTGCATCGGTAACGTTTTCGAAATAGCGGCTGTATTGCGGGCTGTTGGACTTCAGCGTCTGGAACGACCAGATCACGTCGTCGACGGTGATCGGCTGGCCGTCGTGCCACTTCGCACGCGGATCGAGCCGGTAGGTCGCCGAAGAATAATCTGTGGGGTATTTGAAGGCATCGGCGATCAGCGGGTGGCTGGTGCTGCCTTCGTCGGTCGCCTGCTCCATCAGCGTGTCATAGAGCAGCCCGCCCCCGAACCCCGTGAGCCCGGCGGCCGGCGATCCCTGCACGATGTAGGGATTGAAACTGTCGAACGTTCCAAGGACAACCGAGTTGTAGCCGCCGCCCTTGGGGGCGTCCGGGTTGACGTAGTCGTAGTGTTGGAAGTTGTCGCCGTATTTGGACTCGCCAATCAGCGAGGAAGTGGTTCGCCATTCGTCCGCCCGCACTGCTTGCAATCCCGCTGCCAGCAGCGCCGCCGCCAGCACCGATCTCATAAGTGTACGGCCAACCGTCATGCGTTTTCCTCTTCCGATGCGCGTCCCGGATCAAATCAGAAGGGGCAATCTAGATGATTTGGCGTCCGTGAAAACCGGCATGCATGGGCTTTGTCGCAGCATATGCACTTTTCCTAACAAAAAGCCGGGCTGAACCCGGCTTTTTCAAGGACGATGGAATTACAAATTCGTTATTGAGCCGGTGCTGCTGGAGCTGCCGGCTTTGCGGGCGCGGCACCATCTGCGGGCTTGGCTGGTGCGGCGGCGTCCGCCGAGGCGCCTGGCGTCGGCAATGGCTTGGGATTGTCCGACAGCGTGCGCAGATAGGCGATGACGTTGGCGCGGTCTTCATCCTTCGGCAGGCCGGCAAAGCCCATCGCCGTGCCCTTCACGAATTTCTTCGGCGAGGTGATGAAGTGGTTGATGTTGTCGTAGGTCCACTTTTCCGCGCCGCCCTTGGAGAATTCCTTCATGCCGGCCGAATAGGCAAAGCCCTCATGCTCGGCCACCGGGCGCTCGATCAGGTCCCACAGATCCGGGCCAACCTTGTTCGGGCCGCCCTTTTCGCCGGAATGGCAGGCCTGGCATTTCTTGAACACGGCAGCACCCGCCTCAACGCTGGCGCCGGCCAGCAGATCGGCGATCGGCTTGGCGGCTTCCGCGGGGGCGGCCGCACCGCCTTCGGCTGGCTCGGCGGCTACAATGGCGAAGCCGGGCTTTTCCGGCGCGGGCGAGGCAAACAGGGCGTTGGACACCAGACCGACCGAGAAGACGACGAAAACGGTGCCGAGCAGACCGCCGATCAGTTTGTTGATTTCGAAAGAGTCCATACGCCCCAGGCTCCCTTTTCCGGCGGACTGACCTGTCCACTCCGTCCGTCGGTATCGTGACCTACCCCTCGGAGCCGGTCAAATCGGGCGGAAACTAGGTCTTTTGCTCCGGCGTTGCAACACCTATAAGGGCGCTTCCAGTGAGACCTTTTGCCACTTTTCCCCTCCTCTTTTCGAACGCCTTGCCATCCCGATGTCCACCTTGATCCTGATCCCGGCCCGCATGGCCTCAACCCGCCTGCCGGGCAAGCCGTTGGCGGACATCGCTGGCGCCCCGATGATCGTCCATGTCGCACGCCGCGCCGCCGAGGCCGGACTTGGCCGGGTGGTGGTCGCGACCGACACGCAAAGCGTGGCGGAAGCCGTACGTTCGCATGGTTTCGAGGCCGTCATGACGCGGATGGACCACGAATCGGGCTCCGATCGCATCTTCGAGGCGCTGACCGCGCTCGACCCGGCAAACAAGGTCGAAACCATCGTCAACGTGCAAGGCGATCTGCCAACCATCGACCCCGAGATTATCGCCGCCTCGCTCCGGCCCTTCGAGAATGCAGCGGTGGACATTGCCACGCTTGGCGTCGAGATCGTCCGCGAAGAAGAAAAAACCAATCCGAACGTGGTCAAGATCGTCGGCTCGCCGCTGCCGGGCACAAGGTTGCGGGCTCTGTATTTCACCCGGGCCACCGCGCCATGGGGCGATGGGCCGCTTTACCATCACATCGGCCTCTACGCCTATCGCCGTGCCGCCCTCGAGCGCTTCGTGGCGCTGAAACCTTCGCCGCTCGAACGCCGCGAGAGACTAGAACAGCTACGGGCGCTTGAAGCCGGGATGCGCATCGACGCCGAGATTGTGCGTTCGTTGCCGCTCGGCGTCGACACACCGGAAGACCTCGAGCGCGCCAGAACCATACTTTCAAACTGAGAAATTGGGTCATGCCTGAAAAAACCAACAGAATATCCTTCCAGGGCGAGCCGGGCGCCAACTCCGACACCGCTTCGCGCAACGTCTATCCAGGCATGGAGCCGTTGCCGTGCCCGACCTTCGAGGATGCGTTCAACGCGGTCGAGACCGGCAAGGCCGATCTCGCCATGATCCCGATTGAAAACACAATTGCCGGGCGCGTCGCCGACATTCACCACATATTGCCGGAATCGAAGCTGCACATCGTCGGCGAATATTTCCTGCCGATCCATTTCCAGCTGATGGTTCTGCCGGGCGTCAAGCGCGATGAGATCAAGACGGTCCACACCCACATCCACGCGCTCGGCCAATGCCGCAAATACATCCGCAAGAATGGCTGGAAGGGGGTGGTCGCCGGTGACACGGCGGGCGCGGCAAGGCTGGTGTCCGAGGTCAAGGACCGCACCATGGCAGCGCTTGCGCCGGCACTGGCCTCGACGCTCTACGGGCTCGATATCATCGAGGAAAATGTCGAGGACACGGATTCGAACGTCACGCGCTTCGTCGTCCTGACCAAGAACAAGCAATGGGCCGAGCGCCCGTCGCCCGAAGCCAAGATGATGACGACCTTCATCTTCCGTGTCCGCAACGTGCCGGCCGCGCTTTACAAGGCGATGGGCGGCTTTGCCACCAACGGCATCAACATGACCAAGCTGGAGAGCTATCAGCTCGGCGCCTTCACGGCGACGTTGTTTTACGCCGATATCGAAGGCCATCCGGACGATCCGCTGGTCAAGCTGGCGCTGGACGAGCTTCGCTTCTTTTCACGCGAAGTGCGAATCCTGGGCGTCTATCCTGCCAGCGAATCGCGCGAGCAGTGGAAAGTGGCTGACTGACCAAGGCGACGCAGCGCGTCGCTTTAGATAACCGAACCAAGCGGCACGTAGTCGATTTCAAGGAATTTCTCGACTTCCGGTACCCAGCGGTCGCGAACGAAGGCGACGTGGTCGGGATGGTCATTGTATCTGGTGTAGGCCGCCTGGTCGACGAATTCCATCGAGAAGCCGAAGTGATAATCGTTCTTGGGGCTGATCTGCCGCAACTGCTCGAAATGCGTGACGCCCTTAATCGCTGAGAGGGCCTTCTTGGCATCGACGAGGAATCGCTTTTCCTCCAGCGAGTGCGGCTGGTGCTTCAGCGTGAAGACGACGGTGTGACGGATCATGTCTTGCCTCTTTGATGTCAGATCTTCCGAGCTATTCGCTGTCGACCCAGGCGCGGATGAGATGATAGGCGATCGCGCCCTTTGGCGGCGTGAACAGATTGCCGGGATGTTCCTTGGCCAGCATCGAGCGCACCGCGTCACGGGAAAACCAGCGGCAGTCCTCCAACTCGTTGAGGTCGGCCTGGATGTCGTCGTTCAGCGGTTCGCCGAAACAGCCGATCATCAGCGAATAGGGAAATGGCCACGGCTGGCTGGCGTGGTAGACGACGCGGCCAAGCCGGATGCCGGCCTCCTCCAGCGTCTCGCGGCGCACTGCAGCCTCTATCGTCTCGCCAGGCTCGATAAAACCGGCGAGCGCCGAATACATGCCCGGCGCGAAATGCCGGCCACGTCCCAGCAGGCACTTGTCCCGCGTCGCCGTCAGCATGATCGCCACCGGATCGGTGCGTGGAAAATGCTCGGTGCCGCAATTCGGGCAATGCCGCTTGTAACCGCCGGCCCGCATCTGGGACTCCGTCCCGCATTTGCTGCAGAAGCGATGGCTTGCATGCCACGCAAGCAGCGCCGCCCCTTGCGCCATGGCGCCGGCGGCGGCCTCGTCGATCAGCCCTTGCATATAGACCGAGCGATAGTCGATCGCCTTGATCGTTTCAGGCAATTGTTCGGGCTCGATACCGGCGGGCACGGCCAGCACCGGCCCAATTGCGGAAAAACCGAGCAAAATGCCGCGCTCGAGGGAAATATCGAGCGGCTTGCCCTCGGTGGTGCTGAACCAGGGATCAAGGTCGCCATCGCCGAGCTTGAGATAAAGCCGGCCGCCATGCATCAACAGCAGCCGCGTCGACGGATCGGCGAGTGCTTTTTCGACAGAATCGTCGGCGCGGTTCTCGGATTGCCGGTCGATCGTGTTGCCGGAGAATCCGACAAACTGGCTCGGCTCGCGCAAAGGCGCGTCAAACAGGCGAAAGCTCATGGGGACTCGGAGGCTTCGGGGTGGACACGGACAGGCTTATAGCGCCGCCTTGATCGTTTCGGCAAACCGTCTGATGTCGGAACGCTGATAGGGCTCGCGCAGGCCGTGCCCCCATACCGGGCCTGGCCAGCCGGGGTCGCCCTCCGAACGGGCGATGATGTGGACATGCAACTGACGCACGATGTTGCCAAGTGCGCCGGTGTTGATCTTGGTGCAGCCGGTCGCCTTCTTCAGCGCCTCCGCCACCATGTTGGTCTCGAAAGTCAGCATCGTCTGGTCGAGCGGCGTCATGTCGTGGATTTCCTCGGCGCCAGGCCGTTGCGGCACCAGAACCAGCCACGGCCAGCGGCGGTCGTTCATCACGCGCAATTCGCACAGGCCAAGCCACATCAGCTGCTCGCTGTCCGCTTCCAGCCGGGCATCAAGCGTGAATCCGGCCTTCAGGCCCGGCAGCATCGGCGTTTCCCTCATTTTCCAGGTTTTCTCAAACTCATGAACGCTAGAGCGGCGGCAAGGGGGCTGCAAGCGAATCATTGAGCCCCTCACGGTTTGGTGTGCCAATTCTCGTGCGCACTTGCATTTCATCGCCGAATTGCCGATATGGAAAGCGGGAGGTTGGTGGTGGACGAGCCACTCGCCAACCGGGTCAGGTCCGGAAGGAAGCAGCCCTAACGAGCCCGGAACGGGTCATTGTTCCAGCCTCCCACCTCATCGGCCCTCCTCGCGACATTGACGACGCATTGCAGCGTGGGCGAGACTATGCGCAGGAATCGGCCGCCCTCGGGCGCGGCCATTTGGAGCTTTACGGGCGAATGAGCGAAGCCGGAAATTCGGGGCCAAAAAGCCTGGAGAATGGAAAGGCTGCTGCCTATCGCGTTCTGGCGCGCAAATACCGTCCGGCGAATTTCTCCGAACTGGTCGGCCAGGAGCCGATGGTGCGCACGCTCACCAACGCTTTCGCCACCGGCCGCATTGCCCAAGCCTGGATGCTGACTGGCGTGCGCGGGGTAGGCAAGACCACGACGGCTCGCATCCTGGCGCGGGCGCTCAACTACAAGACCGCTGAAATCGACCAGCCTTCGGTCGACCTTGCCGTGCTTGGCGAACATTGCCAGGCGATCATGGAAGGCCGCCATGTCGACGTCATCGAGATGGACGCTGCCTCTCATACCGGCATCGACGACATCAGGGACATCATCGAGCGTGTGCGCTACGCGCCGGTTTCGGCCCGCTACAAAGTCTACATCATCGACGAAGTGCACATGCTTTCCACCCAGGCCTTCAACGGTCTGCTGAAAACGCTGGAAGAGCCGCCGCCGCACGTCAAATTCATCTTCGCCACCACCGAAATCCGCAAGGTGCCGATCACTGTGCTGTCGCGCTGCCAGCGCTTCGATCTCAGGCGCATCGATGCCGGCGCGCTGGTCGCGCATCTCACTTCGATTGCGGCCAAGGAAGGCATTTCGGTCGACGACGACGCACTGGCGATGATCGCCCGCGCCGCCGAAGGCTCGGCCCGCGATTCCCTGTCCATCCTCGATCAGGCGATTGCCCATGGCGGCGGCGCGGTCAGCGCTTCCGCGGTGCGGGCAATGCTGGGCCTCGCCGACCGTGCCCGTATTGTCGACCTGTTCGAGCATGTGATGAAGGGCGACGTAGCGGCGGCGCTCGCCGAATTCCGGGCACAATACGATACGGGTGCTGATCCGGCCGCTGTGCTGACCGACCTTGCCGAATTCAACCATCTCGTTACCCGCCTGCGTTTCGTGCCGACGGCCATCGAGGACGCATCGCTGGCCGAAGACGAACGGCAGCGCGGTGCTGATTTCGCCAAGACACTGTCGGTGCGGGTGCTGTCGCGGACATGGCAGATGCTGCTCAAAGGTATCCCGGAAGTTCAGTCGTCCAACCGGCCGGTCAGCGCCGCCGAAATGGTGCTGATCCGGCTGGCACATGCCGCCGACCTGCCGACGCTGGATGAAGCGCTGAAATCGCTGGAAAGCGGTGCGTCAGTGCCAGGTGCCGCACCGCGCCCGAATGGCGCGCCGTCGGCCCCGGGCAATGGCGGCGGCGCCAGCGCCGTGGCACAGACGCGCATGCCTGTGACATCGGGCGGCGCCCAGACCATGCGGCTGGTTGAGGCAACGCCGGCACCAGTCGCCTTCGTTGCTCCGCCGGAACCGGTGGTGGAGGTGCAATCGGCGCCGCTGAAGTCGCTGGCCGACATCATTGCCCTTGCCGACGCCCAGCGCGACATCGCCTTCAAGGTGCAGATCAAGAGCTACATCCGCCTGGTGCGTATCGAGCCCGGCCGCATCGACGTCGGCCTGACCAGCGACGCACCCAAGATGCTGCTCAACGACCTGACGACCAAGCTGCGCGCCTGGACCGGCCGCAACTGGCTTGTCTCGTTGTCGAAGGAAGAGGGCGGCCAGACAATGGTCGAGATGGAATCGACGAAGCGCGAGAATGCGTTCCTCGACGCCAAGAGCGACCCGACGGTTGCTGCTATTCTGGCGCGCTTTCCCGGCGCCAAGATCATTGACGTGCGCATCCCCGACGCGCCGGAAGCCGAAACGGCCGAAGCTGAAGTCCCTGTCGAGCCGCCGGCGGACGACGACGAGACCTGACCAGACACGAATCCGCAAAGGACCCGACCATGAAAGATCTTCTCGGCCTGATGGGCAAGGCGAAGGAAATGCAGGCCAAATTCCAGGCCATGCAAGATGAAATCGCTACGTTGGAAGCCTCGGGCCAGGCCGGTGGCGGCCTAGTTAGCGTGGTCCTGACCGGAAAGTTCGAGATGAAGTCGCTGAAGATCGACCCATCCCTGTTCAAGGAAGACGAGGTCGAGATTCTCGAGGACCTGCTGCTTGCAGCCCATAACGACGCCAAGACCAAGGTCGAGCTGATCATGCAGGAAAAGACCAAGGCGCTGACCGCCGGATTGCCGATACCGCCGGGAATGAAACTGCCTTTCTGATCGTCCATTGGCATCGCGCCGATGACCGAAGATCCATCCGAGAGAGTGATCGAGCAGCGGGTCCGCAACAGGCTCTATGAAATCTTGGAGATCCTTGCCGATTGCGACGCCGGCGTCGACCTGGTTGGCATCAAGGGCTATTTTGATCTCTTCGAGGATTTCGTTCACCGGCCTTCGATCGAGACCGGCCATTCGGCGCTTTCGAAGGAAGAGCGAGCGATTGTGCTGGAGATCGCCGATTTCCTGGAAACGGCCGGCGAGGCGAACCCTGACTTCACCAAAGCCGAATTTGTCGAGAGCGGCTGGCCGGCGCGGATCGCGCCAAAGGCAAGGGATGCAAGGGCGCTGTTCCTGAGACGGGGCCTGTTTTCGGAGACCTTGGAAGAGGTTGAACCGGGCCAGACGGGCCTCATTCGAGGCGCGGACATTGCCTTGTAGCTGTGCCAATTTGGTAACAGTGCCTTATTAATAACGTTTTGGCCATTATTTTGCCTGAAAGTGTCTCATTCTTGCCGCAGCCTGGGGGCGGGCATTGAAATGAGGGTTACCTGTTGATCGCCACGCGATGGAAGATGCCGCTGTTGCTCGGCATCGTCATTTCTCCCCTGTTTTTGGCTGGCTGCAGCCAGACAACTTCGCACGGCATGTCGGTCGCCAGCCTGACCGATGCCATCACGCCGAGTTTCCTGACGCGGTCCTCCGGTCATTCGCTGAAGGACAAGGAGTGCCTGGAACGGGCGATGTTCTTCGAGTCCAACCGGTCGAGCCGTGACGGCATGATCGCCGTCGGCACGGTGGTGATGAACCGGCTGCGGTCCGGTCAGCATGGCAGCACCATCTGCGAAGTCGTCGGCGCGCCTGGCCAGTTCGCGCCCGGCGTCATGACCAGGGAAATGAATTCGCGGGCAATGCCCGATGTCGAGGAAGCCGCCGATGCCGTGCTCAAGGGTGAGCGCAAGGGCAAGCTGAAGAACACGATGTACTTCCACACCGCCGGCCTGCGTTTCCCCTACAAGAACATGCACTACACCATGGTAGCCGGTGGCAATGCTTTCTACGAGAAGCGCGGCCGCAACTGGCAGCCGCTGCCGGATGAGCCGATGGTTGCAATGGCTTCGGCCGAGCCGCCTGCGGCCTTGCCGGGCGTGCCGGCGACGCGTGTCGCCTTCGCCGAGACGGCGCGTCCAGCCAAGGCGTCCGCCCGCAATGCTCCGGCACAGCAGGATTACATGACGGCCTCAGTCGAACCGGCACGTCCGGCCAAGGCGACCGCCGCCGCCGCGTCGAAACAAGTCTTCATGACCGCGGCCGTCGCGCCGGTGGCAAAGTCCGGGCGCGTGGCAAAGCCGACAATGGTTGCCATGCAGGAGCCGATGGAAGAACCGGATGCAGCCCGCTTTGGCGGAACCCTGAACACAAGGGTCATCTCCTCCGTCCAGGACGCGCCCCAGGAGGCATCGATGGGGTTCCAGTCGACGCCTGAGAACACAGACGCTATCGGCGCGATGATTGTCAGCCAGGGCCGTCCGATCGAAGCCAACTGATCCGCTTCACGGTTCGATGTGTCAGCATGGCGGACCGTGCTTGGACGCGGGATGTTTCAAAGCGCTCTGAAAAATCCTAGATCAGAGCCATGTCCAAGCGAATCGCCGGTCCCGAGATCGAACGTCTGATCCAGCTTCTGGCCAAAGTGCCGGGGCTGGGCCCGCGTTCGGCCAGGCGCGCCGCCCTGCACCTGATCAAGAAGAAGGAGCAGTTGCTATCGCCGCTGGCCGCCGCCATGGCCGAAGCCGCCGACAAGGTGCGCATCTGCTCGGCCTGCGGCAATGTCGATACATCGGATCCCTGCATGATCTGCACCGATCCACGCCGTGATGCCGGGACGCTGATCATTGTCGAGGACGTTGCCGACCTGTGGGCGCTGGAGCGCGCGGCGGCGATGAATGTGCGCTACCACGTGCTCGGCGGCACGCTGTCGCCGCTCGATGGCGTGGGCCCCGAACAGCTCAACATCCGCTCATTGATCGACCGCGTCGCCGGTGGCGAGGTCAAGGAGATCATCCTCGCTGTCAATGCGACGGTCGAGGGGCAGACGACTGCCCACTACCTGACCGACCAGCTCTCCAGCTTCGACATCAAGGTGACACGGCTGGCGCATGGCGTGCCGGTCGGCGGTGAACTCGATTATCTCGACGAGGGCACGCTGGCCGCGGCTTTGCGCGCGCGGACGGCGTTTTGACGCAATTGGCGGGGAAGGTGCCTCCTGAGATGACAGCATTCCTTCCCACCCCCCTCTGTCCCGCCGGACATCTCCCCCGCAAGGGGGGAGATTGGCAGCTTCGCCTATTGTGCCTCTTCTTCGACGTT
>JBDSLV010000317.1:0-7729 GCA_039916205.1 Mesorhizobium sp. | reverse complement strand
ATGTCATCGGCGACGACGGCGCGCCTTTCCGCGTCGGCTTCACGCTGTCAAACGAGTTCTCCGACCATGTCACCGAGCGTGTGAACTACCTGTTCCTTGCCCATTCCAAGCTGCGCAACGCCTCCTTCGGACCGGAGATCCTGATCGGTGACCTGCCGTCCGATATCAGAGGCGCCTCGCGCATTGTCCGCGACAACGAGGTGCTGTGGGAAAAGCCGTTCCTGTCGGGCGAAGCGAACATGTCGCACACCATCGCCAACCTCGAACATCACCATTTCAAATATTCAGCCTTCCGCCAGCCGGGCGATGTGCATGTGCATATGTTCGGCACGGCTACCCTCTCCTTCGCCGACGGCATCAAGACAGAAGCCGGCGATGTGTTCGAGATCGAGGCAGCGGATTTTGGCCTGCCGCTGCGCAATCCACTTGAGATCGAAAAGCCGGTGAAGGTATCGGTGAAGGCGCTTTGATAGCTGATCTCCCCCCTTGTGGGGGAGATGGCCGGCAGGCCAGAGGGGGGCGCTGTCCCGCCAGCATTTCAATTGAGTAGATTGTGCCTCAGGACGTTCTGGCAGAAGGAAGGCTGCGAGGTTGGCGATCCTTCGCGCCCCCCTCTGCCCTGCCGGGCATCTCCCCCACGAGGGGGGAGATTGGCAGCTTCAACCTCAATAAATATCGAAGACGAAATATTTGGCCTGAATCTTCTTGTAGGTGCCGTCGGCCACGATCGCGTCGATCGCCGCGTTGAGCTTGTCGCGCAAGGCGGTGTCTTCCAGGCGCACGGCGATGCCGGCCTGTGTTTCAGTGCCCTTGACGTCGCCGATCATCTTGCAGCAATCGCCGCTCGACTTCTTCATCCAGTCGACCAGGACGAACTTGTCCGAGATCACCGCATCAAGACGGCCATTGGTCAGGTCGGTGATCGCCTCTTCCTGGGTCGGATAGAGCTTCGCTTCGGCCCCGGCCTTGCCATAGACGTCCTGGGCATAGGTGGCCTGGGTGGTCGAGGCCTGGGCGCCCACCGTCTTGCCGGCCATTGCCGCCGGTTCGGTCGAGGTGAGATCACTGTCCTTCAGGGCAACGACCGAAAGCGGCGTCGTGTAATATTTGTTGGTGAAGGAGACCTGTTTCTTGCGCTCCTCGGTGATGCTCATCGACGCAATAATGGCGTCGAACTTCTTGGCCTGAAGCGCGGGAATGATGCCATCCCAGTCCTGGGTGACGATCTCGCATTCGACTTTCATCTGGGCGCACAGCGCATTGGTTATGTCGATGTCGAAGCCCTCGACCTTGCCGTCGGGGGTGATGGTGTTGAACGGAGGGTAGGCCCCCTCGGTGCCAATCTTGATTTTATCCGCGGCCTGGGCCGAACTGGCGCCGAGCACCAACATGGCGGCTGTTGCCGCTGAAGCGATCCATCTCGAAATCCGCATTTTCGTGCTTCCCCTTGAGCGCCGTCATTCTGACGGACGGCAAGGGTAGCCAATCATGACGCGTTGGCGCAGGCAAGCCTGTTGCCAGACAGTGGTGGAAACTTCAGCGCACCGCGCGGAAATGCTTGGACAGTTTCAGGCCCTGCGCCTGGTAGTTGGAGCCAAGATCGGTGCCATAGAGGGCCTGCGGCCGCTTCAGCATGTGTTCGTAGACCAGCCGTCCGACGATCTGGCCGTGGTCGAGGATGAACGGCACTTCGTGGCTGCGCACTTCCAGCACTGCCCGGCTACCGGTGCCGCCGGCGGCCGAATGGCCGAAACCCGGATCGAAGAAGCCGGCATAGTGGACGCGGAATTCGCCGACCAGCGGATCGAAGGGCGTCATCTCGGCGGCATAGAGCGGCGGCACGTGCACCGCTTCCTGGCTGACCAGAATGTAGAACTCGTCCGGATCAAGCACCAATTCGCCAGCGCCGCTCTTGTGGATCGGCTCCCAGAAGTCGACGACATTTTGCGCGGCGCGCTTGTCGACATCGACCAGTCCGGTGTGATGCTTGCCGCGATAGCCGACCAGCCCATCCTTGTCGCCGTTGAGGTCGATGGACAGCGCGATGCCGCCACCGGAAATATTCGGCGGCTCGGTGGCAACCAGCATCTCGGCGCGGTGCAGTTCATGCAATTCGGCTTCCGAGAGCAGTGCATTGCCGGTGCGGAAGCGTATCTGCGACAGGCGTGAGCCGGTACGCACGACGATCGGGAATGTGCGCGGACTGACTTCCAGATAGAGCGGGCCGTTGTAGCCGGCGGCGATCTTGTCGAACTCGTGGCCGCGATCGGTCATCACGCGGGTGAAGATGTCGAGCCGCCCGGTCGAGCTTTTCGGATTGGCCGAGGCCGAGACATCCGCCGGCAACGCCAGGCTCTCAAGCAATGGCACGATGTAGACGCAGCCGGTTTCCAGCACGGCGCCTTCGGCCAGATCGATCTCGTGCAGCTTCAAGCGGTCGAGTTTCTCGCTGACCTTGTGATTGGGACCGGGCAGGAAAGAGGCCCGCACCCGCCACGCCTTGCCGCCCAGCCTGAGGTCGAGGCTGGCCGGCTGAATCTGGTCGGCATCAAGCGCGCGCTGTGATTTCAGCGCGCCGGACTGGAACAGCGCCGCAATGTCCTGATCGGGAAGAATGCCTGTCTGCCGCAAAGCTGGCTCGCTCCAAGACGGGTGTCTTTTTTCGCAGGCAGGCTTTTGCGGAGCCTGCTTGGTACAAAGCTCTTAATGAAGCCGGCAATTGACGCAAGCGTGGCGCGGGTCTAAAGGGTCGTTATCCCGTGGTGATTTGGCCGGTCGGCTTGCAGCCACGTTAAACAAGTCGCTAAAGGACCGTCGGGCCGCAAGGCCATATGGACCGGTTGCGACTTTCGCGGCCGGTTTTTTTGTGTCTGGAAACAAGAGCGATGAGCACCAAGAAGCATAACTGGAAGCCTCAGACCGCACTCGTGCACGCCGGAACGCTGCGTTCCGGCTTCGGCGAGACCTCCGAGGCGATCTATCTCACCCAGGGCTATGTCTACGAGACGGCGCAGGCGGCTGAAGCCCGCTTCAAGGGCGAGGAGCCCGGTTTTATCTATTCGCGTTACGCCAACCCAACCGTCGACATGTTCGAGAAGCGCATGTGTGCGCTGGAAGGCGCCGAGGATGCGCGCGCGACGGCGTCGGGCATGGCGGCGGTGACCGCGGCCCTTTTGTGCAGCGCCAAGGCTGGCGATCACATCGTGGCGGCACGCGCGCTGTTCGGCTCCTGCCGCTGGGTGGTCGAGACGCTGGCGCCGAAATACGGCATCGAGGCGACGCTGGTCGATGGCACCGACATCGCCAACTGGGAGAAGGCGGTCCAGCCCAACACAAAACTGTTCTTCCTGGAGAGCCCGACCAACCCGACCTTGGAAGTGGTCGACATATCAGCCGTCGCCTCGCTGGCCAATTCGATCGGCGCACGGCTAATCGTCGACAACGTCTTTGCCACGCCGTTGCAGCAGAAGCCGCTGCAGCTTGGCGCGCATATCGTCGTCTATTCGGCGACCAAGCACATTGACGGCCAGGGCCGCTGTCTCGGCGGCGTCATCCTGTCCGACAAGAAGTGGATCGACGAGAACCTGCACGACTATTTTCGCCACACCGGCCCCAGCCTGTCGCCGTTCAACGCCTGGACGTTGCTGAAGGGACTGGAGACGCTGCCCCTGCGTGTGCGCCAGCAAACGGAGAGCGCCGGCAAGATCGCCGATTTCCTCGCCGAGCGTCCGGAAATTGCCCGCGTCATCTACCCCGGCCGCGCTGATCATCCGCAGGCGGCCATCGTCAAGAAGCAGATGTCGGGCGGCTCGACGCTGATTTGCATGGACGTCAAAGGCGGCAAGCAGGCCGCCTTCGCCCTGCAGAACGCGCTCGACATCGTGCTGATCTCGAACAATCTCGGCGATTCCAAGAGCCTGATCACCCATCCGGCGACAACGACGCACAAGAACCTGAGCGATGAGGCGCGTGCGGAGCTTGGGATTGGGCCAGGTACACTACGCCTGTCGGTGGGTCTGGAAGACACCGACGATCTGCTCGAGGACATCGCACAGGCACTGAAGGCCAAGTAGGCCTTCAAGCCCTCGATGGCGTCTCGTCCAGTTCCGCCGCTTTGGTGCGGATGATCATCTCGTTGCCGCGCCAATCGACGGCGCCGCCGAGCCAGCCGCGCACCCATAGCGCGGGCAGGATCAGGTCGCGCGCCATCATCGCGGGGATCGTGCGTGGTGACAGGTGCCAGCCCTTGGCCAAGGCAAGGACCCATTCGGGAAGATAGGTCGCCACCAGCACGGCTATCACGGTCAATGGCAGGCTGAAGCCCGTGCTTGCAGCCGCGATCAGGGCAAGAACCAGCGGCACCGCCGCGCCGATCAGGATCTCCGGTGTGAAAAACAACGGGAAGGTGACGCGGCGCAGGCGCGACCAGCGGGCCTGACGCGACCAGACCTGGTCAAGTGTGCGGCGGCCAAGCGGTTGCTCGAAAGGCGCGGCAACGAGATTGACGCGCAGGCCAAGCCCGTCAACCAGCTTGGTGGCGGCGGCATCCTCAGCGCTCTCGGCGGCCAATGCGCGAATGCCGCCATTGGCGTCCAGCATCGGCTTGTTCAACAACATGCTCTTGCCCTGCGCAAAGCCGAGGCCAAGCGCGTCGCCGGCATATTGCCAGCGCGCCTGCAGCGTGTTGAGGAAGGCGCACTCGACCTCGGCCCAGAATCCGTCAGGCCGCGAGCCTATCGGTGTCGAGCAGACGAGGCCGGTGTCGCGCCGCCAGGCCGACATCAGGTGCTGGACATAATCCCCCGGCATCAACACGTTGGAATCGGCGATGATGACCCAGTCGTGGCGTGCCGCCTCCCAGCCCTTGATGCAATTGTTGAGCTTGGGATTGGCGCTGACCCGGTCTTCGCCGATGAGGAGCCGGGCATGCACGGCGGGAAAGCGTGCAATCGCCGAACGGATCAGCCTGACCACGGGATCATCGGCATTGGCGACGCAGAAGATCAGTTCGTAATGTGGCCAGTCGAGCCAGAAAGCCCGCTCGAGCGTCTCCTGCGTGAAAGGCTCGACCCCACGTGATGGCACGATGATCGAGACAGGCAGCGGCTTGTCGGCAGGCGGAGGAATGCGGTTTCTTCGCCTCAGCTTCGATGAGGCGAGGAGAATGCTGGCGATATTTGAGGCAACAAGCGCGGCTGAAAGCGAGCCAGCTATGAGAGCGAGTTCCATGGAGATTTGGCCACTCCAGAAAAGACACGGCCCGGCAGGTGACCGTTTTCGACAGAGCGCTGAGTCGCCCGCTCACCGCACACCATCATTGTCATGTGTCACTTAAATGACATTCTTTGCCGGCACCTGCCTTGCGGGTCAGGCGCGACAAGACGCGCACCGTTGACCTGCTCGCGCGGAGCGCCGACAGTTCCGCCTGATTGTTTTTGGAGCAGCTTATGTACAGCGCCGTCACGCGCAACATCGAAGTGCAGGTTCGGCCGTTCTACCTGGAGGATCGTTCCGACCCTTCGGAGAACCGCTATGTCTGGGGCTATCAGATAACCATCGACAACCAGTCGGACGAGTTTGTGCAATTGTTGTCGCGTTACTGGCACATCACCGACGGCACCGGGCGGGTCGAAGAGGTGCGTGGCGCCGGCGTGGTCGGCGACCAGCCGGAACTCAATCCCGGCGACAGCTATCAATATACGTCGGGCTGTCCGCTCTCGACGCCTTCCGGCATCATGGTCGGGCACTACACGATGCGCACCAAGCGGGGCGAGACGTTCGACATCGCCATTCCCGCCTTTTCACTCGACCTGCCGGGCACCCGGCGGACCGTGAACTGACTTTTCGATTTCGCTGAAGTTCGCCCCTCGCCGCTTTGCTTGGCGATGAGGGGCAAGGGTCCTATTGGGTCGAGCCGAATTCAGCCGGGTCGAAGTCATATTGCTTCGAGCAGAATTCGCAGGCGACATGGATGCCGCCATCCTCGGTGCTGTCCTTGATTTCCTGCGCCGAGAAACCTTCAAGGATGCCGCGGATCTTGTCTTGCGAGCACGAGCACTGGTCGGCAACCGGAACACCGCCAAAGACGCGCACGCCGTGCTCATGGAACAGGCGGTAGAGCAGGCGTTCGGCGCCGATCGTCGGGTCGATCAGTTCAGTCGGTTCGACGGTTCCGAGCAAGGCCAGCAATTCCTGCCAGGAATTGTCGATCGGATCCGAGATGTCCTCGCGCGGATCGCCGTCGCCGCCCGGCAGATCCGGCACGCGCATGCGCTCAGGCGATTGCGGCAGGAACTGCGCCAGGATGCCACCGGCGCGCCATTGCTGGCGGGCACCGCCGACGCCGGGCGTCAACAGCTTGGCCACCGAGAGCCTGAGATCGGTCGGGATCTGCTCCGACTGACGGAAATAGGTGCGCGCGGCCTCTTCCAGGGTTTCGCCGTCAAGCTGGACGATGCCCTGGTAGCGCTGCGTGTGCGCGCCCTGATCAATCGTCAGGGCCAGAACGCCACTGCCGAGCAGCGTCTGCGGCGAACTCTCGCCGGCGGCGAGCAGAGCTTCAAGCCGGTCGGCGTCAAAGCGCGCATAGGCCCGCAAGGCCGAGGGCGTGGAAAAATCCGCCACCAGCATGTCGACCGGCCCATCGGTGCGGGTCTGCAGGATGAACTTGCCTTCGAATTTAAGCGAGGTGCCAAGCAGCACCGTCAGCACACAGGCTTCCGCCAGCAGGCGAGCGACCGGCTCCGGATAGTCGTGACGGCTGAGGATGGCGTCGAGCATCGGCCCAAGCTGGACCGTGCGGCCGCGCACATCGAGAGGGCCGACCTCGAAAGGCACGACGTGATCGTCGCCGGCGTAGCCGAATTCGCCGAGTTTAGGGTGCTGTTCAGACACTTGATGAGTTTCCAACATGACAAAGCTCCGGGGCGCGGCCATGCCGCCCTCCGGGGCGCATGCGTCCAAACGCGCTCAATTTGCGTGATGCGCCGCAAATAGGCATCACGCGCCTCCGGATCAAGCGCCGAGGCCCTTCACGCACCAAGACACGTCACGCACCAAGACACCAGGCAAGCACCGCCTTCTGGGCGTGGAGCCGGTTCTCAGCCTCGTCAAACACCACCGAATGCGGCCCGTCGATGACCTCGTCGGTCACTTCCTCACCGCGATGCGCCGGCAGGCAGTGCATGAACAGCGCGTCCGGCTTGGCTTTCGCCATCAGCGCCGCATTGACCTGATAGGGCGAGAACACGTTGTGGCCGCGCGCCCGATGCTCCTGGCCCATCGAAACCCAGCAGTCGGTGACGATGCAATCCGCCTGGTCGACGGCTTCCTCTGGCGAGCGCGTGATGAGAAGCTTGCCGCCATTCGCCTTCGACCAATCGATGTGCTTCTGCGCCGGCTCGCTGCCTTCGGGTACGGCGACATTGAGGTTGAAGCGGAACCGCGCCGAGGCTTCGAGCAGCGAATGCAGCACGTTGTTGCCGTCGCCGGTCCAGGCGATGGTCTTGCCGGCAACCGGACCGCGATGTTCCTCGAAAGTCATGATGTCGGCCATCAGCTGGCAGGGGTGGGTATCGTCGGTCAGCCCGTTGATGACCGGAACGGTGGCGTTCTCGGTCAGCTCCAGCAGACGCTCATGCGAGGTGGTGCGGATCATGATGGCGTCGACGTAACGCGACAGCACCTTGGCGGTATCGGCGATGGTCTCGGAGCGGCCAAGCTGCATCTC
>JBDSLV010000316.1:0-8472 GCA_039916205.1 Mesorhizobium sp. | reverse complement strand
GAGGAGGCAGACCTCGAACACGCGATCGCCGCTGCGAAGTCTGCCTTTCCGGCATGGCGCGACACAACGCCATGGCAACGCGGGGCGGTGCTTCATGAAGCGGCGAGACAGGTCCGCATGCGGAGCGGCGAGATCGCGCACGCCCTTGTCATGGAAAATGGGAAGCCGCTCGCGGAAGCCAGAGGGGAAGTCTCAGCCGCGGCTGACACGCTCGAATGGTTTGCTGAGGAAGCACGCCGGATCTACGGGCGCGCCTTCGCTGGCCGCGCTTCGGAATGCCGGTTCGTCACCAGCCGTGAGCCTCTGGGCGTCGTCGCGCTTTTCGCGCCATGGAATTTCCCGGTCGTCACGCTCGTTCGAAAATTGGCGCCTGCCTTGGCCGCGGGTTGCGCTGTCATCGTCAAGCCTGCCGAAGAGACGCCCGCGGCCCCTTCCCTGCTGGCTGGCTGCATTCTGGCCGCGGGCCTGCCTCCGGGCGTTTTTAACCTGGTTCTCGGCGACCCTGCACGGATTTCGAAACACCTCATTCAGTCGCCGGATGTCGCCAAGATCTCCTTCACGGGTTCGACCGCGGTTGGGCGTACCCTGGCCAGCCTTGCCGGAGAAAATCTGAAACGGATGACGATGGAACTGGGTGGGCATGGCGCAGCCATTATCTGCGGGGATGTCGACCCCATCCGAGCGGCGGACATGGCGGCAGCCGCGAAGTTCCGCAATGCCGGCCAGGTCTGCAACGCGGCTAGCCGGTTCATCGTCGATCGGCGCATATGCGAACCGTTCGCGGAGCGGTTTGCCGCGCGGGCCTCGGCGCTCAGACTTGCCGATGGGTTCGATCCGGCTGTCGAGATGGGACCGCTGACCAATCATCGAAGGATCGAGGCAATGGAAATGCTGACCGCGGACGCCATCGCGGGAGGCGGAACTCTGTTGGCTGGAGGGCGGCGTCTTGACCGGCCAGGCTTCTTCTTTGCCCCAACCGTCATCACCGAAGTTGCTCACACGGCACGCGTCATGATCGAGGAACCGTTTGGCCCAATCGCGCCGATTGTTGCTTTTGACGAGGTCGACCAGGCCCTGGATTTGGCCAACTCGTCCGCATACGGCTTGGCGGCTTACGCGATGACCAATGACCTGGCGACCGCGCGAAAACTCACACGCGGCATGCAAGCTGGAGTGATAGGCCTGAATTCATTTTCCGTCGCTTTCCCAGAGGCGCCCTTCGGTGGCGTCAAGAACAGCGGCTGGGGCGTGGAGGGCGGCAGCGAAGGCATCGATGCCTATCTCACAACGAAATTCGTACACGAAGCATGACGCGAATCTACCTGAAGCGACGCCCCCAACCCTGGGCCGGCGACCTGATCGGCATCCTGACCCTGGAGGCCTCGATCCCTTATGTCGTGGGGAATGTGAGCAATGCGGGGACTTACGACTTCCCCGTGAGGTACAAGACAATCGGCGGCGCGAGCATCGACCGGCTGTTGAACCAGTCGGATCAAGGCCTGCTGCAACCGGTTCTCGCAGCGGCGAAAGAACTCGAGCAAGAGGGCGTCCGCGCCATCACCGGAGCATGCGGCTTCATGGCCTTGTTCCAGCGCGAGGTTTCAAATGCGCTGAGCGTTCCCGTATTCCTGTCCAGCCTGCTGCAAGTGCCGCTTCTCCATGCCACCACAGGTCGTCCGGTCGGGATCATAACCGCCAACAGCAAGCGCCTGCACCGGGCTCATCTCGAAGCCTGCGGAATTGCATCCGACTTGCCTGTCGTCATACGAGGAATGCAGGACGAGCCTGAATTTCGCAGCGCGATACTGCAGGAGTCCGGGTCGCTCGATTCCGTCGTGATCGAGACCGAGGCTGTCTCGGTCGCCGAGAGGCTGATTGCCGATCATCCGGCCATAGGTGCGATATTGCTGGAATGCAGTGACTTGCCGCCCTACTCGAAGGCGATCCAGAGAGCCATCGACCGTCCGGTCTTCGATTACAATACGATGATCGGCTGGATGGTGGGCGGCATTCGCAGCCGGGGCTATTGCTAAGGATTTCATCCTTTCTAGAAGCCGATCTCCTTGCCCAGCATTCCACCAAGTCGCGTCGAGAACAGCCGGCGCCTCACGCGAAATCGGATCATCAGCACATGAAAGACTTTCAGTTGTCTGCGGTATGAGATGCCGTCACCTTCTCAGCACCCCATCTTCTGCCTGCCTCCTGACGCATGTGGGCCGAGCATCTGACTTGCAACGATCGCGGTACCCCTCGCATGCCATACCGAGATTTGAACCAGGATGACGATTTGGCTGACTTCACGCGTCGCGAGGTCAGCGCGCTCGGCCAGCCAAAGGCCGTTTATGTCAGCGGCAGTGGGCCCGCCGTCGTCATCATGGCGGAGATGCCTGGAATGAGCCCTCACGTCGCTCGTTTCGCACGGTGGGTGCGAGATGCGGGGTTCACGGTCTACATGCCTTCCCTGTTCGGCCGTGATGGCGCGGTGCAGAGTGCCGACGAGGGCGCGGCGGTCTTTCGGCGAGCATGCACAAGCATGGAATTCAGAGCCCTCGGAGGCGGTGTCGCCAGCCCGGTGACCAATTGGCTACGAGCCTTGGCAAGGGTCGCGCTGGACGAATGCGGCGGTGCTGGCGTGGGCGCGATTGGAATGTGCTTCACCGGCAATTTTGCCCTGAGCATGATGCTCGATCACGCGACGATCGCACCGGTTCTTTGCCAGCCCTCGCTGCCGTTCGACAATCCGGCGGGAATTGAAATTTCCGCCGAGGAGATTTCAACGATCCGTCAGCGGCTGGACGAAGAGAATCTGGATGTGATGGCCTATCGGTTCGAGGGCGATCATTTTTGCAAGGCCGAGCGATTTGCGGCGTACCGCGAGGCGCTGGGCGAGCACTTCATCGAACGCGTCCTGCCCGACAGCGCGGCAGGGCAGGATGTGCCGCCGTTTTTTGAGAAGCACGTGCGCTCGCCTCACAGCGTCGTGACCGTGCACCTGATCGATGAGCAGGGGCAGCCGACCCTGGCCGCCCGCGATGAGATCATCGCGTTTCTCACGGGCAGGCTGAAGACGAAATAGCCTCACGACCGCAACATACAGCCGGATGGGGAAGACGAAGTGCAGGAATATGGTTTCATCACGCTGGATGTGTTCACCGATCGCCGCTTTGGCGGCAATCAGCTCGCGGTCTTTCCCGACGCATCAGGGCTTTCCACGGAACAGATGCAGCAGCTGGCCGCTGAATTCAATCTGAGCGAGACGACGTTCGTTCTCCCCCCTGACAATCCAGAGAACACCGCCAAGGTCCGCATCTTCAATCGAACGGCGGAGATGCCGTTCGCCGGACATCCGACGATCGGAACCGCATTTGTCTTTGGCGCCAATGAGCCTTCCGACATCCTTCGCCTCGAGCAGAAGGCAGGGCTGGTGGAAGTCCGGCTCAAGCGAAACCTCGACCGCGCTATACAATGGGCCAGCCTCGATGCACCCCAGCCATTGAGCACGGGGCTGGAAATAGGTGTCCAATCGGTTGCCGACGCCATCGGAATTCCATCGGCCGCGATTGTCACCTCCACGCACCCCCCGATCACGGCGTCGGTGGGGGTTGAGTTTGTCATCGTCGAGGTGGAACGACAGGCCCTGTCCGATGCCGCCCCGGACTTGCCCGCATTCCGGCGTGCTGCCGCGGCTCATCCGTCAAGCGGCACCCGCTTTTCCGTCCTCTTCTACTCTCGCGACGGCAACAAGGTTCGCTCCCGCATGTTCGCGCCAATAAGCGGCACCTGGGAGGATCCGGCCACCGGCAGCGCCAACGCGGCGATGGTTGCCCTGGTCCTGTCACGAACCGGACAAGACGAGCTCGCGCTGGAAGTGAGCCAGGGCATCGAGATGGGAAGACCCAGTCTCATCATGGTTGAAGCCCGCAAGGCAGCCGACGGCATCAGGTCCAGAGCCAGCGGCCAATGCGTCGAGGTGCTGTCCGGGACCGCCAAGGTTTGAGGTTCGGGCGACGCGCCGGATCACGTTTGGCTTGGTTGCCCGGAAGCATTGCCGTTCGGCTCATGGCCGAAGGCCGCGTCGGCCAATGCCAGAACAGATCCCAATGCATAGCTGGCGGCGGCGAAGGTGGTGACGGCGCTCGGACCATAGCGGTCGGCAAGCATGCCTGCCAGCACCGGCCCGACAAGCTGGCCAACGCCGAGCGAGGCCGTGGCCAGGCTGAACACACGGGCGTAGGCGGCGTCGCTCGTGCGCTGCCTGACGTTGGCGGTGATTATCGCCGGCGTCGCAGCCAAGCTGAGCCCGACGAAGAAGGAGGCCAGCAGTGCAGAAAGCGCGCCATCAAATCCAACCAGATAGGCCCCAACGGCACCGCATAACAGGATGACGCTTAAAGCCGACCTTCTTATCCCGGGCGTGGAAAGCAACACCGCCGTCAGGATGCAGCCGACAATCGTTGCGATGCCCAGCACAACCCAGCTGGCCGACATGACAGTCACGGAGGCTCCGCTCGCGGCAAGGCGTGCACCAGCGAAGGTCGAATAGGCGATGTAGGCGACACCGAACATGAAATATGACGAAAAGAGCGGAATCCATCGCCGCGCGTCGGTTCGCCGGGTTTGTTCTTCCACTCGAGAAGCGGATTGCGCATTGGCCGGCAGCGCCTCCCCACGACGTCCGGGCCTGAGACCCGCCGTAACGGCAACACCCAGGATGGCGGCGAAGAAAAATGCGCGACGCCATTCGCCAGCACCGAGCAAATGGGAGAGCAGGACACCGTTCAAAACGAGGGCGAGACCTATCCCTGACCAGATCATGGTGCTTGCCGCAGCGCGAAAGCGCACGGGAGTTCTTGCGAAAACGATGACGAACAGGGCGAGAAGTCCGACGCCGGCGCCTGTCCCCATGAGTGCGCGACCGATCCCGAGGACGATCGGCTCCGCCGCCAGGGCGGTGACCGCGGCACCACAGGCAACAGCTGCATGCCCGGCGGAAGCCAGCCACTGCATGCCGTGCGTCTTTCCAAGGCGTGGCGCGACCAGTGTGCCGAGGAGATAGCCGGCAAGGTTCACCGCGCTCAACACGCCCGCGCCGGTGAAACTCAAATCCAGGTCCGCGGCCAGGCCCGGCAACACCGCACCATAGGTCAGGCGCGCTATGCCAATGTCGAGCGCCATGGCGAGCATTCCCCACACCACGAGGGTCAGAGGAAATCGCGATGCGTCAGCCGCGTCCTCCGTCATATGATCAGCCATGGACGCCTAGTCATGCAGCATCTCCGTCGAGCAATCCCTGACCGCCATCCATGGGCGGCTCAAGCGAGTTTCCCTCACCCGGGGATAGGCGCGCTCATTCCCCCTATTGCCATGTGTTCTCGGAAACCACGTGTTCTCGGAAGTTCCTCGGCGCGAACCGCCAAGTGAGCGGTCCTCAACGAAAGGCGAAGAGAACTTGCTTGAAAAGCAAGCCACCGGATCTGGATATTCCGGGATTGTGTGGCGGACCGGCTTCAGGCAACGGCGCACGCCAAGGCGATGAATGAAGCAACAAGAGAACGCCTGATCAATCGGAGGAGCGCCATGCCGTCTGAGCCCACCATGAGATTGCGGCCAGCCGAACGGGAAGATGCGGCGGCGATCAAGGATGTGGTCCGCATGGCTTACGCGAAATGGATCCCGCTCATTGGGCGAGAGCCCCGGCCGATGGTGGTCGACTATGAGAAGGCCGTCCAGGAAAACGACTTCGACCTCGCGCATTCCGGTTCGAGATTGGTGGGGTTGATCGAGACGATCCTGCATGACGATCATCTTTGGATTGAAAATGTCGCTGTGAGGCCGGAAGACCAGGGCCGTGGCATTGGCCAGGAACTTTTACGTCACGCCGAAAAGAAGGCTTTGTCGAGCGGGCGCAGGGAAATCCGCTTGCTTACCAATGCCGCCTTCGACACGAATTTACGCCTGTATGAAAAAGTCGGGTATGTCACCGACAGACGTGAGCCCTCCATGGGTGGGATCACGGTCTACATGAGCAAACAAATCGGCTAGCCCGCCATGGCCGCGTCTTCGTTCTAGAGCCTGCTCATAAGGGCCTTGGCTGTCACCATTCCGCAGCGCGGTACCTAGCTTACTGTTCCATGCCTGAAGGAATCTATTCCGGGCAGCTGGGCGATCCGCTCGACAAACGTTTGCGAGGACAGGTTTCCGGCGACGCGATAGAGGATGCGTATATCCGAAAATCCGGAGGACCTGGCACGAAGGTGGATAGCCTCGAGTACAAACCCCATTCGTTCCAATTGCCCGAGGATCCTGGGCAAGTGGTTGAGTGGATCGCGCGAGCGGAACTTGGTGAACTGCATGTCGTTGCCGGCTGCTGGGCGGACTTTGGGATCCCTGCTCCGCTCAGTCTGACGGGACAGCAAGGGAGCCCTCGCCGAGGATGACTGTCAGGCCGCCGACCTCCATGTTCGACGGTTGGCCGGAACGCATCTCGGCAGATGCTTCGATGACGCTCGGCCGCCCCATCTTCACCCCTTGGTCGATGGTGATTGCCAGTTTCCCATCCCGAGACACCACACGCTTTGCCAGCGAACCAACCAGGGCAGCAGCGGCCGCGCCGGTGGCCGGGTCCTCATCAACCCCGAGAGCTGGCGCGAACATCCGCGCATAGAGGCGTTCGGAGGCGGGTTTGCCTGAGAACACAAGAATGTTTGGTGACCAGAGGTCCTTTCGTTTCGCGTTCCAGGCATTGCGGTCAAGGACAGCACGGTCAACGGCTTCGCGCCCGCCAAGCTGCACGATGCAGATTGGCACGCCCGCACTTGCGAACCATGCGGCGTCGATATCCGCTTCATCCAATGTGAGCAGATCAGCCATGAGTGCATTCGCGGGCGTGGTGTCGGGACATTCGATTGCACGATCGATCCTGAACCGGGCCGCTATGCGATCTCCGCGCAACTCTACATCAACCTCAACGTTGCCGATCGCCTCTTCAAGCACGAACCTGCCCTCGCCCAATCCGCGCTTACAAAGTACCGCCGCGGTGCCGACCGTGGGATGTCCTGCAAATGGCAACTCAGCCTGCGGCGTGAATATCCTGACTTTCGCGGCGTTCCTCTTATCTCTCGCAGGCAACACAAAGGTCGTCTCGGAGAGGTTCATCTGCTTGGCAATCGATTGCATTGCCTGATCCGGCAGCCCCCTCGCGTCGGTGAAGACGGCAAGTTGGTTTCCGCCGAAATGCGTCTCCGCGAAGACATTCGCGATTACAAAATGGAACGATTGCATGCCGCCCTCCCCGTCAGTTGGCGATCAGGTCCATTTCGACAGTGGCCCCCAGGGGCAACGCCGCGACCCCGATGCATGTCCTGGCCGGAAATGGCGCGCTGAAGTGGCGCGCGTAGATCTCATTGACCGCGCCGAAGTCGGAAATGTCGGTGAGATAAACGCCAACGCGCACGACGTCGGCCAGTGTTCTTCCTCCGGCCTCCAGAGCCACCTTGAGATTTGCAAAAATCTGCTCGGCCTGCGCTTTGACGTCCCCTGAAATCAACTTTCCCGTCAAGGGGTCCTGAGCGACCTGGCCGCTGAGGTAGATGGCGCTGGTGGCTTTCATGCCGGGTGAAAAAGGTCCGGCGACAGGGGGGAGTTTGTCAGATGTAATGGCTTGGCGCGTCATGGTTGTTCTCCAGGTTAAAGGGAAAGAATTGCAGCGCCGGTCGTCTTTCGATTCTCGAGATCGCGATGGGCTGCTTGCGCCTGCGCCAACTCATAGCGTTGGCCGACGGAGACACGCAGCTTGCCGCTGTCGACCATTGCGAAAAGATCGGCGGCGGCGGCCTCGAGATCGGCGCGCGTCGCGGTGTAATTGAAGACCACTGCCCTGGTCAGAAAGAGCGATCCGCGCTGCGCCAGCTGTGAAACTTCGACGGCAGGCACGGGCCCTGACGAAGCCCCGCTTACCACCATCAGGCCATGCGGTTGCAGGCAGTCGAGGGAGCCAAGAAACGTGTCTTTTCCCACGGAATCGAAAACGACAGGCAGTTTCTTTCCATCGGTGATCTCTCGCACCCGGGTGACGAAGTTCTCGCGCGTGTAAATGATGGGGTGGTCGCAACCATGCTCCCTCGCAATCGCCGCCTTGTCCTCGCTCGAGACGGTTCCGATGACGGTTGCGCCAAGCGCCTTGGCCCATTGCGTCATGACCAGCCCAAGGCCACCGGCGGCGGCATGGATCAGGATTGTCTCCCCCGGCTTCACCTTGTACACCTGCCTCAGGAGCACCTGGGCGGTCAGGCCCTTGAGCGTGATCGCCGCGGCTAGCTCGTCGGACAGGTCCTTTGGCAGGCGGATCAGCCGGTCGGCCTTTATGATGCGCGCCTCGCTGTAACTTCCGAGCGCGCCTGCGTAGCTGACCCGATCGCCTACGCTGAAGGATCCAACGTCCGGCCCGAGCGCCTCGATCACACCAGCTGCTTC
>JBDSLV010000315.1:0-7382 GCA_039916205.1 Mesorhizobium sp. | reverse complement strand
GGCCAAGGTCGGCGGCATTGTTCGGCGTCTTCTTCGAAGCGCAACCGGCAATGGCGAGCATCGCCACCAGCGCGATCATGACCGGGTTTCTGGTAAGTGCTGCGATACGGCCCATGCCGCCTCTCCTTCGTATTTGAGTGATTTCGTTGATCACCCAGTAACCACGTTTGGGTTAACCGGCACTCAAGAAACACGGTTAAAATTTGGTTTAGCTGCCCGTCCGCAGCCGTTTGGCCCAAGGATTAACCAAGAGCCACATTTGGCGCGGACCCTAGGCGTAAATGCGGCCAAAACGCGACGAAGACGTGGAAAAGGGGGAATTGAAGAGGATGGGAATCAAGAAACTGAAGAGAGAGTCACTTCAGCTTCTCTCTGAGATTCACCAGCATGCCGTAGATGAGGGAGTAGGATTTCTGCCATTCGTCGAGTTGCGCTTGCGCAATGTACCCGAGGTCGAAAGCATACGAAATCCAGGTCTCCGCTTCGCTGCATGAACCCATGGCAATCGAAATGAACCGCGCGAACTCAGGTTTGGAGTGGGTTTGCTTAGCAAAGCCCTCAGCCAGATTGGCGCAAATCCCCTTTGTAGAGCGGCGCAGTTGGTCGGCTAGCGCGTATTGCTCCATTTTCGGGAAAACGAGCGTGGCTTTGTGCACCTCCAGAGAAACTGTATAGGCACGCTTGTAGACCTCCAGGTCCCTCGCGCGCCTTACATAGTTCCCTGCCTTCTCCATCTCTTCAATTCTTCAACTCTTCGATTCCAGCCTACTCGAGCAACGGCGACCAGGCCGGATCGGAAGCGAAGTTCGCGGTCGGGATTGATTGCTCGTTGCGGCCGGTCAAATCGACCGAGACGAGTTTCGGGCCACCTGCCGAATCGCGGAAGAACATCAGCACGCGGCCGTTGGGCGCCCAGGTCGGCCCTTCCTGCTGGAAGCCGGAGGAAAGGATGCGCTCACCGGAACCATCGGTCTTCATGACCCCGATCTGGAATTCGCCGCCGCTCTGCTTGGTGAAGGCGATAAGATCGCCGCGTGGCGACCACACCGGCGTCGAATAGACACCGTCGCCAAACGAGATGCGGGTCTGGCCCGATCCATCGGCGCCCATCGCATAGATCTGCGCACGGCCGCCGCGATCGGACGTAAACACCACCTTGCTGCCATCCGGCGAATAGGACGGCGACGTGTCGATGGCGGTCGAGTTGGTAAGCCGTGTCGTCGAACGGCTGCGCAGGTCCATGGCAAAAATGTTGGAATTGCCGTCGTCACGCAGAAGGCTCATGATCACCTTCTGGCCATCCGGCGAAAAGCGCGGCGCGAACGTCATGCCGGGGAAATTGCCGACCAGTTCGCGCTGCCCGGTCTCGATCTGCAGCAGGTAAACCCGCGGCTGACCGCTTTCATAGGACATGTAGGTGATTTCCTGGCGGTTCGGCGAGAACCGGGGCGTGAGCACGATCGACTTGCCGTCTGACAGGTAACGGATGTTGGCGCCGTCCTGGTCCATGATGGCGAGGCGCTTCTTGCGCGCGTTCTTGGCGCCAGATTCGTCGATGAAGACGACGCGGGTGTCGAAATACCCCTTCTCGCCGGTCAACCGCTCATAGATCGCGTCGGCGATGATATGCGCTACGCGCCGCTGATTGGCATCGTTGGCGAAGAACTGCTCGCCGGCCATCTGCTGGCCGGCAAAGGTATCCCACAGCCGATACTGGGCGCGGATGCGGCCGTCAGCTTCCTTGCTGACGCTGCCGGTAACCACTGCCTGGGCGTTGATCACCTTCCAGTCGTCGAAGCGCGGTGCCGCATCCGGATTGGTGATCTTCTCGATGAAGGCGCTCTTGTCGATCGGTGCGAACAGACCGGACCGCTTCAGGTCGGCGGTGACGATCTGCGAAATCTGGGCGCCAAGCGCATCGCCACCCTGGAAATCGGTGATGGCGATCGGCAGCGGCTCGACATTGCCCTTGTTGACGTTGATCTCAACGAGTGCCCGCGCCGGCAAGGTGGCCATGGCGGTCATGCCCAGCGCCATGGCTGCGATCGTCAGGAGCGGCTTGAGGATGGATTTCATGTCTTCTCGCTTCTCTTAGACTGGTTCTGGGGACGCCCGGCCTAAAGGCCCAGCATCTCCCTCGGATCGAAGGTCACCCGGACCTGAGCCCAGATATCCTGTTTGCCGGGAGGAACTTGCAGACCGGCCATGTTGCATTTCTGAACCGCACGCACGGCGCTTTCGTCGAACTGGCGGTTTCCGCTCGATTTTTCCACGCTCGGGCGGCCATCGAGCTTGCCCGAGGAGTCCAGGTTGAACAGCACGACGGCGACGAAATTCTCTGAGCCCTCGAGCCCAACCGGCAAAGTCCAGCAACCGCCGAGCTGATCCGACAGGGCGCCCATTTCGCTTTGCGAAAGCTTCTGCCCCTGGGTCTTGTCGGCCCCGAGAGAGGCCTGCTGGGTCGAGCGCTTGGCGCCGCCGCCGGATGGCTTCTGCTTGTCGAGGAGCGCTGAAATATCATCGGCATTGAATTGCTTGTCATCAGACTTCGGCTTCGATGATGCTTCCTTGACCGGCTTGTCGGCATCCTTGCGTTCCGGTGCCTTGGCGCTTTCGGCCGGTGCCGGCTGCGGCTTCGGACGGGCTTCAGGAGCCGGTGCTGAATCCGGAAGCTGCGCCTCCTCTGTCGGCGGCGGATCTTTCGCTATGGCTTCGGCGACGGCATCAGGCTTGACCTCCGGCGTCGGATCGATCGCCGCGGTCTTGTCCTGCTGCGGTGCCGGCTTCTGTTCCTTGACCGGCGTCGGCTTGGGATCAGCCTGTTTGACCGGCTCGGGCTTGACCTCTTGCTTGGGCTGCGGTGCCGGCGCCACTTCCGTTGCCGGAATGGGCTTGGGCTTTTCCTGCGGCTTCGGCACGTCCTCGGGCTTCGGCTTTTCGATCGGCGTCGGTGCCGGCGCGGGCGCCGACGTCGTGTCGACGGGCTTCGGCTTGGCTTCCGGCGTTATCGGTTTTTCGGTATCGACAGTGTTCTCGCCAACTTTCTGGGCGACCGGAACAATGTCGGGGCGCTGGGTCGGCACCGGCGCCGGCTTTTCATGCACCACGGCCTTCTTGTCGCCTTGCAGCGTTTGCGCCACCGCCTCCATGGGCACGATGTCGACCGCGACCGACTCGACATCGGAAGGCGCAAGCGGAGGCGGCGCCGTCAGCGTAAACAGGCCAAAGGCCAGCGCCGTCGTATGCAAGATCACCGATGTGGTGAGGCCGGTCTTCATCTCGCGTCTATTGATCCTGTTCCTGCAGTGAAACCAGGCCGATATTCTTGTAGCCAGCGGCCGAGACGCGGGCCATCACCTTCATCGCCGTGCCATAATCGGTGGCCTTGTCGCCACGGATGAAGATCCGCTCGTCATAGCCCGTCTTCGAAATGGCCTGCAGCTTGGCCACCAGATCCTCGATCGGAATCTCGGTTTCCTGGAGGAATATCTGGCCGGCGGCATTGATCGAAACGGTGATCGGCTGCGTGTCGGCATTCATCGCCTTGGCCTGCGTGTCCGGCAGGTCGATCGGCACGCCGACCGTCAGCATCGGCGCCGCGACCATGAAGATGATCAAAAGCACCAGCATCACGTCGACCATCGGCGTGACGTTGATCTCCGACATCAACGCATGGTGGCGGCCACGCCGCCTGTGGCCGCGCCCGCCGCGTCCTCCCATGCCTACGGACATACCCATCTCGTTACTCCTCAGGCCTTCGGCGCGACTTTTTCATCGATTTGGCGCGAGAGTATGGCGGAGAACTCATCGGAGAACCCTTCCATGCGCACCGCGATCTTGCTCGCGTCCGACGACAGCTTGTTGTAGGCGATGACGGCGGGAATGGCGGCGAGCAGGCCAATGGCCGTCGCCAGCAGCGCCTCGGCGATGCCGGGCGCCACGACCGCGAGGCTGGTGTTCTTGGAGCCGGCGATAGCCTGGAACGAGGTCATGATGCCGATGACCGTGCCAAACAGGCCGATGAAGGGTGCCGCCGAGCCGGTGGTGGCGAGGAAGCCAAGCCGCCCTTCAAGCTTTTCCATTTCGCGCGTCAGCGCCAGGTCCATCGCCTTGTCGATGCGGGTCTGCAGGCCAAGCGGCGTTTTCGCGCCCTTCTCGAAGCTCTTCTTCCATTCGCGCATCGCGGCGACGAAAATGGCGCCCATGCCGGAGGTCTTGCGGTCAGCCAGCGTGCGGTAGAGCTCCTCAAGCGATTGTCCCGACCAGAAAACCTGCTCGAAGCGATTGAGAGCCGCCCGCATGCGGGTATAGGAAACCAGCTTGTCGACGATGATCGCCCAGGTCCAGACCGAGGCACAGAGCAAGCCGATCATGACCAGCTTGACCACCCAACTGGCCTGCGCGAACAGCGCCCAAATCGACAATTGCGCGCCCGGGTCGGCGAGTGCGATATTTTCCATGGTAACGTCCTTAAGATTTTCAGGGCGAAGCTGGCGGCTGGCCCATGGGCATCCCTTGTGGTCGGTTCGCGCGAAGCTACCGGAACAACCCCAAACTATGCCGTTCGCGGCCTTTTCGGGGCAAATATTGGTGAAACGAAGGCGCTGGATGCCTCCAATCTTCACCACTCTCTTCATGAACCGTTATGGTTAAGGATGGGTTAGTAAATATGGCGCGGCGCATTGCCGCGCCTTGAGGCGTCAGGCTTTGGCCATCAACTTCCGTTGAACCAGGCTATCGCGCCGTCTGCGAGCCCTTGGGCATGAAGGCCGCGACCCATTCCCTGGGAAAGCGCCGCGGCCGGCCGTTCTCGCCGATGATCGCCGCTTCTACCCGCGCCTCGACCAGAACCTCGTCGCCCCGCTTCAGCTGCTGCGCCATGAAGATGCGCGCGCCGGAGATGTCATCGGTACGTGTGTCGACGGTCAGGATGTCATCGATCCGGGCCGAACTGCGGAAATCGATTTCCATGCGCCGCACGATCCAGACGATCTTCTCGCCATGCTTGCCGTCGGCAAGTTCGGTATGATGCACGCCGGTCAGCCGGAGATAGTCGGAGCGGCCGCGCTCGAAAAACTCCAGATAGCGCGCATGGTAGACGACGCCTGAGAAATCGGTGTCGGCATAATAGACCCGCGCCATCAGCCGGTGGCCAAACTCCGTCAGCGCGCCGGAAAGCCCGGCTGACAGCGCCGCCGATTCACCATGATCGCCCATAGCGCTTCCCTTTTTGATGCCGGCAAGGCAGGTATTTTCCGCGCATGAACCCGATGGCACTGTTGACGGCGATGATCAAGACCTTGATGGCGGCGGTGCTTGTGCTGATGTCCGTTGCGCTGCCGGCGCAGGCGGCAAGCTTCGCGATGAAGCGCGGCCTCAATCTTGATCAATGGACGACGTGGCCGGGCGAAGACCAGTGGGGCGATCCCAAGGCCATCTTGCCTTATCCGGAGTGGCGCAAGTTTCTGGGCGAGGACGACCTCAAGGCCCTGAAGGACGCCGGCTTCGACTTTCTGCGCATGCCGGTCGATCCATCGCCTTTCCTGTCGGAAAAGACGACGGCGCTGCGCAGCGACCTTTATGCCAGCGTGCTGGATTCTGTGCGCATGATCAACCACGCCGGACTGAAGGTGATTGTCGACATGCACCTCATTCCCTCAGGCGCCAGCCGCAAGGTCGGCATGGGCAATGTGATGGACGACCCGGAGACCTTCGACCGCTATGTCGACATGGTTCGCAAGATGGGCCGAACGCTGGCCGGCGAAGATCCAGAAAAGGTTGCCTTCGAACTGATGAACGAGCCTATCGTCGACTGCGACGCTGACGGCACCAGCCTCTGGCCCCAACGTCAGCGGAAGCTGTTCGCGGCCGCACGCGCCTCGGCCACAAGGCTGACCTTGATCCTGACAGGCGCCTGCTATTCCGCCGCGAGTTCCCTGGAAAAGATCGATCCGAAGGCGATCCCGGACGACAACGTCATCTGGACCTTCCATTCTTACGATCCATTCCTGCTTACCCATCAAGGCGCGACCTGGGCCGGTGATTTCATCCCTTATGTAACTGGCCTGCCCTATCCGCTGACAGCGATTCCCAGGGCACAGCTCGATGCAACGCTCGACACCATCCGCGCCAGGATAAAGGCCGAGGCGCCGTGGGCGCGGCGAAGCGGCCTGCTCGCCTATCTCGACGAACAGGTCGCCAGCATGGATAGCACCGACAAACTGCTCGGCCTGATGGACGCGCCGTTCAGGAAGGTCGAGGCATGGGCGAAGGCCAACGGCATCAAACCGGAAAACATCACGCTGGGTGAGTTTGGCATGATCCGCCAGGAATACGGCAACGGCTATGTCATGCCCGCTGAGTATCGCGCCGCCTATGTCAGCGACATGATTGGCCGCGCCGAAGCGCACGGCTTCTCATGGTCGGTGTGGAGCTATGGCGGCGCCTTCGGGATCGTCGATGCTTTCAACGGCGACAAGGCCGAGCCCGGCGTGATGCAGGCGATCAAGGCACTTCGCTGAGCGGGCGAAATCAGCTATCCGAGATCGATCGACAGGATTTCCGGGCGAACGCCAAAACGCACCGGCAGGATGCTGAAGCCAAGCCCGCCCGAGACGATCAGATTGCGGTCGGACTCCACGACATGGCCATAGGCATAGCGGTTGCCGAAGCGCGACGGCACCACCGGCGAGTAGCCGAACAGCCGCACCTGCCCGCCATGAGTATGGCCCGAAAGGGTCAGCGCGACCCGTCCCGGCACCTTCGGAAAAATGTCCGGCTCATGCGCCAGCAGGATGACGGGCGAAGTATCGCTGACCCTGGCCAGCGTGCCGTCGAGGTCGTCCAGGCCCTTGAGCCCGCTGTGCTCCTTGTTCGGCAGCAGCGCTATCTGATCAGCAAGCCCGGCCACCCAGAAGCCATGCCCACCCTTTTCCAGGCGCACGACATCGTTTTCGAGCACTGGAATGCCGACGCCCTCAAGCGCCTTGCGCGCTATGGTCGGGCCGCCGCCAGCTTTCTGCGCGGCGTGATCCTCCCACCAGTCATGATTGCCGAGGATCGACATGACGCCAAGCGGTGCCTTGAGACCGGACAGGGCCGACGCCCATTGCGATGGTGCCACCCGATCCGTTACCAGCCGCATGCCGGCAATGTAGTCGCCCAACAGGACAATCAGATCTGGCTGCAGCGCATTCGCGTCATCGGCAAGCGAGGCGATGCGTTCGGGCGTCATCCATGGCCTGCAGGCGTGGATGTCGGCGAGCGCGACAATGCGCAGTTTCAGCCCCACCGGCCAATGCGGCGGGGTCAACGCATAGTGCTTCACATGTGTCAGAAGCATCGGCTCGATGCCGACCGCGTAGGCGCTGAAAGAGGCCGCC
>JBDSLV010000314.1:0-4726 GCA_039916205.1 Mesorhizobium sp. | reverse complement strand
GCTTGGCCATGATCTCGACCGTTGGCCGTAGAGACGACAGCACGATCCATAGGCCCGGCATGCAGATCGTCAGCATCGCCAGGAACAGCCCGATGCGATAGGCGATGCCAAGCAGCCGGCGCTTCAGCCGGGCGGAAGAATTCTCGTCCATCTTCACCACCGCGCCCTTCACCACTCGGCACCGATCTGGGTGCGCGCCGCGGCGAGCTTGTTGAAGAAATAGACGGTGAAGGCGATCGAAAGCAGGATCGAGAAATAGGCCATGGCGTTGGCCATGCCCATGCGCCCATCGCTGTAGGCGGTGCGCGCGACAAGCGTCCATAGAAGCTCGGTGCGGCCTGCCGGCCCGCCATCGGTCATGATCTTGACGATGTCATAGGCGCGCGCGACGTCGAGTGAACGGATGGTCATGGCGATATAGGCGAAAGGCATGACGAACGGCCACGTCACATAGCGGAATGTCTGCCAGGGCGTGCAGCCATCGACGCGCGCCGCCTCGATCGGCTCCTTTGGCATGGCGAGCAGCCCGGCAAGGATCAGGATGGCGAAGATCGCGGTCGACGACCAGATTTCGGCGATCGAGATGGCGATAAAGGCGAGATGGCTTTCGATCAGCCACGGTATGGCGTCCTGCGTGATGCCGAGCGACTGCAAGGCGTTGTTCACCAGGCCGATATTGTCGTTGAACATGAACTTGAACTGGAAGCCGACCAGGATCGGCGAGAACATCATTGGAAACATCATCAGCGTGCGCAGGATTCGCTGGCCGCGTGTTGCCTTTTCGACCAACATCGCCAGGCCGAGGCCGAGCAGCATTTCGAGATTGAGCGCGATCGTGAGCAACAGAACAGTGCGACCGAACGCCCACCAGAAATCGGTGTTGGCCAGGATCGAAAGATAGTTCCGGAAGCCGACAAAGACGTAAAACGTCTCGGGCTTGGTCAGGCGGAAAGGCGTGAAGCTGGAATAGAGCGACAGAAGCAACGGCACCACGACAACCGCCGCCAATACGATCATCGCCGGAAGCAGCAGCAGGAATGGCGCGGATGGCTTGAAGCCCTTCATCGGTATCCCTGAAATGTTGTGTTCGATTTTCAGGCAGAGGCCCATCGTGGATCTGCCTGTGCGCTCGCGCCGGGACGCGGTTGCCTCCCCCATCCTGTGATGGGGGAGGCAGCCTTGACCGCAATGCTCAGAGCTTGCCGGCGTCCTGAAGTATCTGCGTCGCCTTGGCGGCGGCTTCGTCCAGTGCCTGCTTGGACGTCTTGTCGCCGAGGATGGCTGCTTGCAACTCGGGATAGACAGCGTTCGAGATCTCGATCCACTCAGGCGTCTGCGGCACGGCAAAGGCGTGCTTGGCTTCCTCCTGGAAGGCGGTCAGAACCTCCTTCTTGTAAGGATCGCTCGCCGCCTGCTGGAGATCCCAGTCCCAGACCGCGGTGCGGGTCGGTAGCGGCCCTGCGGCGGCCTCGAGCTTCTGGCTGTCCTCGTTGGTCAACCACCACACAAGCGATGCGGCGGCTTCCTTGTTCGGGCAGTTTTCGGTCACCGAGAAGCCATGGAAACCAGACCAGCCGGTGCGCTTGCCAGAGGAGCCCTTGGGCGCGACCTTGACGCCGACATTGCCGGCGACCTTCGATGATTTCGGATCGTTGAAGAAGCCAGCCCAGCCCGGCCAGTCGAGATTGATGGCGACAGTGCCCGAGGCAAAGCCCTGGCCGAGATCGTCCCAGAGGTAGTTGGTCGTGCCGGCCGGTACGGCCTTGGCTTTGTAGAGATTGACGAACCAGTCGAGCGCCCGGATGCCGGCTTCGGAGTTGAAGACCGGCTTGCCGTCCTTGTCGAGATATTCGCCGCCCTCGGCGACCACCATTTCGTAGAAGCGGCCATTGATCGCCTCTTCCTTGCCGGCGAACTGCGTGCCGTAGAAGTTGGGCGGGTTGGCAAAGAACTCCGCCTGGTCGGTAACTTCCTTCCAGGTGTCCGGCGGCACCAGGTCATAGCCGTATTTCGCCTTGAACTTGGTCTTGTTGTCGGCGTTCTCGTACAGGCTCTTCTGGTAGTAGAGCGCCGAAACGTCGAACTGGGCGCGGGGCAGCATCTCCAGTTTGCCGTCGATGGTCGCCGACTTGATCGTCGAAGGCACGAACGCATCGATTTCCGATTTAGGCAGGAGCTTGCTGAGATCGGTGTAGAGCCCGGTATACTGCGGTGCGAACGACGAATGGTTCCAGCCGACGCACCAGTTGGTGCTGCCCGAGGCGATGTCGGACTTGAGTTCCTTGTCGATGTCGAAGCCGTTCTTCTTGGTCAGGATGTTGACCTTGGCACCGGTCAGCTTCTCCCATTCCGGGATACGCTCGTAGAGTTTTTCATATTGCTGGCCACCGATCAGCTTCACGTCGACGGTGACGCCTTCGAACTTGCCGGGCAGGTCGCCGGCAAGGGCCGCGCCTGCACCGAATGCAAGCGCCAATGCGCCGGCGGACACGCCGGAAAGCAGTCTGTTCATTGGTATCCTCCCTTGGTGCGCCTTGCGGCGGCCGCAACCCGTCAGATGACAAGAAGCGCTACATTCATATACAAACAAAACATTCATAGATACGTCAAGGCGAAATTTGTTTCCGCCAACTGCGTTCCTGCGTATATGAAGAGGTCAATTCACTGGAGAAACGGCGCATGGATGACAGCGAAGACGAGCGGTACCGTGCGCCGGCTCTCGACAAGGGGTTAGACATTCTCGAACTGTTGGCCGGCGTCGATGGCGGCCTGACCCAGGCGGAAATTGCCAAGAAGCTAGACCGCAGTCCCAACGAGTTCTACCGCATGCTGGACCGGCTGGTGCGGCGCGGCTACGTCACGCGGCTGGACGGCGACCGATATTCGCTGACGCTCAAGCTGTTCGGTCTGGCGCAATTGCACGCGCCGGTGCGCAGGCTGGTTTCCTACGCCACGCCGCTGATGCGCGAACTCGCGGAGACATCGCAGCAGGCCAACCAACTTGTTGTTTTTGATCGCGGTTCCGCCGTGGTAATCGGTCAGCAGGAGGCTCCGAACTACTGGGGAATCTCGATCCGGGTCGGCTCGCATATCAGCCTGTTCGACACCGGTTCGGGCCATGTCCTGCTCGCTTTCCGTTCACCGGAAGAGCGGCAGATGATGATTTCCGAACATGTCCGCAGCACCGACAAGAGCGCGCAGCCGCCGGAATTTTATGCCCGGCTCGACCAGATTCGCGACCGCGGCTACGAGATGATGGCCTCGATGCAGACCGCCGGCGTCTACAATCTCTCGGCGCCGGTATGCAGCTCCGACGGCAAGGCGATCGCGGCATTGTCGATCCCCTACATAACGGTGATCAACGCACCGTCCGCCCCTGACATCACCAGAACCATCGAACTTTTACAGGCAACGGCCGAAAAGCTGTCGCATCTGGCGGGGTCGGCGGTCGGGTCATCAGCGTAAATTCTTATTTGAATGAAGAATTCCTCCGTGAGATAGTTTGAAATCAGGAGGAGGAGCCGCCATGATCATCGATACCCATTTGCATCTCATCGATCGCTCGGCACTGCGCTATCCCTGGCTGGCAGGCGTGCCGGCCCTCGACCGCGATTTTTCCTACGACGAATACGCAACGGAGGCGCAACGCGTCGGTGTAGATCGCGTGATGCATATGGAGGTCGATGTCGATCCGGCCGACATCGAGGCCGAGACCGATCGTGTCGAAGGCCTGGCTCGGCAGAACGGCAGCATGCTGGTCGGGGCAATCGCGGCCTGTCGCCCTGAAGAGGCGGGCTTTTCAGTCTATCTGGAGCGTCAGCGGGCAAAACCCTTCGTCAAGGGCTTCCGTCGCGTTCTACATGTCATGCCGGATGATCTCTCTGAAAGCGCGTTGTTCCGGGACAACATCCGGCGGCTTGGCGGCACCGGCCTGACCTTCGATTTCGTCGTGCTGCCGCATCAGGTTCCGAAGGCGATCGCGCTTGCCGACCTGGCGCCCGATGTGCAGTTCGTGCTCGACCATTGCGGCGTGCCCGACATCAAGGGCAATGGCCAGCATCCATGGCGCGAGCATATGAGCGAGATCGCGCGGCGCCCCAATGTGATGGCAAAGATCTCGGGTGTCGTTGCCTATGCCGATGCCGGCAGTTGGACGGTTGAGACGCTGCGGCCCTATGTCGAACACACGATCGGCGTCTTCGGCTGGGATCGTGTTGTCTGGGGCAGCGACTGGCCCGTCTGCACGCTTGGCGGCGGCCTGTCGACCTGGGTGGCGGCGACCCATGCGCTGCTTTCGGGCTGCAGCATTTCGGAGCGCGACAGGCTCTTGTCCACGAATGCGCGCAAGCTGTGGCGGCTTGTCTAGCCGGGTTCGCTCACGCTTTACAGGCGGAGCCCTGCGCCGGGGAACTTTCCCGAAACAGGCGATTGAGATCGGCAACGACCACGGCGGCTTTGTGCCCGTGGGTCATGCCGGAAAGGATGCGGTCGGACGCCGCCTGCTGGAACGCCATGTAGCCGTCATGGCGCGGCCGCACCCACGCGCCCTCCAGAGTCGCGCGCGTATCGCGATAAAAATTGCCGGTCGCTTCATTGACGGTCTTGTCTTCCCAGGCCGCGGCATGGCCAGGCTGGCCGCCGGCGGTGGCGTAGGGACCGCGCTGCACATCGCCGCTCGCGACCCAGGGGGCGAAATCGATCGCGGCATCTTTCGCGTTGGAAAAGG
>JBDSLV010000313.1:0-12816 GCA_039916205.1 Mesorhizobium sp. | reverse complement strand
CCAACAGCCTGCTGCGAGCGACCTCGGAATGACCTGATGAAATACTCGATCTTCTCGCTCGCGCGCGCCGCCCTTTCCGGCCACAAGAACTGGCAACGCACATGGCGCGATGCCACGCCGAAGGATCGCTACGATGTGGTGATCATCGGCGGTGGCGGCCATGGCCTCGCCACCGCGTGGTTCCTGGCCAGTGAGTACGGCATCAGGAATGTCGCGGTGCTGGAAAAGGGCTGGATCGGTTCCGGCAATGCCGGCCGCAACACCACCATCATCCGTTCCAATTATGGGCTGCCCGGCAACACCGGCTTCTACGAATTGTCGATGAAGCTGTGGGAGCGGATGGAGCAGGACCTCAACTACAACACGATGGTCAGCCAGCGCGGCGTCGTCAATCTCTACCATTCCGATGCGCAGCGCGACGCCTATGCGCGGCGCGGCAACACGATGCGCATCAACGGCATCGATGCCGAACTGCTCGACCTCGCGGCGGTCAAGAAGATGATGCCGTTCCTGAACTTCAGCAATGCGCGCTTTCCCGTGCAAGGCGGCCTGCTGCAGCGGCGCGGCGGCACGGCGCGTCATGATGCCGTGGTCTGGGGCTACGCGCACGCGGCGAGCGCACTCGGCGTCGACATCATCCAGAATTGCGAGGTTACCGGCTTCACACGCGACGCCAATGGCAAGGTGACGGGCGTCGAGACATCGCGCGGCAGGATCGGTGCCGGCAAGGTCGGAATGGCCGTCGCGGGCTCTTCGTCACGCGTCGCTGGGATGGCAGGCATGCGCCTGCCGATCGAAAGCCATGTGCTGCAGGCCTTCGTCTCCGAGGCGATCAAGCCTGTCATCCCCAATGTCATCACCTTCGGCGCAGGGCATTTCTATGTCAGCCAGTCAGACAAGGGCGGGCTGGTTTTCGGCGGTGACATCGACGGCTACAATTCCTACGCCCAGCGCGGCAACATGCCGGTGATGGAAGATGTCTGCGAGGGTGGGATGGCGCTGATGCCGATGATCGGCCGGGTGCGCCTGCTGCGCCAGTGGGGCGGCATCATGGACATGTCGATGGATGGCTCGCCGATCATCGACAAGACGCCGGTGGATGGGCTCTATCTCAATGCCGGCTGGTGCTATGGCGGCTTCAAGGCGACGCCGGGTTCAGGCCTTGTCTTTGCCCATCTGCTTGCCCGTGACGAACCGCATAAGGAGGCCGAGAAATTCCGCCTCGACCGATTCCAGCGCGGCGCGATGATCGACGAAAAGGGCCAGGGCGCCCAACCGAACCTGCATTGAAGGCGGTTTAGAAGAAATGCGCATTGTCTGTCCCTTCTGCGGCGAACGCGAACTCGGTGAGTTCAGCTATCTCGGCGACGCCAAGCCTGTGCGGCCAACGGCCGGCGCCTCGGAAGACGAGGTCTACGACTATGTCTATCCGCGCGACAACATCGCCGGCGTGACGAGCGAGAACTGGTACCATGGCGGCGGCTGCCGGGCGTGGCTGAAGATCAGCCGCAACACCCTGACGCATGAGATTTCTTTGATTGAACCGGCAGTGGGCGCAGGCGCGCGGAAGGTTGGCGCCTGATGGCCGCGCAGACCCATCGGCTAACGAACGGCGGTCTGGTCGACCGTTCAAAGCCGCTCAACTTCCGCTTCGACGGCAAGAGCTTTGCCGGCTTCCAGGGCGATACGCTGGCCTCGGCGCTGATTGCCAATGGCGTCAAGCTGGTCGGCCGCTCGTTCAAGTATCACCGGCCGCGCGGCATCCTGACGGCAGGTTCGGAAGAGCCGAATGCGCTTGTGGAACTGCGCAGCGGCGCGCGGCGCGAGCCCAACACCAAGGCGACAACCGCGGAACTCTATGAGGGGCTGGAGGCCGCCAGCCAGAACCGCTGGCCGTCACTGCGCCACGACGTGATGTCCGTGAACCAGCTGTTCGCGCCGATCTTCGTGGCCGGTTTCTACTACAAGACCTTCATGTGGCCAGCGAAATTCTGGGAAGCCATCTACGAACCGGCGATCCGCCGCGCCGCCGGCCTTGGCCGCGCCGCTGGCGTCGCCGATCCCGATCACTATGACAAGGCATGGGCGCATTGCGATGTGCTGATCGCCGGCTCCGGCCCAACGGGGCTGGCAGCGGCATTGGCCGCTGGCCGCAGCGGTGCGCGCGTCATCCTGTGCGAAGAGGACTTCGCACCCGGCGGCCGCCTGCTTTCGGACAGCGGCACCATCGACGGGCTGCCGGCAGCTGAATGGATTTCGCGCACCCTAGCTGAACTTGGTTCAATGCCCGACGTGCGTATCATGACCCGCACGACGCTGTTCGGTGTCTATGACGGCGGCACCTATGGCGCGCTGGAGCGGGTCAACGACCACTTGCCCGTGCCACCGGAACATCAGGTGCGCCAGCGGCTGTGGCGGATCGTGGCCAAGCGCTGCATCGTCGCCGCCGGGGCGCTTGAACGGCCAATCGTCTTTGCCGGCAACGACACGCCGGGCGTGATGATGGCATCATCCATGCGCACTTATGTCGGTCGCTATGCCGCGACCCCGGCAAAGCGCATCGCGCTGTTCACCAACAATGAGGATGGCTGGCGCACGGTCGAAGCGGCGCTTGGTGCCGGGCTGCAGATCGCGGCGGTCATCGATGCACGGCCGGACGTGTCGGCGGCGCATCGCTCGCTGGCCTCCAAGAACGGCTTTACCGTGCTGCATGGCGCCGTCAGCGGCGTCGACGGCGGCAAGGATGGCGTCAAGAAGATCGCGGTGTCGCTCACCGGTGGTGCGCGGGCCGAAGTCGAGGCTGATGGGCTTGCCGTTTCCGGCGGCTGGAACCCCGCCGTGGGCCTGACCTCCTTTCATCGCGGCCGGCCGAAATGGCGCGACGACATCGCCGCCTTCGTGCCGGATGGCGCACCGCCCGGCATGGTCGCCGCGGGTGCCGCCAATGGATCCTTCGGGCTCGGCGCTTGTCTTGCCCAAGGGTTCGCCGCCGGCGCGGTGGCGGCGCATGACGCCGGACACGGCGGTAAAGCAGGCGCGGCGCCGGTGGCCGACGACGAGGCTTTCTCGCTGACACCGCTTTGGCATGTCGCCGGCAAGGGCAAGGCCTTCGTCGACTACCAGCATGACGTGACCGCTTCCGACATCGAACTGGCGCAGCGCGAAGGCTTTGAATCAGTCGAGCATCTCAAGCGCTACACGACGCTCGGCATGGCCACCGACCAGGGCAAGACCTCGAATGTCGCCGGCCTTGCCATCATGGCGGCGGTGAGCGGCCGGTCGATCCCAGACACCGGCACGACAATCTACCGGCCACCCTATGTGCCGGTCGCCATCGGTGCCTTCGCCGGCCATCACCGCGACGAGAATTTTCACGCGACAAGGCTGACGCCCTCGCACCACTGGGCGGCGGAACAAGGTGCGATCTTCGTCGACACCGGCCTGTGGAAGCGTGCGCAGTGGTATCCGCGTGCGGGCGAGAAGGACTGGCTGGAATCCGTCACCCGTGAGGTCAAGGCGGTGCGCTCAGGCGTCGGCTTCTGCGATGTCTCGACGCTGGGCAAGATCGACGTGCACGGCCCGGATGCCGGCGCCTTCCTCGATCGCGTCTACATCAACACCTTCTCCAATCTCGCCGTCGGCAAGGCACGCTACGGGCTGATGCTGCGCGAAGATGGCCTGGTCTACGATGACGGCACGACCTCACGGCTGGCCGAGGATCGCTATTTCCTGACCACAACCACCGCCAAGGCGGGGCTGGTGATGCAGCATCTTGAGTTCTGCCGGCAGGTGCTGTTTCCCGAGCTCGATGTGCAGCTGACCTCGGTCTCCGACCAGTGGGCACAGTTCTCGATCGCGGGACCCAAGACCCGCGACCTGCTCGGTGAAATTGTCGATCCATCCGAAGACTTGTCGAACGAAGGCTTCCCATTCATGGGTGTGCGCGAAGTGGCGTTGCGCGGCGGCATCAAGGCGAGACTGTTCCGCATTTCCTTCTCCGGCGAGATGGCCTTCGAGATTTCCGTGCCGGCACGCTTCGGCGAAGCCATGGCGCGCAACCTGATGCTGGCGGGAAAACCCTTCGGGGTGACGCCATACGGTACCGAGGCGCTCGGCGTCATGCGCGTCGAAAAGGGCCACATCGCCGGGCCGGAGATCAGCGGCACGACGACCGCAGCCGATCTCGGCCTCGGCAAGATGATGTCGACCAAGAAGGATTTCATCGGCCGCGTCATGGCCGGACGTGAGGCGCTGGTCGCGCCGGATCGCCAGGTTGTCGTCGGCATCAAACCCGTGGACAAGGCGCGCCGCCTGCGCTCCGGCGCGCATATCATTCCGAAGGGACAGACACCTGGTCCTGGCAACGACCAGGGCTATGTCACCTCGGTCTGCTTCTCGCCGATGCTCGACCAATGGATCGGACTCGGGCTCGTCGAGCGAGGCCGCGAACGCATTGGCGAGATCGTCCATGCGCATGATCCACTGCGTGGCGAAGACTATGATGTCGAGCTTTGCAATCCCGTCTTCTATGATCCGGATGGAGGGCGCCAGCGTGGCTGAATTTTCCTGGGACGTCCGCGGTCCGCTCGAACGCGCGCTGGTTTCCGGCCTCCATGGCGCGCCGGGCGAAGCCGGCGTGTCGCTGAAGGAAATCAGGAACTTCGACCTGGTTCAGGTGATGGCGCGGCGCGGCAAATCGGCCGAGATGGTCAAGGCCGCGCAGGACCGTTTCGGTGTTGCGGCGCCGGAGACACCAAAGGCAATCAACGTGGTGGATGCCGCGCTGATCTGGTCGGGGCCAGACCAGTTCTTTGTCCTGTCGAAGGGCGGCAGACATGGGATAGATGCGCTCGGCCAGATGTTTTCGCACTCGGCCTCGCTGTCCGACCAATCGCAGGCGCGGGTGCTGATCAGCATCTCAGGCACGAAATCGCGGGCCATGCTGGCCAAACTGTCGTCGATCGACCTGCACGCAGCGGTGTTCGCGATCGGCGCTGCTGCACCGACGTCGATGGATCACACCAGCGTCACGCTGTGGCGCGGCAATGATGGGGTTGATGGGCAAGCGGTGTTCAAGCTTCTTGTGTTTGCGACTTTTGCCGAGAGCTTGTGGCATACGATGCTGGATTCAGCTGCGGAGTACGGCGTCGCTATCGGCCATTCCGAGGAATTGGAGTAGCGTTGCATGCGCTCCACCTTCTCCCTTGTGGGAGAAGGTGGAGCGACACCTTCGCCTTGCCAAACTCAATCGCACTGCTATTCTTGCTGCTAAAATAATTTCACACACAGGCAAACTTATTGCTCGAACCGCAAGGCTGAAATGAGCCAGTCGCCCTACCCCGCCGTGACAGCCGGACCGCCCCGGCCAAGCATCATCCTGCGGCCCGGCCAGATCGCGCTGCCGGCAGGCATGGAGCGCTATACCGTGCAAGGCAACGGAGCGCTACTCATCGACGTCGAGGCCGGCGACACCTTTACCGTGCGCAACGTCGAGGGCGGGCAGGCTTGCGAGCTCCTGGCATGGGGCCAGAGCGGCGCGACCGATCCCGGCATTCTTGGTGAGGCCTCAAACAGCAATGCCGCCGGCATCAAAGCGCTTCTGATAGAAGGTGGCGAAAGCCTTGCCACGCTGCGCCGAGGGCTTGAGCGCAGGCAGGTGCTGCTCGATCAGCCAAAGGCCGTGCGCGTGTTCGGCGGCTCGACGCCTGCCGGCACGGAACAGGCTTTTACCGTCCAACGCGATGGCGCGCTGCTCATCGCAGCACCCGGCGGGCCGATGCTGGTTGATGGCCACGACACGGCGACACCGCTCAGCATCATCGTCCGCCGTGCCCGAATTCGCTCAGCAGCGAAATCACAGCTTGGCGATCCGCTCGCCGATCCGGTGCTCGACCTGCGCGTCCATTCGGCGACGGCGGAATCCTATTTCGTCAAGGCCGGCGACTACCTGCAGATCATCGATGTCGACGGGCGCCAGTGCACCGACTTCCAGTGCTTTTCCGCACGCAAGCTGGACAAGGGCCTCGATCACCCGCTCGATGTGACGACGACCCGCACGCTGATGGGATCGAGCTACCCGATGCCCGGCCTGCATTCGAAATATTATGACCAGGACATGGAGCCGCTGGTCGAGGTTATCCAGGATACCTGCGGCCGCCACGACGCCTTCGCGCTCGCTTGCGCGGCCAAATATTACGATGACATCGGCTACCCCGGGCACCCCAACTGCTCGGAGAATTTCAACGGCGCGCTGGCTGGCAAGGGCGTCAATCCCCGTGCTGGCTGGATGGCGATCAACTTCTTCTTCAACACGGCAATCGATGCGCATGGCGTGCTGGTGTCCAATGAGCCGTGGTCGAGGCCGGGCGATTACGTGCTGCTGCGCGCGTTGACCGACATTGTCTGCGTCTCTTCCGCTTGCCCCGACGACACGACACCGGCCAATGGCTGGGACCTGACCGACATCCATGTGCGCACCTATTCCGGCCAGCACAAATTCTCGCGAGCAATCGCCAGACGCATGACGCCCGATTCGGAACCGAAAATGACCCGCGAGACAGCCTTTCATTCGAGCTTTGCCAAGCACACCCGCAACTTCGTCGAGTACAAGGGCTATTGGCTCGCCAACGCCTTCGCCAAGGAAGGCGCCATCGACGAATACTGGGCCTGCAGGCAAGACGCGGTGATCATGGACCTATCGCCGTTGCGCAAGTTCGAGGTCACCGGTCCGGATTCGGAAGCGCTGCTGCAGTATACGCTGACCCGCGACGTCACGAAGCTCGGTGTCGGCCAGGTCGTCTATTCCGCCATGTGTTACGAGCATGGCGGCATGATCGACGACGGCACGCTTCTGCGGCTCGGCAAGGACAATTTCCGCTGGGTCGGCGGCGATGATTTCTCCGGCGAATGGCTGCGCCAGACGGCCCAGAAACTAGGTCTCAATGTCCTGGTACGTTCTTCCACCGACCAGATGCACAACGTCGCCGTGCAGGGGCCGAAAAGCCGCGACATCCTGAAGGACGTGGTCTGGACCTCGCCGACACAGCCGTCGATTTCGGAGCTCGAGTGGTTCCGCTTCGCCGTCGCCCGGATCGGCGGCGGCAACGGCATTCCGGTCGTCGTTTCGCGCACCGGCTATACCGGCGAACTTGGCTACGAAGTCTGGTGCCATCCGCGCGACGCCGAGAAGGTGTTCGATGCGATCTGGGAAGCCGGGCAGCCGCATGGGTTGAAGCCGATGGGGCTGCAGGCGCTCGACATGGTGCGCATCGAGGCCGGGCTGATCTTCGCCGGTTATGAGTTCTCCGACCAGACCGACCCGTTCGAGGCAGGCATCGGCTTCACCGTGCCGCTGAAGAGCAAGACCGACGACTTCATCGGCCGCGAGGCGTTGATCCGGCGCAAGGACAATCCGCAGAAGAAGCTGGTTGGTCTCGACATCGACGCCAATGTCGCTGTCGGCCATGGCGATTGCGTCCATGTCGGCCGCGCCCAGATCGGCGTGGTCACCTCAAGCATGCGATCGCCGGTGCTGAAAAAGAACATCGCGCTGGCGAGGCTCGATGTCACGCATTCGGCCATCGGCACTGAAGTCGAGATCGGCAAGCTCGACGGCCAGCAAAAACGGCTGCCGGCGCGGGTTGTCGCCTTCGCCCACTACGACCCGCAGAAGACCAAACCACGCTCCTGACAGCCGCGTTTGAGACCTGCTGTCCGGTCCGGCGGTGACGTCGCCGGGCGTGTGAACCCGTGCGCGCGCAAGCGTGATGTGCATGGCTTCACAAAACGCTTGACGTGAAAGCGCGTCGGATCAATCTTCACTGTTAAGAAAAAAATACGACTGAGTGGAAACACCCGAAGTCGTTCAATGAACGTGCCAGTGATGAACCTCGCGCAGTCGAGGCGTCACCGAACGGGGAACATCAAAATGGGGAACAAACACATATGAGCACGATAAGTACGGCCCTGGAGCAGCCTGCGGAAAGCAAGCTGCATCGCAATATCGATTGGCGCGGCGCGTTCTGGGTGGCGAGCGGCGTGCCAGCCCTCGTCCTGTTTTCGATCGGCGGCATTGCCGGCACCACCGGAACGCTGGCCTTCGGGATCTGGATCGCCTCGATGATCATGGGCTTCCTGCAATCCTTCACCTATGCCGAGATCGCTGGCCTGTTCCCGAACAAGTCCGGCGGCGCTTCGATCTACGGGGCCACCGCGTGGTTGCGCTATTCGAAATTCATCGCGCCACTGTCAGTCTGGTGCAACTGGTTCGCCTGGTCGCCGGTGCTGTCCCTCGGCTGCTCGATCGCCGCAGCCTATATCCTCAATGCCCTGGCGCCGGTGCCACTGTTCACCGACGCCTCACCCGATGTCGTCGCCTATATCGCGGCCCATGCCGGCACCAGCGCCGCCGACGCCATCACCGCTGTGACGGCCGCCGCCACTCCAGCAATTCGCAACTGGACGCTGTTCAGCCACACGCTGGGCCCGGTATCCTTCACGCTGAATGCCACCTTCTTCATCGGCGCGGTGCTGATGCTGATCATCTTCTCGATCCAGCATCGCGGCATCCTGGGCACCGCCAATGTGCAGAAATATATCGGCCTGCTGGTCATCATTCCGATGCTGATAGTCGGTATCGTGCCGATCGTCACCGGCCAGATCAACTGGGCGAATTTTTCGCCGCTGGTGCCGCTGGCGGCGGCGTATGCGCCTGAGCCCGGTGCCTGGAACATCGCCGGCTGGACGCTTGTGCTCGGCGGCATGTTCATCGCGGCGTGGTCAACCTACGGCTTCGAGACCGCCGTCTGCTACACATCCGAGTTCAAGAACCCGGGTACCGATACGTTCAAGGCAATCTTCTATTCCGGCCTGCTGTGCATGCTGCTGTTCATCCTGGTGCCCTTCACCTTCCAGGGCGTACTCGGCCTCAACGGCATGCTGGCGACGCCGATCGTCGACGGTTCCGGTGTCGCCGACGCGCTGGCCGGCATGGTCGGCGGCGGCGCGCTCATTCATAGCCTCTTGGTGATGCTGATGATCCTGGCGCTGGTGCTATGCATCATGACGGCGATGGCCGGCTCGTCGCGCACACTCTACCAGGGCTCGGTCGATGGCTGGCTGCCGCGCTATCTCAGCCACGTCAACGAACATGGCGCACCGACGCGCGCCATGTGGACAGACCTTTGCTTCAACCTGATCGTGCTGGCCATCGCCTCGGCCGATGCGACGAGCTTCTTCTTCATCCTCGCGGTGTCGAACTGCGGCTACATCATCTTCAACTTCCTCAACCTCAACGCCGGCTGGATCCATCGCATCGACAACGGTCACATCGCGCGCCCCTGGAAGGGGCCGAGCTGGCTGCTCGGCATTGGCGCCATCTTCGCCTATGTCAACGCGATCTTCATGGGCGCCGGCGCCAAGGTGTGGAACCCGATGGCGCTGTGGGCCGGATTGATCACCGCCGCGCTGATCATCCCGGTGTTCTGCTACCGCCACTACATCCAGGACGGAGGCAAATTCCCTGAGCACATGTTGGCCGACCTCGGCATGACTTCGGCCGATCTGAAGACCAGGAAAGCGGGCATGCTGCCCTATCTGACGCTGGTCGCCGGCGTGGCGGTGATGCTGCTCGCCAACTGGCTGTTCGTTATCTGATTCAAAAGCCGGACAGGTTGAAGCGCCTGTCCGGCCTCCCTCCCAAGCAGTTCTGATCCATCCCGACCGTGTCGGGATGGATTTTCTTTTGCCGGGCGATCCATCAATCGATCTTGATGAACACGCCCTTGGTGTTGAGATACTCGTCGAGATGTTCGGCGCCGCCCTCGCGGCCATAACCGCTCATCTTGTAGCCGCCGAAAGGCACCGCCGGGTCGATGGCGTGATAGGTGTTGACCCAGACCGAGCCGGCGCGGATCTCTCGCGACAGCTGGTGCGCCTTGGTCACGTCGCGGGTGAACACACCGGCGGCGAGACCATAGGGCGTGTTGTTGGCGCGCTCGACCGCCTCGTTCAGCGTGTCGAACGGCAGTGCCGAGATGACCGGGCCGAAGATCTCCTCGCGAGCGATCTTCATCTCGTCCGAGACACCGGAAAAGACGGTCGGTGCGATGAAATTGCCGGCAGCCAGCGCGCCCTCCGTCAGGCGCGTGCCGCCGGTGACCAGCGTTGCACCTTCGGACGTGCCGGCTTCGAGGAAGGACGCAACGCGCTGCAGTTGCTTCTCCGAGATGAGCGGGCCGATCTCGGTCGCCGGATCGATGCCGTCGCCGATCCTGAGGCCGCTTGCATAAGCGGCGAGCCGCTCGACGAATTCATCGTGGATGGAGCGTTCGACGAACAGGCGCGAGCCGGCAATGCAGATCTGCCCGGAATTGGCGAAGACAGACATCGCCGCCACCGGCACCGCCTTGTCGAGATCGGCGTCGGCACAGACGATGACCGGCGACTTGCCGCCGAGCTCCAGCGACACACGCTTGAGGTTGCCGGCGGAAGCTCGAATGATCGACTGGCCGGTCGCGGTCGAGCCGGTGAAGACGATCTTATCGACACCCAGATGCTCGGCGAGCGCCGCACCTGCCTCAGGGCCGGTGCCGGTAACGATGTTGACGACGCCGGCCGGAACGCCAGCCTCGATCATGATGTCGGCGATCAACAGCGGCGTCAGCGGCGCCTCTTCCGAGGGCTTCAGTACAATGGTGCAGCCGGTGGCCAGCGCCGGGCCGATCTTCCAGATCGAGGCCGCTGTCGGTGCATTCCATGGGATGATGGCGCCAACGACACCGACCGGCTCCTTGCGGGTGAAGGAGACGACCTCGCCCGGCAGCGAGTTTTCGATCGTCTCGCCATGCAGTGCGGTTGCCATGCCGGCATAATAGCGCAGCATGCCGATGACACGGTTGCGATTGGCGCGGGTGCGCATGATCGGCATGCCCATGTCGGTGGTGTCCGAACGGCTGATCTCCTCCCAGTGTTTCTCGAAAAGGTCAGCGATTTTCAACAGCAGGACTTGCCGCTCATAGGGCTTGAAGCGGCTCCAGGGGCCATCGAAGGCTTTTCGCGCTGCTGCGACGGCCAAGTCGATGTCCTGCTTGTCGCCGCGCGGCACGGTGGCGAGGATCGCTCCAGTCGCGGGGTTGCGCGTCTCCATGGTCCGGCCCGAGCGGGCATCGACCCAGACGCCATCGATGAACATCTGGCGATGGCGGCCGTCGATCGGCAAGCGAAGCGCGGTATTAGGCGTAGCCAAGGTCATGATTGTCCTCCTTTGGCAGGTGAGCCGTATTTGGAGGCGGCAAAAACGCCGCGCGTCTGAGACACGCGGCGTTCTAGCATTTTTCGAGCGGCGCGTTCTATGCGCCAGCAGGGATCACTCGGCTGCCAGGGCCAGCTGCGGCCGTTCGGTGCTGCCGTCCTGCTCCAGATCGGGCGCCTGTTCCGCCGCGCCATGTTTCTTCGGCTCGCGGCCGAAGAACAAGGCGTAGCCTGCCGGCAGCACCAGGATTGTCAGCACCGTGGCGACGAGAATGCCGCCCATCATGGCGTAGGCCAGCGGCCCCCAGAAAACGGCGCGCGAGATCGGGATCAGCGCCAGCACCGCCGTCAGCGCCGTCAGCGTGATCGGCCGGAAACGGCGGACAGCCGAGCCGATGATGGCTTCGGAGCGATCCATGCCCGCGGCGATATCCTGATCGATCTGGTCGACCAGGATGATCGAGTTGCGCATGATGATGCCGAGCAGCGCGATGACGCCGAGGATGGCGACAAAGCCGAATGGCGCACCGCTGATCAGAAGGGCGGCGGCGGCACCGATGATGCCCAGCGGCCCGGTCGCCAGAACCAGCATCGCCTTGCCGAAATTCTGCAGCTGGATCATCAGCAGCACGACGATGATGGCCAGCATGATCGGCGCCTTGGCGGCGATCGAAGCCTGGCTTTCCGCCGAATCCTCGGCACCACCCTGGATCTCGATCTTGTAACCGGGCGCCAGGCCGTCACGCAGGCCCTGCATGTCCTTGTACATCTTGGTGACGACATCGTTCGACTGCACGCCGTCGGGCAGTGTTGCCCGCACGCTGATGGTCGGCAAGCGGTCGCGCCGCCATTCGATGCCTTGCTCCAGCACCGGCACGACCTTGGCGACCTGTGACAACGGCACGAAGCCGCCGAAATCCGTCGGGATATAGACTGAGTCGACCGAGGACAGCAGCTTGCGGTTTGCATCCGGCTCGCGGGCAACGATGGAAACCGTTTCCTCGCCATCGCGGAAGTCGTCGAGCGGCGCACCGGACATGGTCGCCTGCAGCATCTGACGGATGCGCTGCGAGGTGACGCCGAGCGCACGGGCGCGATCCTGGTCGATGACCAGCTTCATCGCCGGCACCGGCTCCAGCCAGTCGTCATGAACCGCGCCAAGCAATGGGTCTTCGCGGAATTTTGCCTTCACCTGGTCGGCGATGCGGCGCACCTCCTGGCGATCCGGGCCCATGACGCGCATCTGCACTGGCCAGCCGGTCGGCGGCCCCAGGAAGAGGCGGTCGACCTTGCCGCGGATCGACGGGAAATCCTCGGCCAGAACCGCGCGCAGCTTGACGATCAGCCGTTCGCGGGCTGGCTCGTCATTGGCCATGACAAGCAACTGGGCGAAGTTCGGATTGCGCAGCTGCTGGTCGAGCGGCAGGAAGAAGCGCGGTGCGCCCTCGCCGATATAGGTGGCGATGAAGCGCTTGTCCTTGTCGTCCATCATCTTGGCTTCAAGCGCCTTGGCCTGTGCCTCGACTTCCTTGATGCTGGTGCCTTCCGGCAGCCAGAGGTCGACCA
>JBDSLV010000312.1:0-11569 GCA_039916205.1 Mesorhizobium sp. | reverse complement strand
GGTGGCGATGGCGGCACCGAGGTCTGGGATTTCCTGTTGGCGCTGGCCAAGGCGGAAAAGCCTATCGTGTCGGGCGTCGACGGCATCGCGGTAGGCATCGGCACCACGCTCAACCTGCATTGCGACCTGACCTTCGCCACGCCGCGTACCGTGTTTCGGACACCCTTCGTCGATCTCGGCCTTGTGCCCGAGGCAGGCTCCAGCCTGCTAGCGCCGCGGGTGCTAGGCCGGCAAGGCGCCTTCGCGCTGCTCGGTCTTGGCGAAGGCTTTTCGGCTGAGCGGGCGAAAGCCGCCGGCCTGATTTACGAGGTGGTCGAGGAAGCTTCGCTCGAAGCCTCGGTGCTGGCTGCCGCCGGTCAGATCGCCGCCAAACCGCCGCAAGCTCTGAAGATCGCACGCGACCTGATGCGCGGCTCGCGCGACGAACTCGTCGCTCGTATCGGTGAGGAAAGCGGACATTTCCGCGAGCGGCTGAAATCGGACGAGGCGCGCGCCGCGCTGATGGCGTTCATGTCGAGGAAGAAGGCCGGTTGAGTTTATTCCGGTGTTGCGTCGCGACGCGCGGACCGAGCGTTATTGGAAGCGGTCCTGTGGCGCCTTCAACAATGTGGCAAACAGACCATAGGCGTGGCCAGTCTCCAGCCTGGCGACGCATTCCTATCCAATAATGCTCAGGGATAGAGTTTTGCCTTGTCCCAGCCGCCTTTCGCATCGCGGCTGAAGACGACGCGGTCGTGTAGCCGGAATGGGCGGTCATGCCAGAACTCGATCGCTTGCGGGACGATGCGGAAGCCGGACCAGTGCTTTGGCCGCGGAATGTCGCCGATGGCATAGCGGGCCGTGTATTCGGCGACGGCCTTTTCCAGCGCGAAGCGACTTTCCAGCGGCCGCGACTGTTTCGAGGCCCAGGCGCCGATGCGGCTGCCGCGCGGGCGCGTTACATAGTAGGCGTCCGCTTCCGCGTCCGTGACGATCTCCACCGGACCACGCACGCGCACCTGCCGGCGCAGCGATTTCCAGTGGAAGCACATTGCCGCCTTCATGTTGCCAAGAATTTCCCTGCCCTTGGCGCTCTCGAAATTCGTGTAGAACACAAAGCCGCTTTCATCGAACCCCTTGAGCAGCACCATCCGCACATCCGGCATGCCATCGGCATCGACGGTCGCCAACGCGACGCCGTTGGGGTCGTTCGGCTCGCTCTTCGTTGCGTCCTGCAGCCATGCCGCGAAAAGCCTGAATGGCTCGGCGGCTTCAGTAAAGTCATCACTTGTTAACTCTGCATCACTCATAGTTTTTCTCAAATTGTCACGACACCAGGGAGGTTGCCGATTGTCGCGTATCGCGCAAGCTTTTGACAGCAGGCAATGGAGCGTAATTGCTTCTGCCAGCGCCAAAGCCGCGATCGTCGTGATCGTCCTGCCGCTGGCCGCCTGCGGGGCCGGGGGTTTCAGCCTTGAGAAGGCTGAAGTCGACCGTTCGATCCTGACCAGCGGCACCCCGGCTTCCGCGGCACCGGTCGATGCCAATCGTGCCTCAGACCAGACGACGATCCGCAATGCCGTCTCTTCCGCTGACATACAGGAGCTCGGCGGCCAGGCCGTGCCGTGGGCCAACTCCGATACCGGCTCGCGCGGGTCGATCACGGAGTTGGCGGAATCCAAGGACAGAGGCCAGGTTTGCCGCCGCTTTACCGCCTCGCGGGAAAGCTTTGACGGCGTTGCCCTGTTCAAGGGCGAGGCCTGCCTGGCAGGCGCTGGAGCCTGGCGGATGCAGGACTTCAAGGCGCTCTGATTTTCCACCTCCAATAGGCCGCACGCTACTGGAATTTCTTCCTATGCGAGCGCATATAGGGGGCAACTATGGACTCACTCGTTCTCCAGGGCAGGAAGCATGCGCGACCCCTATGAGGTGCTGGGCGTTGCCAAGAACGCAGCGGCCAAGGACATAAAATCGGCTTATCGAAAGCTCGCCAAGAAGCATCATCCGGACCAGAATCCGAATGATCCCAAGGCGAAGGACCGTTTTTCCGCCGCCAATCAGGCTTATGAGATCGTCGGCGACGAGAAGAATCGCGCTGCTTTCGATCGCGGCGAGATCGACGCCGATGGCAAGCCGCGTTTCCAGGGCTTTGAGGGCGCCGCGGGTGGCGGCGACCCCTTTGCCGGGTTCCGCCGCCAGCAAGGCGGAGCCGGTGGATTTCGCGGAGGCCGTCCGGGCGGAGATACGTTCGACGGCAACAGCGATATTTTCAGCCAGATTTTTGGCGATGCCTTCTCGCAGCAGCGCGGTGCCGGTACGGGCGATCGCCGTCATCCCGCAACCGCCGCCGATTTGAACGTGACGCTCGATGTCACGATCGAGGAAGCGGCGACCGCCGAAAAGGTGACGGCCATGTTCCCCGACGGCCGCAAGGTCGCGGTCAAGCTGCCGGCCTATGTCGAGGATGGCCAGACCATCCGGCTGAAAGGGCAAGGCGAGCAGGGACCGGGCCAGCCCGGCGACGCGCTGGTCAAAATCCGCTTTCGCCGCCATCCGCGCTATCGCATCGAGGGCCGCGACCTGCATGCCGACCTGCCGGTGGCGCTGGCCGACGCCGTGCTCGGCGCCAAGGTTGCGGTCGAGACGCCCACCGGCAAGCTTGCGGTCAACGTTCCTGTCTGGTCGAGCTCCGACAAGGTGCTGCGGCTGAAGGGCAGGGGCCTGCCGGAGAAAGCCGGCGGCGCCGGTGATCTTTACGCGCATGTGCGGTTGATGCTGCCGGAAGGCGGCGACAGCGCACTAGAGGCGCTGGTGCGCGGCCAAAAGGCTGATCAAAAAGGCTAGCCTGGCGCTCTTGTCCCCCGAACTGTCCGGTTTGAACGCTTGAAGGGGCTCTGTGCCTGTGCGATAGGGCTCTTCACAAAGCTGAAAATCTTGCGGAGAGCGCTCACATGGCGGGTGGACAGGGCCTTATGGCCGGCAAGCGCGGCCTTATTCTTGGTGTCGCCAACAACAGATCGATCGCCTATGGCATAGCCAAGGCGTGCGTCGACCATGGTGCCGAGATCGCGCTGACCTATCAGGGCGAGGCGTTCAAGAAGCGCGTCGAGCCGCTGGCGGCGGACCTGGGCGCCTTTGTCGCCGGCCATTGCGACGTCACCGACCCGGCGAGCCTCGACGAGGTTTTCGCCAATGTCGCCAAGCACTGGGGCAAGCTCGATTTCCTCGTCCACGCCATCGCTTTTTCCGACAAGGACGAACTGACCGGCCGTTATGTCGAGACGACGCGCGACAACTTCCTGCGCACCATGGACATTTCGGTCTATTCCTTCACCACCATCGCCAAGCGTGCTGAGGCATTGATGACCAATGGCGGGTCGCTGCTGACGCTGACCTATTACGGCGCCGAAAAGGTGATGCCGCACTACAACGTCATGGGGGTCGCCAAGGCGGCGCTCGAAGCCAGTGTGCGCTATTTGTCCGTCGATCTCGGCGCCAAAAAAATCCGCGTCAACGCCATTTCCGCTGGCCCGATCAAGACCCTGGCGGCATCCGGCATCGGCGATTTCCGCTACATCCTGAAGTGGAACGAATACAATTCGCCGCTCAAGCAGACGGTCACGCAGGAAGAGGTCGGCGATTCCGCCGTCTATTTCCTGTCGGATCTTTCCCGCGGCGTGACCGGCGAAGTCCATCATGTCGATTCGGGCTATCACGTCGTCGGCATGAAGGCGGTCGACGCGCCGGACATTTCGACGGTCAAGGAATAACTCCCGCCATCGTCGTCCGTCCTGTCCGCTCCGGAATACCTATGTATCCGCTGGTTTATATCGCGCGACACGGCCAGACCGCGTGGAACGCCGAGTTCCGCCTGCAGGGTCAGGCCGATACCGACCTCAATGTAGTCGGGCGGGAGCAGGCCACCGCGAATGGGCGTCGGCTGGCCGAGCTTGCCCACAATTCAGCGGGTTTCGATTTTGTCGCCAGCCCGATGAGACGGACGCGCGAAACGATGGAGCGCATCCGTGCTGCCATGAAGCTCGATCCGGTCGCCTATCGAACCGATAGCAGGCTCATCGAGGTCAATTTCGGTGATTGGCAGAGTTTTACCTTTGCCGAGCTTGACACGCAGTACCCCGGAGCAAGCCGGTCACGCGCTTTGGACAAATGGAATTTTACACCGCCCGGCGACGATGCCGAAAGCTACCAGATGCTGCTCGAAAGGGTAAAGCCCTGCTTCGATGAGATGGAACGCAGCACGGTCTGCGTGACTCACGGCGGCGTTATCCGCACCTTGTTTCGCTTCGTGCTTGATATGGCCGAAGAGGAAGCGGCGAATCTGGCGATACCGCAGGATCGCGTGCTCAAGCTCGAAGGCAAGAGCCTGGAGTGGCTATAGGCCATTCAGGCTGAACCAGGCGTACGGGAGCCGCTCCGCAAGAAATCCGAGCAGGCTCCGTAGTCGCCCAATTTGGGTTGGTAGCTTTAGATCGATCCCGAAATATGGGTACCGGCTTCCAGAAAGATCATATCCAAACAAATAGATAGAGCTGCGCTCCGATACCATCGGAATGGAACAGGCTCTAGTTGGCTGAGCTGTCCGGCAGTTCCATGTCGGTCACGATGTTTTCGCCATTCGTCACATCATAGGCGATGACGATGTCCATGCCTTCCTTCAGGGAATCGATGTCGGTTTCGGCGTTCATCTTGTAGGATTTGCCGTCGTCCAGCGTCAGCGTCAGCGCATCCTTGTCGATCTTCTTGATCAGGCCTTCGGTCTGGCCGGCAAAAGCGGTGGTGGAAAACAGCAACGTGGCGGCAACCGCGCCAATCAGGGTACGCATTATCGTCCTCTTGTTTGTTGTGCGGTCCCGCGTCATGGCGGGCGAGCATTGAACAGCCGGTCGGAGAAAAGCAGAAACCAGCCGAATGTGTCAAAACTTAAACCGCAGGGATGACAGTTTGACCACTGCAAAAAACGCCAATAGAAGGCTGGCATGAACCGGCTCGAGGCCGGTTAGGGTACATTTTCCATGTCTCACAACACCTTCGGTCATCTTTTCCGTGTCACCACCTGGGGCGAAAGCCACGGCGCGGCGCTCGGCTGCGTCGTCGATGGGTGTCCGCCGGGCATCCGCTTCAAGCGCGACGAAATCCAGGCGGAGCTCGACAAGCGCCGGCCGGGTCAGTCACGTTTTGTCACGCAGCGTCGCGAGCCCGATGAGGTCAAGATTTTGTCGGGCTTTGTTCTCGACGAGGACGGCGAGACGATGATCACCACCGGCACGCCGGTGTCGATGCTGATCGAAAATGTCGATCAGCGCTCCAAGGACTATGGCGAGATTGCCCGGCAGTATCGGCCGGGCCATGCCGATTACACCTATGAGACCAAATACGGCATCCGTGACTATCGTGGCGGTGGCCGCTCGTCGGCACGCGAGACAGCCGCCAGGGTGGCCGCCGGAGCGCTCGCCCGCAAGGTGGTGCCTGGCATGGTCGTGCGCGGCGCGCTGGTATCGATGGGCGAAAAGCGGATAGATCGCGCCAACTGGAACTGGAACTTCATCGGCGATGCCGAAAATCCATTCTTCACCCCCGATCCCGCTTCGGTCGCCGTCTTCACACGATATCTCGACGGCATCCGCAAAGCGGGATCCTCGGTAGGCGCTGTCATCGAGATTGTCGCCGATGGCGTGCCGGCCGGTCTCGGCGCGCCGATCTATGCCAAGCTGGACCAGGACATTGCTTCCGGCCTGATGTCGATCAACGCCGTCAAGGGCGTCGAGATCGGCAACGGCTTCGAGGCGGCCCAGATCACCGGCGAACAGAATGCCGATGAGATGCGCATGGGCAATGACGGCAAACCGGTGTTCCTGTCCAACAATGCCGGCGGCATCCTCGGCGGCATTTCGACCGGCCAGGCGATCGTCGCGCGCTTTGCGGTCAAGCCGACGTCATCGATCCTGACGCCGCGCAAGTCGATCGACAAGGATGGCAACGATGTCGAGGTGATGACCAAGGGCCGCCACGATCCATGCGTCGGCATTCGTGCCGTGCCGATCGGCGAAGCCATGGTCGCATGCGCCATCGCGGACCATTATCTGCGCCACCGAGGACAGACGGGGAGGGTCTAGGGGAGAAAGGCGGTAGGGCAGGGAGCATGCTACCGGCCCGCCGAAAATGCCAAAAATTTCCTTTTCCCTACTCCCATACTGCCCTATTCCCTACTGCCCGGCGAACAAAGTGAGCGTCCATGCCCTACGATCAGAAGAAAATCGTCGAAGCCCTGCGCGCATTCGAGCGCGGCGAGATCGTCGTCGTCATGGATGATGACGGACGTGAGAACGAGGGCGACCTGATCGTTGCCGCCGTCCACTGCACGCCTGAGAAGATGGCTTTCATCGTCCGTCACACCTCGGGCATCGTCTGCACGCCAATGCCGCGCGAGGAAGCCAAGCGGCTGAACCTGTCGCCCATGGTCGCTGACAATGATTCCGCCCACACCACCGCCTTCACCGTCAGCGTCGATTTCAAGCATGGCACCACGACCGGCATTTCGGCCGAGGACCGCACGCTCACGGTGCGCAATCTCGCCAACGGCAATGTCGGCGGTTCGGACTTCGTCCGCCCCGGCCACATCTTCCCGCTGATCGCTAGGGAAGGCGGCGTGCTGATGCGTTCGGGCCATACAGAGGCCGCGGTCGACCTGTGCAAGCTCGCCGGCCTGCCGCCGGTCGGCGTTATCTCGGAACTGGTCAATGATGACGGAACCGTCAAGCGCGGACCGCAGGTTGCCGCCTTTGCCGAAGAACATGGCCTCAAGCAGGTATCGGTGGCCGACCTTATCGCCTATCGGCAGCGCAAGGAGACGCTGGTCGAGCGCGTCGCCTGTTCGGACATCGATACGCCCGGCGGCAAGGCGCAGGTCTTCACTTACACGCTGCCGTGGGATTCGATGCATCACGTCGCCGTCGTCTTCGGCGATATCAGGGACGGCGAGGATGTCCCGGTTCGCCTGCATTCGGAAGATGTGGTGACCGATGTCTTCGGCACCAGCCATCGGCTGGACGGCATCATGCAGGCGATGGGCGAGCGCAAGCGCGGCGTCATCGTCTATCTGCGCGAGGGGTCGGTGGGCGTCGCCCATCAGGAACGCAAGCGTCCCGCTGCAGGTGACCGTGAAGACCACGAAGAGGCCCGCCGCCGCGAGAACGAGTGGCGCGAGATTGGACTGGGGGCCCAGATTCTCAAGGATCTCGGCATTTCCTCGATCAACCTGATCGCGTCCCGCGAACGCCACTATGTCGGTCTCGAAGGCTTTGGCATCCATATCGCCAAGACCGAGATTCTCTGAAAGTCGGTCTCGGGAGGCCGCGCCCGGCCCATTTGAACCGGGCGCGGCTTCTGGCTTATTCCGCGGGAACGGCACAGGCCTCGCATTCGACCGTGTCGCAATCGGACGTGGCAAGGCTGCGTTGGCCAAGCAGCACGGTCGCCAATGCGATTGAGCCCGCAGCCACCGAAACCCAGAACCCGTTCTGCGCGCCAAACGCGTCGACCACCGCGCCGGCGGCGAAAGAGCCCAGCGCCATGCCGATACCAATGCCGGTCATTACCCAGGTGATACCTTCTGTCAGCATCGCTTCCGGCACATGCCGCTCGATGAGGCCGAAGGCGGTTATGAAGGTCGGCGAGATGGCCACGCCGCTGACGAAGACGGCCAGCGCCAGGGTGGGCACGGTATCGGCGGCGAGCAGCGGCAGCGTGGACACCGCAATGATGGTCACCGCCATGACAAGCTGTCGTTGCAGCGGCGTCTTCAGGTTCAGGGCGCCAATGATGATGCCAAGGACGAACGATCCGAGCGCATAGACGCCAATGACAAAGCTGGCGGCGGCCGGCTGGCCGAGCTCCTTGGTGATTGCAACGGTGGTCACTTCGGTTGTCGCGAAGGTCGCGCCTATGAAGATCAGGGCGAAGGTGATGATCTGAACAGGCCGCAGCCGAATGGCCGAGCCGCGCGAACGCTGCTCAGCCGGCCGCACCTCCGGCTCGGTCGACCGCTGAAGGATGAAGGCTGTCGAGCCAACGGCGAGGAACAATGTGCTGACAAGCATGCCGGCTTCCGGGAACAGGGCGACACTCAGCCCGACCGATAATGATGCTCCGGCGATATAGACGAGTTCGTCCGCTGCCGATTCAAAGGCGAAAACGGTGTTCATCTCGGGCCGGCCCCGAAAAATCTCGGTCCAGCGCGCGCGCACCATGGCCGGAATGCTGGGCATCGCCGCCGCCAGCAGCGCCGAAACGAACAGGATCCATACTGGCCAGTTCTGGTTGGCCGCTGCGATCAGCACCATGAAGGCGAGCACGGAAATGATCGTCGTGGGCACGACGATCGGCGCCTGGCCAAGCCGGTCGACCAGTCTTGAGACCTGCGGCGCGACGAAAGCGTTGGCCAGCGCGTATGTCGCCGAGACGGCACCGGCCAGCCAGTATTCGCCGTGTGTCTGTGACAGCATCGCGACGATGCCGATTGGCGCCATGGCGATCGGCAACCGTGCCATGAATCCGGCCGTGGCAAAGCCCTTGGCTCCCTTTGCCTTGAAGATTTCACCATAGGGATTGGGCATCGAACGCGCTCCTGGATTTATAAGGAAAAGCCACTTATATACATGTCGTATGTGAATAGAGATAATTGCATACGTCGCGTATGTCAATTAATATACGAAGCGTATGTGAAGGGAAAATCATGGCGCACAAGCCGCGCACCGAAATGATCGCCGAGACCCGCGCCAAGCTGCTTGCCGCTGGGCGCCACGCCTTTGGCACAGTCGGTTATGCGGAGGCGTCGATGGACGATTTCACCGCCTCAGCCGGGCTGACGCGCGGCGCTCTCTATCACCACTTCGGTGACAAGAAAGGACTTCTTCAGGCAGTCATTCGTGAAATCGACGCCGAGATGTTCGCCCGGCTGAAGGTGGTTTCAGGCAGGGCAGGCAGTCTCTGGCAAGGTTTTATCGATGAATGTACGGCCTATATCGAGATGGCCCTGGAGCCGGAGATCCAGCGCATTGTTCTCCTTGACGGCCCGGCCGTGCTTGGCGACCCGACGCAATGGCCGAGCCAGAACGAATGTATCCGCTCGATGACGGAGAGCCTGCGGAGGTTGAGCGATGAGGGAACGATTGTCGCCGCCGATCCCGAAGCCATGGCCCGGCTGATCAGCGGCGCTTCACTCCATGCAGCGCAATGGATCGCGAATTCAGATGATCCCGGAGCCACTTCCAGGAAAGCGGTGAAGGCCTTCAATCTGCTTCTGGAAGGGCTGACCAAACAAGCTAGGCATTGAGCGCCTAGACGCAATCGAGGCATGCCACGCCGGCGGAACTACCCATGCGGCATGCGCTGGAACCTCTGCAAAGTCGGATCAATCGTGTCCCAGGCATGGCCGCGGACGGTGTACGTGACCACCTGCGGGTTGAATTGGTCAGGCTCGTCAAGGCTGGTCGCGTTGATCGCAATCAAATCAGGCATAGCGACGAATGTCAGGTAGACCGGTGTCCCACAGGTCGGGCAGAAGGCGTGGACCTTTTCATTGCCGCTGTCGCCTGCGACCCGCCAGGTCTTCGCCTCACCGGTAATTGTCATGTCCGCGCGCCGGGCGAAGGTCAGATAGGACCCGTGTCCGGTACCGCTGCGTTTCTGACAATCGCGGCATTGGCAGTGGTTTTCGAAGATGGGTTCGCCGCGCGTCTCATAACGGATCTCGCCGCACGCGCATCCGCCGATATAGTGCTTGGTCATTGTCATTCTCCCGTTGGGATCAGGCCGATTTCGGCTTGGCGAAAAGGTCGATGCCTTGGCCGGTTTCGAGGAAGGATTTCAAGCTGGACAGCACGACCGGCCAACCCTGCTTGACGCCTTTCGCCATGCCGCTGCCGGCTTCGAGTTCGTCATGTGTGACGGTCAGGCGGACCATGTTGTCGTATTCCTCGGTCTCGAACGTCACCCGGCTGTATTGGTCCGGATCGGCGGCCTGCGAGGCGTTTGCCCAGGTGATGACGAGACGGGTCGGTGGCGAGACCTCGACGACCTTGCCGACGAGTTCGACGGTCCGTTCGTCATTGGCGCGGATATGTTCCCAACTTGATCCGGGTTTCCAGTCGGAGACGTTCTCATGGCCCCAGTAGCGCTTTGCGACCTCAGGTCTGGTGATTGCCTCGAACACTTTTTCCGGTGTTGAGCGAATGTAGGTCACGTAGACAAAACTGGTCGTTTCCTTGGTCATTGCTGTTCTCCTTCGATTTCTTTCTTCAGGTCGTGCAGCAGCATCAGCCGCTGCCGTTCGAATTTGCGCACCCACCGCTCGTAGACTTCGTGCAGCGGTACGGGGTTGATGAAATGCAGTTTCTCCCGGCCACGCCGGACGGTGCTCAAGAGATTGGCGTCCTCCAATATGCCGATGTGCTGGGTGGCGGACTGACGGGCCATTTCAAGGTTCTCGCAAAGCTCGCCGAGCGTCTGCCCGTTCCTCTCACAGAGGAGGTCGAGCAGCTTTCTGCGTGTCGGGTCGCCCAGCGCCTTGAAAACCTTGTCAGCGTCCATCGCTCTCACTCACTTGTAAGCTCTAATACGCAGGTAAATACCTGCATGTCAACGGTAGCCGAGGCCGGCGCTTTCAAAACGCCGGGAACTCTAGGCTCGGCGCACGCGACGAGATTGACAATCCCGGCCCCAAGGTCATCCTTCCCATCCACCTCGGAGGGGAGAGTCGGGCCATGTGGGATTTCCAGGTCGGCAGATCAGTATCCATCATGATGCGGACATGGCCGTTCATCGTCTTCCGCATGATCATCTATTTCGGCATCACGCTGGCCTACATCATGGCGACCGGTACCGGCGCCAGCGTCGGCTACGGCGTCGGCCATATCTCCACCGACCCCGATGGACCGCTGTCATTCGCCATGTGGGGCGGCGTGGTCGGCTTCGGCATTGTCTCGATCGCCGTCTACTGGATCCGCGAATACATCCTCTACGTCGTCAAGGCCGGCCACATCGCAGTCATGGTGCATCTGATCGACGGCCGCGACATTCCCGACGGCCAGGGCCAGATCGCCTATGCCAAGGAGGTGGTGACCCAGCGCTTTGCCGAGGCCAATATCCTTTTCGTCGTCGACCAGCTGGTCAAAGGCGCCATCCGCGCCATCACCGGCCTGATCGGCGGCATCGCCGCCTTCTTGCCCATTCCGGGCTTGAGCGGCCTGGTCAGCTTCATCAACACGGTGATCCGCTTGTCGCTGACCTATGTCGATGAGATCATCCTCGGCTACAACATCCGCATCAATTCGTCCTCGCCCTACGAGACGGCGCGGCAAGGCATCGTGCTCTACGCGCAGAATGGCAAGATCATGGTCAAGAACGCCATCTGGCTGGCGGTCATCATGTGGGGCGTGTCCTTCGTCATCTTCCTGCTGATGCTGGCTCCGGCGGCCGCCATTCTCTATCTGATGCCCGGACAGCTCGCCGGCTGGGCCTTCGTGCTCGCCATCGTCTTCGCCTGGGCCTTCAAGGCGGCCTTCATCGAACC
>JBDSLV010000311.1:0-5076 GCA_039916205.1 Mesorhizobium sp. | reverse complement strand
AGAATGCCATTGCGCCCGCTGCGGCAGCCATCTCGGCCATGTCTTCGAGGACGGCCCGCCGCCGACAGGCCTGCGCTATTGCATCAACGGTGTGGCGCTGAAGTTCGAGCCGGCGGCCTGACGCGTTTCAATATAGGGCTTGTCAAAGGCGGCTTCGTCCGCCTTTTTTGTTCACACCACCACTGTCAGGATCAGCCACAGCGTGGCGCCGAGCGTCATCATAGAGGCTTTTGCGCCGGTGACCTTCTCGGCGGTTCGCCAGACCGCGAATGTCAGGAAGACATTGTAAGGTACCGGCGCGAAATGCACGGCCAGCACCAGAGCGAGCGGCATCTTCAACCCCAGCAGGATCAGCGCCGCTACCGACGACGCGATGTTGATCGCGGTCCCGACAAGAACGAGGTCGCGCCAGAACAGCCAGTCGAGCGGCACCTGGCCTTGCCAGCGTGAGCGGAAAAAGGATCGGAGGCCTTTCAGAGACAACGCGTTTACCCCTGCCCCAAGACGGCCACCACCGCGCTTTCGATGCGTGTCGCTTCCGTTACCATCCAGTCGGCCATGGCCGGCCAGTTGTCCTCGGCGTAGCAGTTCACTCGCCACATCGAGTTGATGCCGAGCCCCTCGCAGCTTTGCTCTGGCCTGAGATTCAACCTGGCCTCGATCGCCGGCTGGTATGGCTTCAGTCGCGACCAGGCCTGGGTAGCGCCGAATTTCTCGTTGCGGCCGAAGAAGACGCCGACATGGTTTTGCGCCGGCGCGGCATACATCGAAAGGACCAGTGCGAAATCCGGCAGCCCGCGCTGCCAGAACCAAGGCCCGCGCCGGACCAGCCGGTCCGTTTCCTGGGGATGACGCTCGGCAAACAGCGTCCAGAAGCCGCGATGATGGAATTCCGAGGCACGGCGTGCGCCGAAGTCGAATTCACTCATGGGATCGAACCATATCTCCGGCGCCCGTGTCGGGCGCCGGGCCGGTTCTCTCTTACACCATGCCGAGGGCAGCCTTGTAGAGCTCGAGGATCGTTTCCTCTTCCTGGCGCTCGGCCTGGTCCTTCTTGCGCAGCCGGATGATCGTCCGGATGGCCTTGGTGTCGAAGCCGGTGCCCTTGGCTTCGGCGAAGACTTCCTTGATGTCGTCGGAAATCGTCTTCTTCTCTTCCTCGAGCCGCTCGATGCGCTCTATGATGGCACGCAGCTGGCCGGCGGCAACAGTCTGGCTGGTATCGGTGATGTCGTCGGCCATGTTTCTCTCCAGGTCGTTTCAACGCCGCGATCAGGCGATTCTCGTCGCGGCGAATTGGAGCCGGTTCGATGCCCGAGCGAGGGCGACGGGTCAAGCCGTTATTGATGCGGAATGAAAGGCTGCCGCCATGCTGTGGCCAGCAGTGACAAAAGCGTCGGCTAACCAAAGGCGATCAGCAGATCCTTGGCATCGATCTGGTCGCCGGCCTTGACCAGCACCTCGGTGATCACCCCGTCACGCTCGGCATGCAGCGCTGTTTCCATCTTCATCGCTTCGATAGACAACAGAACATCGCCGGCCTTGACCGCCTGGCCGGCCGCCACCGCGAGCGCCGAGACGACACCCGGCATAGGCGCGCCGACATGCGCCTCGTTGCCCGGCTCGGCCTTGCGCCGGGCTTTGGCTGCCGATGCACCGTGGGCCCGGTCAGGCACCTTGACGCGGCGCGGCTGGCCGTTGAGTTCGAAGAACACGGTGACCATGCCCTTCTCGTCGACGTCGCCGATCGCCAGGCAGCGCACCACCAGCGTCTTGCCCTTTTCAATGTCGACGAAGATCTCGCCTTCCGGCTTCATGCCGTAGAAATAGGTCGGCGTCGGCAGCACGCTGACCGGCCCGTAGGTGTCCTGCGCGCCGGCGAAATCGGAGAACACTTTCGGGTACATCAGCCACGAGGCGAATTCGAACTCGCTGAGCTTGCGCTCGAGCTTGTCCTCGACCTCCTTGCGGCTGGCCTTGAGGTCGGCTGCCTTCAGCAGCGAGCCCGGCCGCACCGTGATCGGCTTGTCGCCCTTCAGCGCCTTCTTCTGCAACGCCGGCGGCCAGCCGCCAGGCGATTGGCCGAGATCGCCACGCAGCATGGAGACAACCGAATCCGGGAAGGCGATGTCCTTGGCCGGATTTTCGACGTCGGCGACGGTCAGGTCCTGGCTCACCATCATCAACGCCATGTCGCCGACCACCTTGGACGACGGCGTCACCTTGACGATGTCGCCGAACATCAGGTTGACATCGTGATAGGTCTGCGCCACCTCGTGCCAGCGTGTCTCAAGTCCGAGTGAACGCGCCTGTTCCTTGAGGTTGGTGAACTGCCCACCCGGCATCTCGTGCAGGTAAACTTCCGACGCCGGTCCTTTCAGGTCGCTTTCAAAGGCCGCGTACTGGTTGCGCACCGCTTCCCAGTAGAACGAGATCTTGCGAATCCACAAGGGATCGAGGCCCGGATCGCGGTCGGTGCCTTTCAGCGCCTCGACAATCGAGCCCAGGCAAGGCTGCGAGGTGTTGCCGGAGAAGGAATCCATGGCCGCGTCTATGGCGTCGACGCCGCTGTCCACCGCCGCCAGCACCGTCGCGGCCGACAGGCCCGACGTATCATGCGTGTGGAAGTGGATCGGCAGGTCGGTCGCCTCGCGTAACGCCTTGAACAGCACACGCGCCGCCGCCGGCTTCAACAGCCCGGCCATGTCCTTGACCGCGATGATGTGAGCGCCCGCCGCCTGCAATTCGCTGGCCAGGCCGACATAGTATTTGAGGTCGTATTTGGCTCGCGCCGGGTCGAGAATGTCACCAGTGTAGCACATCGCCGCTTCGATCAGCTTGCCCTCGGTGCCGACCGCGTCCATGGCGACGCGCATGTTCTCGACCCAGTTCAAGCAGTCGAAGACACGGAACAGGTCGATGCCGCCGGCAGCAGCCTGCTTGACGAAATGCTGCACGACATTGTCAGGATAGTTGGTGTAGCCGACGCCGTTGGCGCCGCGCAGCAGCATCTGCAGCAACAGGTTGGGGGCAGCTTCCCGCACCAGCGACAGCCGCTCCCACGGGTCCTCGGTGAGGAAGCGCATGGCGACGTCGAACGTCGCGCCGCCCCAGCATTCGAGCGACAGGAGCCGCGGCAGTGCCCGCGCATAGGTACCGGCGATGTTGGCGATGTCATGCGTGCGCATGCGGGTTGCGAGCAGGGACTGGTGCCCGTCGCGCATGGTCGTGTCGGTGACCAGGACTTCTTTCTGATCGCGCATCCAGGCGGCGAACTTCTCCGGCCCGAGCGCGTCGAGTTTCTGCTTGCTGCCATCAGGCACATTGCCGTTGAGATAGGGCACCACGGGTGCGGCGGCATCGGCCTTCGGCTGCGGCCGGCCACGCGTCTCGGGATGGCCGTTGACGCTGACATCGGCGAGGTAGTTGAGCAGCTTGGTGGCGCGGTCCTGCCGCTTCACCTGCTGGAACAGTTCCGGCGTCGTGTCGATGAACTTGGTGGTGTAGGAATTGTCGGCGAAGCTCGGGTGATTGATGATCGCTTCGAGAAAGGTCAGGTTGGTCGCCACGCCACGGATGCGGAACTCGCGCAACGCCCGGTTCATGCGGGCGATGGTCTCGGCCGGCGTCGGCGCCCAGGCCGTTACCTTCTCCAGCAGCGGGTCGTAGAAGCGGGTGATGACCGCGCCCGAATAGGCGGTGCCGCCATCGAGGCGGATGCCGAAACCGGTCGCGCCGCGATAGGCGGTGATGCGACCGTAGTCCGGGATGAAATTGTGCTCGGGGTCTTCCGTGGTGATACGGCACTGCAGCGCATGGCCGTTCAGCCTTATGTCCTTCTGCGCCGGCACGCCTGATTCCGGAGTGCCTATGGCGAAACCGTCGAGAATGTGAATCTGCGCCTTGACGATGTCGATGCCGGTCACCTGTTCGGTGACGGTATGCTCGACCTGGATACGCGGATTGACCTCGATGAAGTAGAACTTGGCCGTATCGGCGTCCTGCAGGAACTCGACCGTGCCGGCACCGATATAGCTGGTCTCGCGCGCGATTTTCAGCGCATGGCCGCACAGCTCCTCGCGCTGCGACATTTCGAGATAGGGCGCGGGCGCTCGCTCGACGACCTTCTGGTTGCGGCGTTGGATCGAACAATCGCGCTCGAACAGATGCACGGCGTTGCCATGCGTGTCGCCGAGCACCTGCACCTCGACATGGCGGGCGCGCTCGATCAGCTTTTCGAGATAGACCTCGTCCTTGCCGAAGGCGGCCTTCGCCTCGCGCTTGCCTTCCGTGACTTCGCGGGCAAGGTCGGCTTCGGAGCGGATCGCGCGCATGCCGCGGCCGCCGCCGCCCCAGGATGCCTTGAGCATCACGGGATAGCCGATCGTCTTGGCGAGCTCCTTCACCGCATCCATATCGTCGGGCAACGGGTCGGTGGCGGGGATTACCGGCACACCCACTTCAATCGCCAGATTGCGCGCCGCGACCTTGTTGCCGAGCCTTCGCATCGTGTCCGGCTTCGGGCCGATGAAGGTGATGCCAGCCTCGGCGCAGGCATCGGCGAATTCGGGGCTTTCCGACAAAAGCCCGTAGCCCGGATGGATGGCATCGGCGCCTGAAAGCCTGGCGACGCGGATCACCTCCTCGATCGACAGATAGCTTTCGATCGGTCCCATGTCGCGCGTCAGATGCGGCCCACGCCCGACCTGGTAGCTCTCGTCAGCCTTGAAGCGGTGCAGCGAGTACTTGTCTTCCTCGGCCCAGATCGCCACGGTTTTGAGGCCCAGCTCGTTGGCCGCGCGAAAGACGCGAATGGCGATTTCGGACCGGTTGGCGACGAGGATCTTCGTGATGGCCAAGGACGAGCTCCGGACAATGTCGGGGAGGGAAACTAACCTCATGATTAGCGCGAAAATGCTGCAGTGCAAACAAAATTGACGCAGGGTTAAACCGATTTAAAGGGAATCTTTGCGACGAAACAAGGCGCATCCGCGCAAGTGCACGCGAAAGCGGCGGCATTCGCCATTCCAGGCAGGATCTTGTTCCGGCCAAGGGACTGCCTTGTGGCGCCGGCCG
>JBDSLV010000310.1:0-8120 GCA_039916205.1 Mesorhizobium sp. | reverse complement strand
ACCGGCGTCGGCAAGACCGAGATTTCGCGCCGCTTGGCGCGGCTTGCCGGTGCGCCCTTTGTCAAGGTCGAGGCGACCAAGTTCACAGAGGTTGGCTATGTCGGCCGCGATGTCGAGCAGATCATCCGCGACCTGGTCGAGATCGCCATCGGGCTGGTGCGCGAAAAGATGCGCGAGGACGTCAAGGCGCGCGCTCACATCAACGCCGAGGAACGCGTGCTGGAAGCGCTGGTCGGCAAGACCGCGAGCCCGGCGACGCGCGATAGCTTCCGCAAGAAGCTGCGTGACGGCGAACTTGACGACAAGGAGATCGAGATCGAGGTGGCCGACACCGGCAATGGCGGCATGCCCGGCTTCGAGATTCCCGGCATGCCGGGCGGCAATATCGGCGTGCTGAACATCAATGACATGCTGTCGAAGGCGATGGGCGGCAAGAAAACCAAGTCGCGCAAGACGACGGTGAAGGAATCCTACGCGCTGCTGGTCAACGACGAGTCCGACAAGCTGCTCGACCAGGACGAGGTGGTGCGTCAGGCCCTCGACGCGACGGAAAATGACGGCATCGTCTTCCTCGACGAGATCGACAAGATCGCCGCCAGGTCGGACATTTCAGGCGGCCCGTCGCGTGAAGGCGTGCAGCGCGACCTGCTGCCGCTGGTTGAAGGCACCACGGTTGCGACCAAATACGGGCAGGTCAAGACCGACCATATCCTGTTCATCGCCTCCGGCGCATTCCATGTCTCGAAGCCGTCCGACCTTTTGCCCGAACTTCAGGGCCGCCTGCCGATCCGCGTCGAGCTGCGTGCGCTGGTGAAGGACGATTTTGTCCGCATCCTGACCGAGACAGAGGCGAGCCTGATCAAGCAATATATCGCGTTGATGAAGACCGAGGGCGTCGACCTGACTTTCACCGACGATGCCATCGATGCGCTCGCCGGCGTCGCCGTCGATCTCAACGACAGCATCGAGAATATCGGCGCCCGGCGGCTGCAGACGGTGATGGAACGGGTGCTGGACGAGATCTCCTACGACGCGCCCGACCGCAACGGCACGGCGGTGACCATCGACGCCGCCTATGTGGAAAAGCATGTCGGCGACCTCGCCAGGAACACGGATTTGTCGCGTTTCATCCTTTAAACGAAAACGCCGGGTCAACTCCGGCGCCGGTCCCGGGCAACAGTCCGGCAACCAGAATCATGTGTGGCCGGATGGTATCATCTGGCCACCTTTCGTCTTGCCGGGTGAAGGGGCGCTCTCGACTCAACCAGGAGCTTTACCTAGTTTGCCCGGCACTGCAGCGACGCGCGTCCATCGGACGCGCAATGGATGCTGTAGCAGTTTGTTTGGCGCGTGATCCTTCCGGAAATCAGTTTCGATTTTCGGGGTCATGTGTTTTTTGGGCGGCGGCACATGAAGAAACTATTCCTCGTCATTCTTGGCTTGACGCTGGCGGCGACGCTTTTCGCCGCCGAGGCGGCAACGACGGTACCGGCGGGAAACCGCAATGCCGAGCAGCCGGACATCCCGGGGGCCTCCAGCAGGCGCACCCAGGCGACCAACACCACCTTCCAGGCGAAGTATCGCAAGGTCTATGCCTTGTTGCAGAATGACGCCGATCTGCGCGCCAAGATCAAGAAGGCCGCCGCCGCCTATGGCATCGATCCCATGCACATCGTCGGCGCCATCGTTGGCGAGCACACTTACAATGTCGACGCCTATGACCGGCTGCAGACCTACTACGTCAAGGCGATCTCATATCTCTCCAGCAAGCTGTCCTTTGCTTATAATGGCGAGGACATCACGGATTTCGTACAGCGGCCGGAATTCAGGAAATGCGCAGCCATGTCGGACAGCTACGATCTGTGGGAATGCCGCGAGCAGGTGTGGAATCACGCCTTCCGCGGCAAGAGCGTTGGCGGGACAAGCTTCCCCGATGACCGTTTCGGCGCCACGTTCTTCCAGCCCTATTATGCCGGCCAGACGTTTGGTCTCGGCCAGCTCAACCCCTTGACCGCGTTGCAGATGAGCGACCTCGTGCACAAGGTTTCGGGCATGCCGAAGCTCGATGTCAGCGATCCGAACGCCGTCTACAAGACGATCATGGATCCGGATCTGACGCTGCCCTATGTCGCGGCAACGATCCGCAAGTCGATCGATGCCTACAAGAGCATTGCCGGCTTCGACATTTCCGGCAATCCGGGCGTCACCGCCACGCTCTACAATGTCGGCAATCCGGAACAGCGCGCCTATGCCCTGAAAACCGAGAACGCGGCACGCCAGGCGTCGGGCCAGGCGGAAAAGCTGCCGGAGGAAAATTATTACGGCTGGCTGGTCAACGACAAGCTGTCCGAGCTGAAGGCGCTGTTCTAGCGGGCGTTCCGGGCCAGAATCGAAACCACTCTTTTTAGGCCTTTGCGCTGCCCCTCATTGCCCTGCCGGGCATTTCTCCCCGTAAGGGGACGGGGAGAAAGACGCTGGCCGCAACGAAGCTTCTTCTAAACCAGCATCACGGCTGAGACGCCAGAAATGCCTCGAACTTGCGCAATTCCTCCGCATCGGCCCCGACAATGTGCTCACGGGCCGGATAGGCGCCGGACTGGATGTCGTCGGCGTATTCGCGGAAGGCAGCGACGCGTTCGTTCTGCAGGCGGTCGAACTCGGCGGCAAGATCGCGGTAGCGTTTGGCATGACGCGGATAGCGGCCTCGATTGGTGCCGAGCACATCCTCGGCGAACAGATACTGGGCGTCGCAGCCAGCACCGGCCCCCATCGAGATCATGACCAGCGGTGTGCGCCGCGAGATTGCGCTTGCCACTTCCGCCGGCACGACCTCGATCTCGGCGGCGAAGGCGCCCGCAGCTTCGAGGTCCTTGACCTGTTTCCAGATGAAGGCCGCACTTTCGGCTGTCTTGCCAACCGCCTTGAAGCCGCCGGTCCAGGTCGCATGCGCCGGGATCAGTCCGACATGGCCGCAGACCGGGATATGCTCGTCGCGCAGCCGCCGGATGGTCCGCAGGCTGGCCGAGCAATACATGGCATCGGCGCTCGCCGCGCGCAGCTTGACCGCCGTGCGCAGGATCTCGTCGGTGGTTGCGCCCATTCTCGCCTGCTCGTCACCGGGGATCACAAAGCAGGTGGGTGCCGCGTCGCGAAAGCGCGGATCAAGGATCATGTCGTAGGTGACGGAGATGATGTCGATGCCGGCGCGTTCCGCCGCTTCGGCTTCCTCAAGGGAAAACACCCTGAGCTTGGAAAGCTGACGCTTGCCTTTCAGCGCCTGCAAATCCGCGACTGTCGGTCTCGTGCGTGCCATTTTGTCCCCTCCCCATGGCGGCCCATCTGGCCAGTTTTTTCCTTGACGGCTTACGCCGCCAGCAACGACTTCAATTTGACCGTCTGTGAGCCGAGCGCGTCCGGCGACGGCATTGCCCGCTTGCCGATCAGCATCTCGGCCAGTCTGATGTCGCGGGCAACCGCATTGCCTGGTCCGACGCCGCTCGCCGCCACCAGCCTTCCATCCCCGGCCAGATGGAACAGGATAAAGGCGCCATCGCCGAGGTCACGGCGCACGACGCTGTGACCTTCATCCGACAGACCCGCGATTTGCAGGGACAAGCCATACTGATCCGACCAGAACCACGGCACCGCCGCATGGCTCTCGCCGGCGCCGAGCATGTTTCTCGCCGCCAAAGCTCCCTGCTCCTGTGCATTGCGCCAGGCCTCCAGCCGCACGCGGCGGCCGCCATAGACGGCGAGCGGAAACGAGCAGCAGTCGCCGGCGGCGAAGATATCCGGGTCGCTGGTATGCAATTTCGCATCGACAGCGATGCCGTTGTCGATCGTCAGGCTGGCCTCGGCCGCAAGCCCGGTGACAGGCACGGCGCCGATGCCTATGACGGCGAGGTCGGCCGACACCTCCAGTCCGCCGGCAAGCGTGATGCGCACCCGCGAACCATTGTCGTCGATCGCTGAAATGCCTTCGCCACAGAGTATGTTCACGCCCTCGGCGACATGCGCGCCGTGAATGACCTCCGCGATCTCAGCCGGCACGCCGCGCATCAGAATGCGCCTCTGCGCCTCGATGACGGTAACTTCAGCGCCAAGCTTGCGTGCCGCGGCGGCGAGTTCGAGGCCGATAAAACCGCCGCCAACAATGGCGATGCGGTTTCCCGGGCGCAGGTGGGCGCGGATGGCGAGCGCATCGGCGAAGGTGCGGAGATAGACGCAGCGAGCACCCAGTCCCGGCATCGGCAATCTGCGCGGCGTCGAACCTGTGGCCAGCAGCAGCTTGTCGTAAGTCAGGACGGAGCCGTCGGACAGGCGCACGGTATGCGCCGCGCGATCGATCGCCTTGGCTTGGACGGAATGAATATGCCGGATCGATTTCCCGGCCAGGATCTCGTCACTGGCGATCGCCTTGATCGCGGGCAAATCATCGACCATGGCGTCCTTGGACAAAGGCGGCCGCTCGTAAGGCAGATGCGGCTCGTCGCCGACCAGTGTCACCGGCCCATCATAGCCAAGATCGCGGAGCGCAAGCGCCGCTCGCCCACCGCATTCACCGGCGCCAATGATGACCATGCCGCGCGCCATGTCCGTCACCCGATCTGGATCAGGACTTTGCCGGCATCGACCTTGACCGGATAGGTCCTGAGGTTGACGCAGACGGGCGCGCCTCGGGCAGCACCAGTCTTGTAGTTGAAGCGGCCATTGTGCTTGGGGCATTCGATGATGTCATCCATCACCAGCCCGTCGGCCAGATGCACCTTCTCATGCGTGCAAAGACCATCGGTGGCGAAGTAATCATCGTCGGGACTGCGATAGATGGCGAAGGTGCGGCCACCATGGTCGAACCGCATGACATCTTCCTCGTCGATATCTCCGGCGTCACAGGCTTCAACCCAGTCGCTCATCTATTCCTCCCAGAAATTGGCGCGGTCATTCCGCCGCGACGGCGACGGCATCATCATGGAATTCTTCGCGATAGGGCCTGGCCGTCGGCGGCAATTCACGCTTGAGGAAATAGTCCTCGTTGCGCAGCTGGCGCAGGAAGGCCGGTATCATTTCGCGGTAACCCGCCAGGATCGACGGCGTCGGCGCCGGCAGGTCGTGCTTGATCAGTTCATGTAGCCTCGGCAGCGCATGATAGGGCACCATCGGGAACATGTGATGCTCCACATGGTAGTTCATGTTCCAGTAGATGAAGCGGCTGACCGGGTTCATGTAGACGGTACGGCTGTTGAGCCGGTGATCGGTGACATTGTCGGCCAGGCCGCCATGCTGCAGCAGGCCAACCATGACGTGGTGCCAGGCGCCATAGAGCCGGGGCAGGCCGACCAGCATCAAAGGCAGGAACGAGCTGGTGTAGAGCGCCAGCGCGATGGTGGCGGCATGGATTGCCGTCCAGACGCGGGCAATGCGGATTGCCCTCGGCTGCTCTTGCTCGGGAATGAAGGTCTTTTCCGCCGGGCTGATGATGCCTGCCGCATTGCGCAGCATGTCCGACATCGCATGCCAGGCGTCTGTTACACCGACAAAGCCGAGGATGACGCGCGGCAGATCCGGCGGCCGCATGACCGAGATTTCCGGATCGCGGCCGACGATGACGGTGTCGGTATGGTGGCGCGTGTGGCTCCAGCGCCAGGTCACCGGATTGCGCATGATCATGAAGCAGGCGATCTGGTAGACCGCGTCATTCATCCATTGCGTGCGGAAGGCGGTGCCGTGGCCGCATTCATGCCAGCGCGAATCCGTCGACGAGCCATAGAGCACGCCATAGACGAAGAAGAACGGCACGCACCACCAGCTGCCCCAGAACCAGGCGCCACCCGCGCCGCTGACAATCAAGGCAGCGAGCCAGATGATGGTGTCGCGGATCGCCGGGCCGTCGGAACGCTGCATCAGCTCCTTCATCTGCTTGCGCGGAATGTCCGTGTGATACCACTCAGCCGCCGACAGCCCGTTCTCGACAGCGAGCTTGGCGTCGCGGCCGATCAGGCTGTAGTCACGCCGTGACGGTGTCGTGGACATGATTGCCTCCTTCGGCAAAGGCATCCGCCAGGGCGGAGCCTGACATCCCTTGGCTTCGAGACCGCAAAATACCGCGAGCCCATGATAGACTCAACATCATGAAGATAGTTTCTATCATTTCCTATCAGAATGATGTAAAGAAGACCCGGCAATTCGATTGAGGGCAAGCATGGCGAAGCGGCCGACCATCACCGATCTGGCGCGCATTTCCGGCGTCAGCGTGGCAACGGTGGACCGCGTGCTCAACAGCCGCCTGCCGGTGCGCGAGGAAACGGCCCGCCGCGTCTACGAAGCGGCAACCGAAATCGGCTACCACGCCGCCGGCCTGATCAAGCAGCGCATGCGCCATGAATTGCCGGAATATCGGCTCGGCTTCCTGCTGTTGCGCGGCAATTATGTCTTCTACAGCGAATTCGCCCGCGAGCTTGACCTCGCCGTTTCCAGGTCGCCGCGTTTTCGCGGTGTCGCCACCATCGATTTCGCCGATTCGCTGGCGCCCGACGAGATCGTCGAGCGCGCCCGCAAGCTGGCGGTCAAATGCCGGGCCGTTGCCCTGGTCGGGCCAGATCATCCGACGCTGACGGTTGCCGTCGAGGAGATGAAAGCAAAAGGCCTGCCGGTCTTTTCGCTATTGTCCGATTTCGCCGCGGGGATTCGCGAAGGCTATGTCGGCCTCGATAACCGCAAGGTTGGCCGCACGGCCGCCTGGATGATCTCCAAGGCAGCGAAACGGCCGGGCAAGGTCGCGTTGTTCGTCGGCAGCCACCGCTTCCATGGCCACGAGCTGCGCGAGATCGGCTTCCGCTCGTTCTTCCGCGAACAGGCGCCGGAATTCACCTTGCTAGAAACGCTGGTCAATCTGGAAGCCAACCAGATCACGCATGACACGATCATCGATCTGCTGGCCCTCCACCCCGACCTCGTTGGCTTCTACGTCGCCGGCGGCGGCATGGAGGGCGCGGTCTCCGCGCTCCGGCAAGCAAAGCCGGGCGAGATGCCCGCCGTCATCTGCAACGAGATCACGGCGGTTTCGCGCTCCGCACTGGCCGATGGCGTCCTGACCATGGTGATCTCGACACCATTGGCAGCCCTCTCCCGCGAGCTGGTCGACCTGATGGCGCACGCGATCGAGACCGGCGCGGCGAACGCACCCGGCCAGACCTTTCTGCCATTCGACATCTACCTGCCCGAGAACATCTGAGGTCAGCTGCGCGCAAAGCGCAGCTCTCGACCTGATGAAAGAATCCATCATCGCTGATGGAGCCCGGTGTTCACGGCGGATCGTTGGCAGAGCGGATGCTTCGCTGCTGCCCAGCGAGCAACTTTGCCCCATGCTTACCTGCCCAAGTGCTAAAATCACACGTCCGGCGCTGGAATGGCCCTTGACGCCTCACGGCAAAATGGAATAAATATTTCACCAACTGCATATTTTGGTTCTTTCGTTCCGGAACATCTGTTTCAAACAGAGGGCTTGGCGTTCTAGCCAATGTGAAAGACGCCGTCCGGGATGAGGCCAATCGGGAGAGATTCCCTGGGAGATCGGGGATTCCGGAGTGATGGGTGCAACCGGACACCAGTGTGGAGGAGAAATAAAATGAAGAAACTGATTTTGGGCGTCGCCTTCGCGGCGCTGATGAGTTCATCCGCCTTTGCCGCCAAGGTCGGCGTGTCGATGGCCAAGTTCGACGACAACTTCCTGACCGTCCTGCGCAACGGCATGATCGAGCAAGCCAAGGGCATGAGCGGCGTTGAGCTGCAGGTCGAGGACGCGCAGAACGACGTCGCCAAGCAGCTCGACCAGATCAAGAACTTCGCCGCTTCGGGCGTCGACGCCATCATCGTCAACCCGGTCGACACCTCGGCCACCCAGGCGATGTCCGACGCTGCCGCTGCTGCCAAGATCCCGCTGGTCTATGTCAACCGCGAGCCGGTCAATGTTAACACGCTGCCGGACAACCAGGCGTTTGTTGCCTCGAACGAGGCCGATTCCGGCACGCTCGAGACCAAGGAAGTCTGCCGCCTGTTCACCGAAGCCGGCAAGAAGGAAGCCAACGTCTATGTCATCATGGGCGAGCTCTCCAATCAGGCCG
>JBDSLV010000309.1:0-3684 GCA_039916205.1 Mesorhizobium sp. | reverse complement strand
GGCAAGCCAATGATGCCGCTCTCATGCGCCACCATGCGCTCGATGGCGAGATGCGTCTTGCCGGTGTTGGTCGGCCCCAGCACGGCGGTGACGTCGCGGCCCGACAGGATCAGCGGCTCGGTGTGTTTGGGCTGGATGTTCATCAGCGTTGAAATAAGGCTTTCTGGCCTCTCATTGTCGGGAGCGCGCCTGCTCTGGTGCGTATGACAGGCGACACATAGGGATTTCGCACGCGAAGCGAAAGCGGAATGTTCCAGCGGTATCTCGATGGCATCGTTGTCAATCCGTGAAACGGTTGCCGATTAACGGATAGAACGAGTCTGGAACGAATCGGCGACGAATCAGTGACTCCAACTGATTCAGGTTTTGTTCACGGCTACATGTGGATTTTGCGGCTCGGACTCTTACCACATGCTGAATCGTCGAACTGGCCCGTTTCATGCTAGAGCGGACTTGCCGTTAACCTATGCCGACGAACCGGAGGGGATGCCTGGCGGTCCTCGACCAAGATTATGAAATTGTTGATGTTTCCTAATGCGCCTTAATCATTTGGAGGGCGGTTTCGGACTTCGCCGTTAATGTTCCGGTCAAAGCCGGAACGAACCAGCGACGAATCAGCGATGGACCGGTTTTCCCGGTTTGTTCACCCCAACAGCTTGTGTTGTGAACAGGTTTTCCACCGAGAGCCCACAGGTTGCAAGGCAGGTTTGCACATAGCGGCGAAGCGCCGTTAACCTTTGCGTGCCGGAACTGCACATGTCGTCTTGGGGTGGCTCGAGCAATGCCATGGCCCGACGCATTATCTGACAGCCTTGAACGACCGGTTCAGGACGCATCCGCTCCGGTAGCATAGCGCTGCAGGACCGGGCCGATGGTCTTGACGATTTCGTCGTGAGACAGGGCTGCAACGGGTGGCAGGCGGAGCAAATATCTGCACATCGCCAAGCCCAGCAACTGGCTCGAAACGAGTCCGGCCCGCCGGCCCGCATCGGCGGGGTTGCCGGCCACTGCAAGGACCGGCCTCACCTGATTGGCAAAGACATCCCGCAGCTTCTCGGCGGCAAAGCCGTTGGATATTGCCGAACGCAGCAGGATGGCCATGCCGGGACCGCTGGCCGGGCCTTCCCAGATTTCGAGAAAGTGTTTGATCAGGGTTTCGCCGATGGCGGCCCGGTCGATCGTACCCAGCTCCGGCAATTGCAGGTCGACAACCGCCGCCCTGGTGAAGAGTTCATCCTTGCTGTGGAAGTAGCGGATCACCATCGCCGGGTCGATCGAAGCTCGGGCCGCAACGTCACGGATGGAGGCGCCATCATAACCATGCTCGGCGAACAGCTGCCTGGCCGCATCGAGGATTTGCGCCCGCGTACGGTCGGACTTGCTTGGCTTATTCGGTTGATTCGTGGTCATGAAAATTGTTTATCAACGACCGTTGACAAATTCAACCGCTCAAAATAAAAGTCACCAATCGTTGACAAATGGAGACAGGAAATGCTGCCCGATACCACCCAAGTTCTGATCATTGGCGCCGGCCCGACCGGCCTTGCATTGTCCATTGGCTTGCATCAGGCAGGCGTCGATCACGTTTTGGTCGATCGTCTTGCCGAAGGCCTCAACACCTCACGCGCTGGAGTGATTCACGCGCAGACGCTTGAAACACTCGAGCCCCTCGGCGTCGCCGGACGACTGGTTGAACTCGGCCTGAAGCTCGACAACTTCGCCATCCGCGACCGTGACCGGACGCTGGTCAATCTCAATTTCGCTGGCCTGCCCACTGCATATCCCTATGTGCTGATGATCCCGCAGAACCTGACCGAGAAAGTGCTCGGCGAACGCATCGCCAAGCTGGGTGGCATCGTCCACCGCGGCGTCGAGGCGAAGACCGTGACGCAGGGTGTCGACGGCGCGCACGTCACCGTCGTCCAGCACGGCCGCGAAAAGACGATCTCGGCACGCTACGTCGTCGGTGGAGATGGAATGCACAGCGTGGTTCGCGAGGCGGCGGGCATCGGCTTTGACGGTGAGGCCTATGACGGGTCCTTTGTTCTCGCCGACGTTCGCCTCGACTGGCCGCTCGGGCCGACGGAAGTGTCGCTGCTGTTCTCGCCGGCCGGCCTTGTCGTCGTGGCGCCGCTGCCGGATGGGTCCTACCGCATCGTCGCGACCATGGATGATGCGCCTGAGCACCCGGAAATCAGCGACATCCAAGCGCTGCTGGACAGCCGTGGCCCGTCCGCCAGCCCGGCGAAGGTACTCGACCTGAGCTGGAGCACGCGTTTCCGCGTCCATCACCGCATCGCCAAGTCCTACCGCCAGGGGAACCTGTTCGTGATGGGCGATGCCGCTCATGTGCACAGCCCGGCCGGCGGCCAGGGCATGAACACCGGGCTGATCGATGCCGTGGTGCTGGGCGAATTGCTCGGCGACGTGATCAACGGCGTCCGTCAGGAGAGCGAGCTCGACCTCTACGAAACACTTCGCCGCCCGGCGGCGCAGGAGGTGATCGAACTGGCGGGCAGGCTGACAGGCATGGCGCTTGTCCGCACGCCAGTGCGATGCGTCCTGCGCAATCTCGTGCTTGGCGTCGTCAATATGATGCCGTTCGCCAAGCGCCAGATTTCGCTGAAATTGTCAGGGCTCAGCCGGGCAAAAATGGCCAGGCTGCCGGCGCCGTCGCGGCCCGGTGTGCGCAAGCAGGCCGTGAAAAGCGGGCTCAAGCTGGTCGCTTGAGCCCGGCACATGGCACTTCCGGTGCTGCACCAGCTTGGAAATAAAATGCCGGCGAGACCGCCGGCATTTTGCACATTAGGGCCATACGGTTTTGATCAGGCGAAATACTGCCCGCCATTGGCGGTGATGGTGGAGCCAGTGATGAAGCCGGCATCGTCTGACGCGAGGAAGACGACGCAGCGGGCGATCTCCTCCGGTTCGCCGAGGCGGCCGACGGGAATCTGCGGGATGATGCGTTCGTTGAGCACCTTCTCGTCGATAGCCCTGACCATCTCGGTGCCGATGTAGCCGGGGCAGATGACGTTGACGGTGATGCCGGCGCGCGCGCCTTCCTGGGCCAGCGCCTTGGAGAAGCCGATGTCACCGGCCTTGGCGGCGGAGTAGTTGACCTGGCCGGCCTGGCCCTTCTGGCCGTTGATCGAGGAAATGGTGATGACGCGGCCGAATTTGCGGTCGCGCATGCCGCCCCACAGCGGGTGTGTCATGTTGAAGACGCCGGAGAGGTTGGTGTCGATGACCTCTTTCCACTGCTCGCGTGTCAGCTTATGGAACATGGCGTCGCGGGTGATGCCGGCATTGTTGACCAGCACCGCGACAGGACCGAGATCGGCCTCGACCTGCCTGATGCCGGCGACACAGGCATCGTAGTCGGCGACCGACCATTTGTAGACGGGAATGCCGGTCTGCGCCTTGAACTTGCTCGCGGCCTCGTCATTGCCGGCATAATTCGCCGCCACCGAATAGCCCGCGCTCTTGAGGCCGATGGATATGGCGGCGCCAATGCCGCGCGACCCGCCGGTGACGATTGCAACCTTTGTCATGATGGTCTCCTCCCAGAAAAGCCAATGGTGGTGATGGCGGACCGTTCAGGCGGCGGGGTTTGCCCTTTTTCCCCGCTCGCTTTCCGCCAACACCCTATTTGTATCGTGTCACAGCGCTTCCACACACATGGCG
>JBDSLV010000308.1:0-12408 GCA_039916205.1 Mesorhizobium sp. | reverse complement strand
CATAGGCATCCTGGATCAGATGCAGAAACTCGATGAGGAGATCGCGGCGGCGCTCACGGCCCAGGAGCAAATCTTGGACTTCCCGGAGCGCGGTGTCGTCAAGGGCACGCCCCTTAGGTCCTCGATCGCGAGGGCGCCGAGATTGCATCGTCATGCACATTCCCTTCCGTCGAATCGTCCCAGGCAGCGACCGCTGTCAGGCACAGCTACCTAGTTTGAACTTAGCGTACTGGCCGTTCAATGCGAGAATAAATGCGACAGTTGATTGGAAAAGCGCGCCGCAAGTCGCGTCCGCAGTCTCAATATCGCGCAACAGGTTGATCATCTCGGCTTGCCCCGGCAACCCAGAGAACCGGAAGTGCCGTGCCATTCACGGGCGCTTACGCTTGACCACCGGAGCGCTCGTCTTTGTGATCAGAAAGACATTGCCATTCTCGTCTCGATCAGTGCTTTCGAGACGATCTCCCGTTTCGTTCAGAAGGTTGGGAATGTCGATGGCGGACAGCGGATCGGTGCAATGTACTTCCAGCCTGTCGCCCTGTTCGATGAAAGTAAGTGCCTTGCGCGTCTTCAGCGCTGGCAAGGGGCATTTCAGGCCCGACAGATCAAGCTTCGTCGTGTTCATCTCGGCACCGTGGCAAGGACCACAGTTACCGTCAATTGGCCAAGGTGGCGCATGGTATGGGGCACAGCCGCTGCCATGAGGGTCCGCGTGCTTTGCCAATGCGCTGAATTCCTGGTGTCAGATCAGGCTCGAATAGGAAATGTACTCCACTGTGTCGCCGACCTTGATTTCGGTGGTTTCCTCGCGAAGTTCGACCAGGCCATCCGTGTCGACAAGCGATGAAAGCAGGCCGGCACCCTCTCGCGGGAACTTGGTCGCTTCAGGCAAGCCGACTTTGCCATGGCGCAGATTGACGCGGACATATTCGCGTCGGCCCGCCTTCTTTCGATACGAAAACGCTGCTCGCACGGGGGTCGGAAACACTGGTACCGATGGTGATCCTGCCAGCGCCATGATGGCAGGCCGAGCGATCAGCGCGAACGTGACGAAGCTTGCAACCGGATTTCCCGGGAGGCCGATGAACGGTATGCCCTGGATAACCCCCATTGCGACGGGGCGGCCGGGCTTGATGGCCACGCGCCAGAAGACAAGCGTGCCGACGCTCTCGACACTCGCCTTGACATGGTCGGCCTCTCCTGTGGAAACGCCGCCCGAGGTCAGGATGAGATCATGCGTCGAGGCCGCCGCCTTCAGGGCCTCGGCGATTGCGGCGCGGTCGTCACCGAGAATGCCAAGGTCGGTGACGAGGCAGCCAAGACGCGAAGCCATGGCCGACAACATGAAGCGGTTGGAATCGAAAAGCTGGGCCTCTCCGCGTGCCGAACCAGGGGCAACAATTTCATTTCCAGTCGAGAAAATAGCCACCTTTACGCGCCTGGCCACCTCGACCTCGGTCATGCCCAATGCCGCAATCAAGGCAACATCCTGGGGACGAAGCCGGTGACCTGCCTTCAGCACATTTTTTCCCAGGGGAATATCCTCACCGGCGGGGCGCACATTTGAACCCTGCCTGAGACCGGGCGGCAGGATCGCATCCCCCGCGTTGTCAACAACGACGTCCTCCTGCATGAACACTGTGTCGGCGCCGTCCGGCATCAGCGCGCCAGTGAAGATGCGAATGGCTTGACCGGGCTCAATGGCCTGACGTGCAGCCATGCCAGCCTGAACATAGTCGGTAACCGGAAAGGTTTTGCCGGCCATGACCGGGATATCGGCACCACGAATGGCATAGCCGTCGACTGCCGAATTGGTGAAGGGCGGAAGCGGCAGTGGCGCCACCAGGTCGCGCGCAAGAATACGCCCGTCGGCTGTGCCAAGCGGCACGATTTCTTGCCCGTTCAGTGGAGCAAGGCGCGATGCGAGGAGCGCGAGCGTGTCGTTGACGGGCATCAGCGGGCCGCCAAACGCGAAGCAATCGTCCGAAAGTTGTGCCATTTTACAACTGTACTGTTCTACCAGCGCAAAAAATTGAGCAGCATTCCGAGGGTCGGCCTATATCATCAGAGACCAGCGGGCGAGCATTTTCAGTTTGACCTCAGCACGCAGCCCGTTCGCCAATGATTGCGAGAACACAATGCATCCTGTCAAAGTGAGTCCCGAATTGGCTGTCGTTATGCCGGATCCGGCCGCGCCGCGCCTTACCGAGAGGGTGAGCGGCATCGATCACACTGGCGCGGTTGTCGAAATCAATGTTCCTGCCGAGAGGGCGCTTACGCTTTATCTCAATGCACAGGAAATCGTCACCATGATGACGATCAACGACTATCCCGAATATCTGGCTCTCGGCTACCTGCTCAACCAGAACATGCTCAAGCCCGACGACGTTGTCACGGAGGTCGACTACGATGATGACCTTCAGGTCGTTGTCGTGCGCACCGAGCGTAACACCAATTACGAGCAGAAGCTGAAAAAGAGAACGCTGACCTCTGGCTGCGCGCAAGGCACGGCCTTTGGCGATCTCATGGAAGCGCTCGAAGAAATTGACCTGCCCGCAGCTGAACTGCGGACCTCCTGGCTCTATCAGATGACCCGTAGCATCAACACCACGCCCTCGCTTTACCTTGAGGCCGGCGCGATCCACGGCTGCGTGCTTTGCAGGGAAGGAACCCCAATCTGTTACATGGAGGATGTCGGCCGTCATAACGCGGTCGACAAGATCGCTGGCTGGATGTACCGCAACGACGTCGATCCGGCAGACAAGATCCTCTACACTACTGGTCGACTCACTTCCGAAATGACCATCAAGACGGTGCGCATGGGCATCCCCATACTCGTCTCGCGGTCCGGTTTCACCGCCTGGGGAGTGGCGCTTGCACGGGAGGTCGGCTTGACCTTGGTCGGACGGGCGCGGGGCAAACGGTTCACCGCGCTTTCCGGCGAAAAGAGGATCGTGTTCGACCAGGATCTTGAGCTGGTTGACGAAGAGCCCTCGCGGCACAGGCGCAAGGGCGGCGACAATGACGAGTGACACCATCCCAACTGTCGGCGTCGTTCTCGCAGGCGGTCTGGCGCGCCGCCTGGGTGGCGGCGACAAACCGATGCGTGAGATCGGCGGACGCACCATCCTCAGCCGCGTGATCGAGCGGCTCGCACCCCAGTGCGACAGTCTGATCCTGAACGCCAATGGTGATCCCGAACGCTTCGCCGCGTTCGGATTGACGGTCATTCCCGACACAGTGGCGGAATATCCCGGGCCTCTTGCGGGAGTGCTTGCGGCACTCGACTGGGTGGCCGCCAACAGGGCCGACGCAGAATGGATTATCAGCATTCCCGGGGATTGCCCGTTTCTGCCGCGCGACCTTGTCCATCGGCTGCAGGGTGCGCGTATCGAGCAGAACGCCCAACTCGCGGTAGCGGTGTCGGGCGACCAGGCACATCCTGTGGTCGGTTTGTGGAGTGTCGCGTTACGCCATGAACTGCGGTATGCGCTCGTCGAAGAAGACGTACGGAAAATCGACCGCTGGACCGAACGGTATCGGCTCGCCAAAGTGTCTTGGCCGATTGAGCCCTTAGACCCGTTCTTCAATGCGAATACGCCGGAGGATATAGCCGAAGCTGAGATGCTGGCGGATCTGGTTGACGATTAGGCCAACCGATTCCGCAATGGGGGCAGAGGGTGAACGAGCTTCGTTTTGTTCAGTGAGTGTGCATTGAATGTTCTTGTGTTGCCCACGCGCTGGTCGACGAGGACCTGCGCAAAATCGATCTTTGGAGCGCTATCAGGTCGCCACCATGACGTGGCCAATAAAGCTGGTCGATCCCTTTTCAACGCCAATACGCACCAAAATCTTTCCGAGGCAGAGCGACTGGCGCTGGTTGATTCAGGCCGGGCGGAAACCCGCCTCTTCGATCGCAACGCGGCCTGCGGGTGACTGCAACGCGGCCAGGAATGCCTGCACGGCAGGCCGCGACTTGCGCGTCGAGACCAATACAAAATCATAGTGCTCTTCGGTCAGCGCAATGAAACCGAGGCCAGCAGCGCGGGCGACGGGCTCGATAGTGACGCCCCAATCGGCGCGCTTTTGCACCACCGCTGCCGCGACGGCATTGTGCGAGCGCGGCTGGTTCCAGTAACCGTCCGGGCGCGCAGGACCGAGCAAATTGTCGATCAGAATGCGGGTCCCGGCACCTTGATTGCGGTTGACCATCAGGCAGGTCGGATCGGCAAGGGCCGCAGCAAGCGCATTTTCGACGGACTTGCCCTCGAAGCGCGTATCGCCCGGCCGATAGATGACGCCCTGCATGCGCCGCCAGCCGGGCACGAGTTCGAGCCCCTCGCTCAGAAACGTCGCGTTGTAGGTTTGGGTCTTGTCGTCGAGCAGATGGATCGGCGCCAGGTCGCATTCGCCGCGCCGAGCCGCCGCCAGTCCGCCAAGACTTCCGACGGCAAGCGATCGGGCGGACAGCCCCCCGCGCGCGAGCGGCGCCAACACCGAGTCGAGCCCGGTACAATGACTGCCTATGATGACGAGATCAGGCACCCGCACATGCGGTGTAAATAACGTTACCTCGACCGACGAGCCGGCAGGCATGTGGTCGGCCAGCGCTTCAATGCGCACGAACCCGTCTGCCTGCGCAAATGAGGTGACCGCGCCTGAGCCTTTGCCCGTCGGATAGGCGACCAGGCCATTTTCCCCCTCTACAAGTGAAACCATGACGAATTCGGTGCGACCGAGCTCTGAACTGATGCGCAGCGGAATTTTGGCCGTCAGCTGCGTCTCGGCTCTCGGTGGCAGGCCGGCCATGCGACGCAGCACCGGCACGATCATGTCGTGAAAGGTAAACATCGCCGACGTCGGGAAGCCTGGCAGGATAACGACGGGCTTGCCGTCGCAGACTGCAAGGCAAAGCGGCTTGCCTGGTTTCAGCGCCACGCCATGCGCAATGATACCCGGCTTACCGAGGCGGGAGATGATGCGATGGCTGAGATCTCCAGCCCCTTTCGAAGTGCCGCCAGACAAGATCAGCATATCGGAAGCCTCAAGCGCATCACGCATGGCCCTTTCAAGCCGAGCTTCGTCGTCCGCAATCGCGCCGAAAAACAGGGGTTCCCCACCGTTTTCCGCGATTGCCGCACTGATGACCGCGCCGTTGGCGTCGTAGACGGCGGCGGGGCGCAAAGGCTCGCCGGGCTGGACGAGTTCGTCACCGGTCGACAGGACCGCAACGCGAAGCTTGCGTGCAACAGTGACGCGCGAAATGCCGCAAGTGGCCAGCATGCCGATTTCCCGCGAGCCGATCTGTGTCCCCGTGCGTAGCAACACCTCGCCGCGAGCGATGTCCGATCCGGCGTAGGACACGAATTGGCCAGGCGAAGCACTGCGCCGAATCTCGATGGCCTCATCTCCCGCAGGCTGGGTATGTTCAACCATCACGACAGCATCCGCGCCGCGCGGCAGCGGCCCACCGGTCGCGATTGAGGTTGCGGTACCCACCTCCACGCTCTCCGCGGGTGCCACGCCGCAGGCGATGATTTCCTTATTCAACGATAGGCGCACGACGACTGCTTCCGACGCGGGCGCGACGTCCGCGGATCGCACGGCAAAACCATCGACATTTGACCGGTCGAACGGCGGCGCGTCGACAGGCGCCACGATATCGCGCGCGAGCGCCAGGCCTAGCGCGTCGGCCAGCATGCACTCTTCCTGGAGCAGGTCGCGCGGAAACAGCGCCGCTTCAAATCGGACCATCGCTTCCTCGCGCGACAAGATGGTCAGGAACTGATCTTGACCAACCCCTTGGTTCGGGCGCGAAGCTTGTGTCTCAAGAGATCTGGTCATGCTGGCGAACCTATCTCAGTTCATGCGCAGCAGAAAGGCTTCGACCGGCATTCCCGCGGCATGGCCTTCGCTGTCGCCCGCAATGAGAAGCCAGGCATCGGCCATACGAAGATGGTCCAGCGACAGGTCGCCGACGCCAATCGGCAGCCAGCCGGATTGCTCCTGTCGGACCAGCACGATCTCGGCAATGCCGACAGCCGAGGATATCTTGCGCGTCAGCGGCCGCGCGGTGGTGGGCCTAGCTGTGAGGCCACTCAGACGATCGAGTATCGGCTGCACCAGCGCGTGATAGGCCCCAAAGGCCTGATCGGGCGCGCCGGGCAGCGCTATGATCGCAACGGCTCCCAGTTTTCCGATTGCCGCGGTGCAGCCCGGTCGAAGGGCAATGCCGTGTGCGATCAATGCACCGCGTAACGACAAGGCCTCGGCGGTGGCATCGAAACGACCGAAGCCGGTACCGCCGACGGTGACGACCAGGTCGCATTGGTGGGCGCTCAGTGTCTCGGTGATGGATCGGGCGTCGCGCGCGGCCGTCCCGACCGAAACGCATGCGCCTGCGGCTTTCATCAGTTCGGTGATGAACTCGGTCGTTAGCGAACTGCCATCGGTCGCCGCCACGTCGATTAGGCGGACATTTGGCGAACGAACGGCAACCGTCTTGGCCCCAGCGGCGCGAGCGGCCAGAAGATCAGCGGCGCACAGTTGGCGGCCGGCGATGACGACAGGTCGGCCGGCGGCAATATCCTCTCCGGCTCGACGGATGCCCTCGCCGGGAATCGCATCCGTAAAGGCTTGTGCGATTGGGCCTATCCACTCGACCAGATCGGCTTTCAAGACGCAGTCGCAGCCATCGGCAAGCGCTTCACCGGCCTCAACCCACGCCGGGGCGTTCATCAAAGGAACTGGCGAATAGGACGAGGCACCGGCAATATCGAGCGAACGCAGCGGCCAGCCATCGATGGCGGCCCTGTTGCGCTCAGGCAGCGGATGAACAAGCGTTGCCGTCTCAACGGCGATGCGGCCGCGCGCCTGCTCAAGCAGCACTGATATAGGAGCGACCGCGACCAAGCCGTCGAGCAGTTCGGCGAGCGCCGCTTCGAGGCTGGTCAGCGCGCCGGTCGAAGGCTGGGTTCTGCTCATGCCCAATGATTGGCCATGTGCGACCCGGATTGCAACCAGCATCGAGGCGGTTGGAATGGTCCTCCCGCCTCGATGCAGCTATTCGCGTGGTGATCCGATCAGGACGGGTCGTGTTTGGCGTTGGGGAAGAACAGCTGCTGACCGTCAATCATGTATCCGGCGATTGCCTTTTGCCCTTCCTCGGAAACGAGATAGTCGATGAAGCTCTGGCCGAGATCCGCCTTCACCGTCGCAAATTTCTTCGGATTGACCAGCATGACGCCATATTGGTTGAACAGCCGTTTATCACCCTCGACCACGATTTCCAGATCGTCGCGGTTCTTGAATGAAAGCCACGTGCCGCGGTCCGAAAGGACATAGGCATTCATGGCGCCGGCCGTGTTCAGCGCCGCGCCCATGCCCTGGCCGATATCGCGGTACCACTTGCCCTTTGCCTTATCGATATCGATGCCGGCTTCCTTCCAGAGCTTCAATTCGGCGATATGCGTGCCGGAGTTGTCACCGCGCGAAACGAAGGGAGCCCGTGTGGTGCGGATCGCGTCGAAGGCGGTGGTGATATCCTTGGACCCCTTGACGCCGGCCGGATCGCTCTTGGGGCCGATCAGCACGAAATCATTGTACATCACGTCGTAGCGCTTCACGCCAAAGCCCTCTTCGAGAAATTTCAATTCCTGCGCCTTGGCATGCACGAAGACGACGTCAGCATCGCCGCGTCGTGCCGTGTCGAGCGCCTGCCCGGTACCCTGCGCGATCACCTTCACTTCGATGCCCGTCTTGTTCTTGAACAGCGGCAGAAGGTAGTCGAACAGGCCGGAATCCTGAGTGGATGTGGTCGATGCGACCACGATCGACTTGTCCTGGGCGACAGCAGCGACGCCGCTCGCCGCGAGCAATATGGCAGCGGCGAAAGCGGAAAAGATACGATGGTTCAAGGATGGAATCTCCTGTGCATTAGATGACGAGATCGCCACGAACGAACGCTTTTGCCTCGCCCGTTGATGGATGATCGAAGAAATCAGAGGCGCTGGTGCGCTCGCAAAGGCGGCCTCGGACAAGAAACATCACATCGGCGGCCAACCGTCGCACCTGACCCAGATCATGCGAGGCCATGACGATCTTTATGCCCGACTGCGCCGCCATCAGGATGATCGCCTCCACCGCACGGGTGGCGGCTGGATCAAGATTTGCGGTCGGTTCGTCAAGCAGCAGAAGCTCCGGCTCCCGCACGAGAGCGCGGGCAAGCGCGACGCGCTGCTGTTCGCCACCCGAAAGGCGCCTGGCAGGACGGCTGGCGAGCTCCAGCAAACCAACGCGGGCGAGCGCATCCTCCATGCGCGCAGTGCGCAATTTGCGCGGCATACCGGACTTGCGAAGACCATAGATGACATTGTCGGCGACCGAACGGCGTAGCATCACCGGCCGCTGGAACAGCATGGCCAGGCGCGACGGGCCCAGCGAATGGCGCCCGCCCCAGCTGACCTTGCCGGCGGAGGGTGTGACAAGCCCCATGCAAAGCCTAAGCAGGGAGGTCTTGCCGGAGCCGTTCGGGCCCACGACGAGCGTCGGGGCACCCGGCGAGATCAACAGGCTAACACAATCCAGGAGGGGGGTTTTGCCGGCATGCAGTGAAACACCTTCGAACCTGACAGGAAGATCGCTTGACAGGTCCCGCATTTTAGCCCGCTCGCTGCTCCGACCAGACGCGCACGCCCCAGGCGGCTGCGTTGATCATGAGGATGAGCGCTATCAGGATCAGGCCCAGCCCCATGGCGAGCGGCAGGTTGCCCTTGGACGTCTCGAGCGCGATCGTCGTGGTCATCGTGCGGGTGAACCCGTCGATATTGCCTCCGACGATCATCACCGTGCCGACTTCGGCTGCGGCACGGCCGAATCCGGCCAGAAGCGCCGTGATGAGACTGAAACGGCTGTCCCATAAAAGCGTTGCCATGCGCCCCCCCGGGCCGACATTCATGGCTGTCAGCTCGTCACGATATTCGAGCCAGAGATCCTCGATTGTCTGGCGCGTCAGCGCCGCGATGATCGGCACAACCAGCAAGGCCTGCGCGATCACCATGGCCAGCGGCGTAAACAATATCCCGAAAACGCCGAGCGGTCCTGACCGCGACAGCAGAAGAAACACCGTGAGGCCGACGACCACCGGCGGCAGTCCCATGAACCCGTTGAGAAGCACGATCAGCGCGGCGCGGCCGCGAAATCGCGTCAGGGCCAGCAGCGCGCCGAGCGGCAGCCCGATCACCGTGGCGATGGCAACCGCCGACAGGCTGACGACCAGCGACAGCCAGACGATCGCGTAGAGCGCCGCGTCGCCGCTAAGGATCAGCTGCCAGGCGCTCGAACCGTCGAACATTCTCTTGTCTCCAGTCGGGTTTTGTCTGCAATGATTCCCGTTCTGTCAAACAATTGAACCTGAACAGGAATATGCATGATAATGCAGGTGATGGACCTTCTCACCACCTCCGAAGCTGCGGATTATCTGCGCCTGGGCGAACGCAAGCTTTATGAGCTCGTTGCCGACAATGCGATCCCATGCACCAAGGTAACCGGCAAATGGCTATTCCCGCGCCATGAACTCGACCGGTGGGTGCTTTCCGGCCTGGCGCATCCAAAAGGGATGGTCCCGCCAAGCCCGCCACTGATCATCGGCGGCAGCCAAGACGATCTGCTCGAATGGTGCCTGCGCCGCTCTGGATCAGGCTTGGCCTCGCTCAGCGAAGGGAGCGAAAAAGGCGTCGCGCGTTTGCTGCGGGGCGAGGTAGCGGCTGCCGCCATCCACTTTCATTCCTCGCAAGAGAATGGGGAACTGGCGAATGTGACGGCGATGCGGTCCACGCCGCGTCTACATGACGCAGTCGTGGTGGCGGTTGCCCGTCGCGAACAGGGTCTCCTCCTCGCACCCGGCAATCCAAAGGGGCTGCACTGCGTTGCCGACATTCTAAGAGGCAACGCAAGGATGGCCGTAAGACAGAAGGGGGCGGGGGCGCAAATGCTGCTTGAGATGCTGCTGGCGCGGGCCGGCGCGAGCCCGGCGCACCTGAACCGGCTGGAGCCACCTTGCCTGACAGGGCCCGACCTTGCCGCCGCGATCCGCGCCGGCCGAGCGGATTGCGGTATCGCAACCCGCTCGGCCGCCCGCGCTTCCGGTATCGATTTCGTGCCGCTGCTGTGGGAAGAGTTCGATCTGGTGATGCGCCAGCGCATCTATTTCCAGCCTTCAATGCAGGCATTGCTCGGCTTCTTCGCCCGGGGCGACATGGCACTTCGCGCGGCGGAACTCAGCGGCTACGACGTAACGCCAGCAGGAACCATCCGTTTTTCCTCTTGACCGAAGAGTAATTGTCGACGGCGTTCGGAATCCAAGCCATTTGGTCGAAGTAAAAGCAGGCCATTCGAGCACAGGGTGACGCGACGGTTTGGATTAGATGGTTCCTAACTGACCCAAGGGCTTTCTGGTTGTTGCCTGTCCGGCCGGCGGCCAGGTTCTGCTCCACCGCATTGAACGTAGCATCGGCCGGCGGATTGCTATCAGCCGATAGCTGTCGCCGTTCATGGACAGGATATGGGTGTGATAGGCGAGCAGATCGAGCAGCGCGCCGAAGCGCGGAGTGCCTCGCCTCCGCACGACCCGCAAGAAGGCCGCTGGCCGACCGCCAAAGGCAAGGCGAGATGATGGACGATGTAATCGAGGCGCGCGGTTCGCCAAGGGCGCCAGCGCGCTCGGTGAGTGTCCTCCCGTCGCATAGCACCGCATCACAATGAAATCGTCGCGCCATGACCACAAGCCGAACCGCCTTGCCTGTCCCGAAATCCAGATCCGACAGTATCTAGGCCTTAAGAACGTGGTCGTTATTGGAAACGTCACAACAGAGAGCCGTTCCTTAGAATATTTTATCACTATTGGACTGGACTTAGCGGCAGATCAGTTGGCAGACCAACTTGCTGTCTGCGAACCGTAGTGGCAATCGCGATGGATCCGTCATGTAACACCAGGCGTGCTGCGCCTGCGCGGCAGGTGTCCGAGCGCGCGCGGCATGCAACCTGAATGGCACCGAAGCTGCCGCCGCTTGCAAAGACAAGCGCGTTCTTGCTTATGCAACCTCCCTGGGCACGACGCACTTCTCAAATTGCGGATCGCGGCGCCTGCCGCGATCTCACGCTCCAGATTGACAGCTACGGCGCCACCACGATGTGGCCTTTCATGTTGGGGTGGAAGCGGCAGAAATAGTCGACTGGTCCCGCAGCCTTCAATGTCAGGCTTGCGGACTTCTTCGGCGGGATCATCACCTCCCAGTCGCCCTTGACGGTGGCGGTGTGGGCAAACATGTCCTTGTTCACCCACACGACCGTGTCGCCAACCTTCGCATCGACCGTCGCTGGCGAGAACACCAACTTGTCGATGGTAACCTGGATGGTTTCGGCCTTCACCGGCGCAGCAACGATTGTCAGCGCCAGTGCAATCCACAGATGCCATTTCGGCACCATCAGCGCTGTTCTCATTTCAGCATGCCGGCAACATGTTCGGCATGCTGCTCATGGCCCTGGAATATCTTCAGGCCGGTTTCCAGCAGGCTCTTCAACTCGGCATTGCTGGCTGAAGGGATGAGCAACGTTTCGAGCGCGTCGTCGACCTGCTTGTGATAGGCGACCTCGTTGTCGACGTAAGCCTTGTCGAAGGCCGCCCCCTTGAGCTTGGCGAGCTTGGCCCGCTCCTCCGCAGCGGCTTTGGTGAGCGCCTTGCTGGTGGCGTTGTCTTCCGGCCTCACCTTGAGTTTTTTGACCAGGTCGAGCGCCTGCACATTCACCGCCTCATGGTCGCGAACCATGTCCTTGGCGAAGGCGAGCACCTCCTGGTTCTTCGACTTCTTGAGCGCTTGCTTGGCCGCCTCGACATCGATCACGCCGGCTGTATAGGCGATGTGGGCGATCTGCGGGTCGGTTGGTTTGTCGGCGGCTTGCGCGAGCGGGGCAGTGCCAAGCATGGCGGCCAGGGCAGCGGTATGTCGGATAAGCATGGCATCTCCTTCGCCCGAAACTCAAATCGCATCGGGCATTGTTCTCAGTTGACGGTCATTGGATGCTGGGTAGCGGCAAACGTTCCCGCCAAAATCAGCTGAATTCGACGAGGGTTAGCCTTCCAGGCCGAGCCGCCGCATCACGGCGGCGGTCAGCCGTTCGCAGCGCCGGCCGGCGAAGGGAAAGGCATCGAGCAGTACCGGCCCGATTTGGTCGTCCAGCGCTTTGCGCAGCAGAGCGCGGGCGCGATGCAGGCGGGTCTTGACGGTTTCGGACCGCACGCCGAGTAGTTCCGAGGTCTCTTCAATGCTCAGACCCTCGATCACCCGCGCCACAAACACCATCCGGTAGAGATCTGGAAGGCTGTCGGTCGCCCGTTCGACAAGGGCCAGA
>JBDSLV010000307.1:0-2806 GCA_039916205.1 Mesorhizobium sp. | reverse complement strand
GCATCGGCTCCTCGCCAGGACGGTAGAGCGGATCGCCGTCGAAAGTCTCTGTCGGGCAAAGCGTCGTCGTCGTCTGCCCCGGGTAGAGCGAAGCACCCGAGGGATCACGGTTGACGTCGATGACGGTGCGCGAGATCGCCGTATGCACCACCGTCGCGCCAAGGCCGGCGGCGAAATCATAGAGCTGGTCGATCCACCAATCGCAGTCGCGACGGCCAAGCCAGGGCGACACCAGCCGGCTGTCAATGCCGGCAAGGTCGATGCCGGTGTGCGGGATCGACACCAGCAAGGGCGCCGTTCCCTCCGTCACCGTGAGCCAGTCGCTCATCGTCAGGCTCCCGAGATCGACGGCAGCGTCACCGCGCCCGCTGCCTTGACGGTCGCGCCGCTGCGCACCATGGCGATGGCCTTTTCCATGTCGGGATGGAAATGCCGGTCATTGTCGAGATGCGGCACTTCGGCCCTGACCAGCTTGCGCACGGCCTCCAATGCAGCACTCGAGGCAAGGGGGGCATGGAAATCGCAGCCTTGCGCTGCGGCCAACAGTTCGATCCCTATGACGGCAGTGGCGTTCTCGACCATGCCGATCAGCCGGCGCGCGCCGTGCGCCGCCATCGACACGTGATCTTCCTGGTTGGCCGAGGTCGGTATGGAATCGACGCTGGCCGGATAGGCCTTCTGCTTGTTTTCGGACACCAGCGCGGCAGCCGTCACCTGCGGGATCATGAAGCCGGAATTTAAGCCAGGCTTCGGCGTCAAGAAGGCAGGCATGCCCGAGAGCGCCGGATCAACCAGCATGGCGATGCGCCGTTCCGACAGCGAGCCGATCTCGCAGACGGCGAGCGCGATCATGTCGGCGGCAAAAGCCACAGGCTCGGCATGGAAATTGCCGCCGGACAGCGCCGTGTCGTCCTCGGCGAAGATCAGCGGGTTGTCGGTGACGCCATTGGCCTCGGTGCCAAGCGTGTCGGCGGCCTGGCGCAGCACGGTGAGAGCCGCACCCATCACCTGCGGCTGGCAGCGCAGGCAGTATGGATCCTGCACCCGCTCGTCGCCGATGCGGTGCGATTCCCGGATCGCGCTGCCGGCCATCAGATTGCGCAAGGCGTCCGCCGTCTCGATCTGACCGCGATGCTTCCTCAGCGCATGGATGCGCGGATCGAAGGGCGCATCGGAGCCCTTCGCCGCGTCGGTCGACAAGGCGCCGGCAACCAGCGCCGACTGATAGAGCACTTCGGCTTCGAACAGGGCGGCGAGCGCATAGGCGGTGGAAAACTGGGTGCCGTTGAGCAGTGCCAGACCTTCCTTGGCGCCGAGCGTCACCGGCTCCAGGCCGTGCGAGACAAAGGCGACCTTGGCCGGCACGCGGCCATGCGGCGTAAAGCATTCGCCTACACCGATCATCACCGCCGTCATGTGCGACAGCGGCGCCAGATCGCCAGAGGCGCCGACGGAGCCCTGAGCCGGCACAACCGGGATGACGTCGTTGGCGAGCATCGCTTCGAGCAGCTCGATGGTTTTCGGCTGAACGCCGGAAGCGCCCTGCGCCAGGCTGGCCAGCTTCAGCGCCATCATCAGCCGCGCAATGGCAACGGGCATTGGCTCGCCAACGCCGGCGGCATGCGACAGCACGATGTTGCGCTGCAACGTTTCGAGATCCGCATCCGGGATACGGACGCTGGCCAGCTTGCCGAAACCGGTGTTGACGCCATAGACCGGCTCGCCCCGGGACAGAATCCTGGCGACGGCGTCGGCGCTGGCCTTGATTTTCGGACGACAGGCGGCGTCAAGCTTCGGGACGGCGCCGCGATAGATGGCGCGCCACTCGGCCAATGTTGCATTGCCGGGCTTCAGGGTAAGTTCGGTCATTGTCCTCTCCAGATACGGGCATGCAGCGGATTGAAGCCCATGCGATAAACAAGTTCAGCCGGGCGCTCGATGTCCCAGATCGCCAGATCGGCAGACTTTCCAGCCTCCAATGTGCCGGTTTGCCCAAGCAGCCCTAGCGCGCGGGCGGCCTCGCGTGTCACACCGGCAAGGCATTCCTCGACGGTGAGGCCAAACAGGGTCGCCGCCATGTTCATGGTCAACAGCAGGGAGGTCAGTGGCGAGGTGCCGGGATTGTTGTCGGTAGCGACGGCCATCTTGACGCCGTGCCGGCGAAACAGGCTGATCGGCGGCTTCCTGGTCTCGCGGATGAAATAATAGGCCCCGGGCAGGATCGTCGCCACGGTTCCAGCCTTGGCCATCGCCACGGCGCCGGCCTCGTCGGTGTATTCGAGATGGTCAGCCGACAGTGCGCCAAAGCGGGCGGCCAGTTCGGCGCCATGCAGATTGGACAGCTGATCGGCATGGAGCTTGACGGGCAAGCCTGCGGCCCTGGCAGCGTCGAAAACGCGTGCAATCTGCTCCGGTGAGAAAGCGATGCCTTCGCAGAACCCATCGACCGCGTCGGCAAGACCATCGGCGGCGACAGCCGGCAGAATCTCCTTGGCAACCAGATCGATAAAGGCGTCCTTGTCGCCCTTGGCTTCCAGCGGCAAGGCATGAGCGCCGAGGAATGTCGTGCGGATCGTCATGGGCCGCTCTTCGCCGAGCCGGCGGGCGGCGCGCAAGGATTTCTTTTCGTTTTCGAGGTCGAGCCCATAGCCCGATTTGATCTCGACTGATGTGACGCCTTCGGCGATCAATGCATCGAGACGCGGCAGCGATTGGGCAACCAGTTCGCCCTCGCTGGCGGCACGCAGCGACTTGACCGAGGAGACAATGCCGCCACCGGCTTTGGCGACTTCTTCGTAGGTCGCGC
>JBDSLV010000306.1:0-3712 GCA_039916205.1 Mesorhizobium sp. | reverse complement strand
ATGGCGGCCAACAATATGGTTCTCGGCGGCCTCGTCCTCATCGCTGCCGGCCTCTATCAGTGGACCCCGGTGAAAGCCGCTTGCCTCAGGCAATGCCAGACGCCGATCGCATTTCTTGCGAGCCATGGCGGCTTCCGTTCCGATCCGTCCGGCGCGCTTTGGCTCGGCATCGAGCACGGCGCCTATTGCCTCGGCTGCTGCTGGGCGCTCATGGCGCTGCTTTTCGTCGGCGGCGTCATGAACGCGCTGTGGATCGCCGGCATCGCCATCCTCGTTCTCCTCGAGAAGACTGTCCCTTCCGGTCGGTTGATCCCACGCGTCTCCGGCACACTGATGGTACTTGACGGCATCTGGCTTCTGGCCGGTACGCCTTGAATACAGGGCGGTGCGCCGCCGCCGGGGGGCGAATGAAGCTCGTAATCATACAAGTTGATCGCGGCGGGAACCCAGCAACGTGGAGTAAAGCCTGAGGCCGTTACCGCTGCCGCTGCGCGGCTTTGGGTTGATAGGGTTTTGCCGATTTCATTTGCGCGGCTTGCTACTTTCCTGGCGCGATTGTCTGCAATTCAGGCAATTGCGCCAATCGGTTTTCAAACCGCTTCGGATTCGGTCATTTCCCTTGACCTCACGGGAATTATCGCCTTCGATGCTGTTCGTGAATGGGAGGCGGCGCGTCGGTTACGATGTGGGGTTCCGGGAATGGGCCGGAATGGGAAGCTGCATTCACACGGGAAAAGATCAGGGTTTGCCTGAAAAACAGAAAAGGGTCTGTGGGTCATGAAACACATTGCAATCGGCATTCTTGGTGCCGCGACGCTTGGCATGATGGCTTCATCCGCGTCAGCTGGCACGCTCGATACCGTCAAGGCCAAGGGCTTCGTCCAGTGCGGCGTTTCCACCGGTCTCGCCGGCTTTTCGGCGCCGGACGACAAGGGTGATTGGCAAGGCATCGATGCCGATTTCTGCCGCGCTGTCGCGGCTGCCGTCTTCGGTGACGGTACCAAGGTCAAGTTCACACCGCTCAGCGCCAAGGAGCGCTTTACCGCACTTCAGTCAGGCGAAATCGACATCCTTTCGCGCAATACCACCTGGACCATCAACCGCGACACGGCGCTGGGCCTGAACTTCATCGGCACCACCTATTATGACGGCCAGGGCTTCATGATCAACGCCAAGAAGCTGCCAGGCGTCAATTCGGCGCTGCAGCTTTCCGGCGCTGCCGTCTGCGTGCAGAGCGGCACCACCACGGAGCTCAACCTGGCCGACTACTTCAAGGCCAACAAGATGGAATACAACCCCGTCGTCTTCGAGAAGCTGGAAGAGGTCAACGCCGCTTATGACGCCGGCCGCTGCGACGTCTACACCACCGACCAGTCGGGCCTTTATGGCATTCGCTTGACGCTTGGCTCGCCTGCCGACCATGTCGTGCTGCCCGAGATCATCTCGAAGGAGCCGCTCGGACCTGCCGTGCGCCAGGGCGATGATCAGTGGTACCACATCGTCAAGTGGACCTATTTCGCGCTGCTCGACGCCGAGGAGCTCGGCATCACCAAGGCCAATGTCGATGAAATGAAGGGTTCCGCCAGCCCTGAGATCAAGCGCGTGCTTGGCCAGGAAGCGGACACCAAGATCGGCACCGATCTCGGCGTTTCCAATGACTGGGTGGTCAACATCGTCAAGGCCACCGGCAACTACGGCGAAATGTTCGACCGCAATGTCGGTTCGGGCAGCCCGCTGAAGATCGCTCGCGGCATCAACGCGCTGTGGACCAAGGGTGGCCTGCAATACGCTCCGCCGATCCGCTGATCGAAATGTGATCCGGAAGGCAGATCGTCTGCCTTCCGGTTTCTCTTTCAGAGGATAGTCGCATGGCATCGCAGGAAGTTCTTCGCGAAGAACCCGCCCGAGGTTCCTTCATCAATGATCCAACGGTCCGCGGGATCTTCTACCAGACAGTGGTCGTCATCGTGCTGGTGGCGGCGGTCTGGTGGATCGTCCACAACGTCATCGACAATCTGACGCGCCTGCACATTGCGTCCGGCTTCCAGTTCCTCAAGGGGCGAGCTGGCTTCGACATCAGTGATAGTGCGATCGCCTATTCATCCGATTCAACTTATGGCCGCGCCATTGTGGTCGGCTTCCTCAACACGCTGATCGTTGCCGTAGCCGGCATTATCACAGCGACGATAATCGGCTTTTTGGTTGGTATCGGCCGGATGTCGCGCAACTGGCTGATCCGAAAGATCTGCACGGTCTATGTCGAGGTCTTCCGCAACATCCCGCCGCTACTGGTCATCTTCTTCTGGTACTCCGGGGTGCTTTCCGTGCTGCCGGCGCCACGCGACAGCATCAACCTGCCGTTTGGCTCCTTCCTCAACCAGCGCGGCTTCTATTTTCCGCGCGCCGTGTGGGGCGAGGGCTCCTGGCTTATCTTCGTGGCGCTGGTTGTCGGCATTGCCATGGCCTGGTTCGTCGCCCGTAAAGCCAAGCAGCGACAGATGGCAACCGGCCAGCAATTTCCTGTGCTCTGGACCTCGGTCGCGCTGATCATCGGACTGCCGTTGCTCGCCTATGCGCTGAGCGGTTTCCCGCTGACCTTTGATTTTCCCAAGCAGTCGACTTTCAACTTGACCGGCGGCTTCCAGGTCAAGCCGGAGTTCCTGTCACTCTACCTGGCGCTCTCCTGCTATACGGCTTCATTCATTGCCGAGATCGTGCGCGCCGGCATCATGGGCGTTAGCAAAGGTCAGACCGAGGCAGCCGGAGCGCTCGGGCTACGGCCGGGATCGATCCTGCGGCTTGTCGTGGTGCCGCAAGCCATGCGCATCGTCATTCCACCGCTGACCAGCCAGTATCTCAACCTGACCAAGAACTCGTCGCTGGCCATCGCCATCGGCTATCCCGATCTGACCGCAACCGCCGGCACGGTCTTGAACCAGACCGGCCAGGCAGTCGAAGGCGTCTTGATCATGATGGTCGTCTATCTCGCGCTCAGCCTGGTAACATCGGCGGTGATGAACGTCGTCAACGCCCGCATGGCGCTGGTGGAAAGGTAGGGACATGCAAGAACATGATATGTCCTGGGTTCGCACCGAAATGGCGCTGGCGCAACCGGCGCCGTCCAGTGTCAGTGGCCTCGGTGCCTGGGTCCGCAAGAATCTCATCGCTTCGGCGGGTGACGCGATCTTGACCATCGTCGGCATCGTGCTGGTTGCCATGATCCTGCCGCAAGCCATCAACTGGGCCTTCATCAACGCGCAGTGGACAGGGACGGATCGCACCTTCTGCGCCACCGTGGCGCAGGGCGGCATCCAGCCGGATGGCTGGAGCGGCGCCTGCTGGGCCTTCGTCAATGCCAAATTCGGCCAGTTCATGTTCGGCCGCTACCCCATTGAAGAGCGCTGGCGGCCGATCCTGGTGGCTATCCTGACGATTGCGCTGCTGGTGCCGCTGCTGATGCCGCGCGTGCCCCGCAAGGGATTGAACGCCATCCTCCTTTTCGCTGTGCTGCCAGTCGTTGCCTTCATCCTGCTCGTCGGCGGCATATTCGGCCTGGAGCATGTCGAAACCTCGCTGTGGGGTGGGCTGCTGGTGACACTCAGCCTGTCGTTCGCCGGCATCGCCGCGTCGCTGCCGCTCGGCATCATGCTGGCGCTCGGCCGGCGTTCGAAGATGCCGATCATCAAAACGCTTTGCGTGGTCTTCATCGAGG
>JBDSLV010000305.1:0-15491 GCA_039916205.1 Mesorhizobium sp. | reverse complement strand
CAGCGTCCGTTTCGGCGCAGAGCTTTGGGTCTGACATATCGATATTTCGAATCTGGGCCAAGCCTGTAATACCTGGAAGCGCGGACGAAACGCCCAACTGCTTACGGCGCGTTACGAGCTCCGTTTGTGTGGGCAGACATGGACGCGGCCCGACCAGGCTCATCTCGCCATTCAAGACATTCCAAAGCTGCGGCAGTTCGTCGATCTTGAACCTCCGCAAGGTTCTGCCGACGGCGGTGACGGAACTTTTGGGCGCCTCGTGTGTAGGCAATGATGGCGTCCCCAGATACATCGTCCTCAGCTTGTGGCAGGGGAACAGCGTGCCGTTTTGCCCAACCCGGATCTGGGAAAAAATGATCGGTCCAGGCGACGAGGCCCGAACTGCCACCATGGCCAGCAACAGGACAGGCGAAGTCGCCACCAGCATCAAGGCAGCCACGACAAGATCGAAGGCTCGCTTCGGTCCCTTCCCGAGCATACAGCAACGCTCCTTTGGTCAAACAACGGCGCCGGCAAAGCCGGAGGTGAAATCACGGGGCTGAATTGGGTAGTAGCCATGCCCGCGTCGCCAGACAAGCCTGATGGAATAGATTCTACTCCATCAACTACAGCGCGGATTTACCGACCGAGTCCTTCATCTTCGCTTCGAGCGCGCTGAGCAAGGCGGTTCGGTCGAACTCCGCGAGCCCATAAGAACGGGCTCGAGCACCCATTGCAGCGCGCGCTTCGGGAGCCATCGCCGCCAGCGTCTCAATGTTGCGGGCAAGAGCTGCCCCGTCGCCCGACTGACTGGTCAGGCCGGCCCCGGCCTCACCGATGACTCGCGCGCCTTCGCCGTCAAGCATCCCCAGAATCGGCACGCCAGCGGCCAGATAGCTCTGCACTTTCCCCGGAATCGTCATTGCGAATATCTTGTCGCGCTTGAGGGATACGAGAAGGGCGTCCGCCGACTTGAAGAAGGAAGGCATGCGTTCCAGCGGAAAACGACCGAGGAGTATTACTCTACTGGAGAGCCCTCGCCGCTCAATCTCCTTCTCCACCCAAGGCATCATCCGCCCGTCGCCGAGAACCAGGATGCGCACGCTAGTATCTTGTCGCAGTGCAGCAGCGGCATCTAAAATGGATGGAAAATCCTGTGCTTCTCCAATATTGCCTGCGAATACCACATTAAAGCTGTCGGAAAAGCGGGCCATTTCTGGCGCATCGGGGACCGTTTCCAACCCCTGCTGAAAGATTGGCTCTGCCCACCCGGGGAAATAGCTGACCGTTGCGTCCGCGCCTGCATAGGCGCGTACGTTATCCATGAAAGCGTGCGACTGGATAAGGATGTGGTCCGTTCGCCGGTAGATATAGCGAACCAACCTGCCGACAAGCGCCAGCACTCGTGGTGACTTTACAACGCCTACGGCCTGCAGCGTGTCCGGCCATAAATCGAGAATCCATACGAAGAGTGCCGCGCGCTTCAAGCGGCGTTGCAGGATCGCCGGCAGGACGGCTGTGACAGGCGAAATCATGAAGACGAAAATCGTATCAAATTTGCGGCGCTTAAGCTTCCAGGCGCCGACTGTCAGACCCGACGCGACGAAGCTTGCATAGTTCGCCAACAACCGCATGCGGCCTCGGCCTCGGCTCAGCATTGGAATGCGAACGATTTCAGCACCGTCGAAGCGGGCATATTTCCGGGGGTCCGCCCTGTATTCTTCGAAAACCTCACCTGAAGGGTAGTTTGGCAGTCCGGTCATGACCGTGACCTCGTGCCCACGCGAAATGAGATCGGATGCCAGGTCGTTGATGCGGAAATTTTCCGGCCAGAAATACTGGGTCAGGATAAGAATGCGCACCCGCCGGCCTCAGTCGTAACGCCGCCATACAACGCGATTCACATAGTCTGTATAGCTGTGGATGATGCGCACGACCTTATCGGAGACATTATCCATCGAATAGTCCGCAACGAGCCGCAGGCCACGCTGATCACCTCGCGGCTGACTTTCCAGGATCTGAAGCCCTTGACGAACGCGTTCTTGGGAAAGGCCGACCATCATGACAGCGGCTTCCTCCATGCCCTCGGGACGCTCATGTGCCTCGCGCAGGTTGAGCGCGGGAAAGTTGAGGATTGAGGATTCCTCGTTGATCGTGCCGCTGTCCGACAAGACCGCGCGCGACGATTTCTGCAGGCTTACATAGTCGTGAAAGCCGAGCGGTTTCATAAGCCGCACAAGCTCGTGAAACTTTGAACCAGTTGCCTCGACCCGCTTCATAGTGCGCGGATGGGTCGAGACTATCACCGGTAGTGCAAAATCCTCCGCAACTCGGTTCAGGATGCCGACCAGTCGGCTGAAATTGCTGCTTGCATCGATGTTCTCTTCGCGGTGTGCACTGACGACGAAGTAGCCATTCTCCTCAAGTCCAAGCCGGGAGAGGACATCCGATGCTTGGATACGGTCCGAGTAGTGCGTCAGGACCTCGAACATCGGGCTGCCGGTCTTGATGATCATGTCGGGCGGCAGACCCTCGCGCAGCAGATATTCGCGAGCGATGGAACTGTAGGTCATGTTGATGTCGGCGGTATGGTCGACTATGCGCCTATTGATCTCTTCGGGTACGCGTTGGTCAAAGCAGCGGTTGCCAGCTTCCATATGAAACACGGGGATTTTGTGCCGCTTGGCCGGAATAACCGACAGGCAGGAATTGGTGTCGCCCAGAACCAACATGGCATCAGGCTTTTCCGTGGCCAACACCCTGGTGATCGCGCTGATGATGTTGCCGATAGTTTCCGATGGCCCTGCGGCGGCGGCGTCCAGGAAATGGTCGGGCTTGCGAACGCCCAGATCGTCAAAGAAAACCTGATTCAATTCGAAATCGTAGTTTTGGCCAGTGTGGACGAGAACGTGGTCACAATGGATATCAAGCTTGGCCATCACCCGTGACAGCCGGATGATTTCCGGGCGCGTGCCAACGACCGTCATGACTTTGAGTTTCTTCATGGCGTTACCTTGGCTGCAATTGTGTCAGGGTGGGCGCGGTCGAAAATTTCGTTCGCCCAGAGCATGACGACCAGTTCTTCGTCGCCGATATTGGTCACATTGTGGGCCCAGCCGGGAACCGTCTCGACGATCGTACCATCGCCTCCGCGCGTGATGATGTGGAGCGCCTCGCCAGACATAATGTTGCGGAAACCGAAGTCGGCAGTTCCCTTGATGACTAAAAACTTCTCGGTCTTGGAATGATGGTAATGCTCGCCGCGCGTGACACCGGCATGGGCGGTGAAATAGGAAAACTGCCCGCTGTCCCGCGTCTTCAGCATTTCGGCAAAGCTGCCGCGCGGGTCGCGATAAACGGGCACCGTGTAGGTGAAGGCCGAGGGCTCCAGGAAGCTCAGATAGGTGGCGTGCAATGCCCGTGCGAGTCCAGCACCTACCGGGAGCGTGGTCAGGGTTTTGCGGCTATCGGGAAACGATTGGATCATCTCGGCGAGGTCAGCGACGGTAACTTCGTAGACAGGTTCAACCTCGGCGTAGCCTCCAGTGGCATCGCGTTTGCCGACCAATTCGATGAACGCTTCGACAACATCATCGATATACACGAGGCGGAGAACAGCGGCCGGATCGTTAATGGTGATTGGCAGGCCTCGCGCCACATTGTGGCAAAAGGTTGCGACGGCGGAATTGTAACTCGGTCGCGACCATTTCCCGAAGACGTTCGGCAGACGGAAGACATACGCTGCCGCCCCGGTGTGGGCTGCATAGGTCTCTACTATATGTTCGGCACGACGCTTGCTCATGCCGTACGGATTGTCTAGCGCGGCTTGCGTCGAGGAAGAAAGCACGATCCTCGGGGGCTTCGGTAGCGTAGCGAGAACCTCGCAGAGCGCATGCGTGAAGTCGACGTTTCCAGTTACGAATTCGCCCGGATCCAGGGGACGGTTGATCCCCGCGAGATGGAAGACGATGTCGACGCCCGCGAGCAGGACGGGTAGCTGATCGCGCGGCGTGTCGCGACGGATCGCAACCGCGTCGGCGATGCCCTGTTCGACCAGCCTGGCGTTTAGATTGCGTCCGATGAAGCCGTCCGCGCCTGTGATCGCAACGCGCATGGCTAGCCCTCCGGCGATACGGTCTCGCCGCCGATGGCGCGGCGCACGTAGTCAATCTTGAGAAGCAGCTCCTTCATTTTTTCTATGTCTAGGCGCTCGGTGTTGTGTGAGTTGTAGTCTTCGGTGCGGTTGAAGCGCTGCTCGCCCTCTTCAACGAACTTCGAGTAATTCAAGTCGCGCGAGTCCGCGGGCACGCGGTAATAGCTGCCCTGATCCTCGGCGACAGCCAGTTCCTCTCGGCTGAGGAGCGCTTCGAAGAGCTTTTCGCCGTGGCGCGTACCGATCTCTCGCACCTCATGTTCATCGCGACCAAGCAGCGACATTACGGCTCGCGCCAACACAGCGACGGTCGCAGCGGGCGCCTTCTGAACGAAGATGTCGCCGTTGCGGCCATGCTCAAAAGCATACACCACCAGCTCTACGGCGTCTTCGAGCGACATCATAAAGCGCGTCATGGCCGGATCGGTGAGTGTAATAGGCACGCCTGCCCGGATTTGGTCGATGAAAAGCGGAATCACGGAGCCACGAGAAGCCATGACATTGCCATAGCGTGTGCCGCAGATAACAGTCTGGCCGCCGTCAAGATTGCGCGAGGCGGCGACCATGACTTTCTCCATCATTGCCTTGGAGATGCCCATGGCGTTGATTGGATAGACGGCCTTGTCGGTCGAGAGGCACACGACACGCTTCAGGCCCGCTGTGATCGCCGCTTCGAGCACGTTCTCGGTTCCGAGCACATTGGTGCGCACAGCTTCCATGGGATGGAATTCGCAGGACGGAACCTGCTTAAGCGCCGCTGCGTGAAAACAGAAATCCGCGCCGCGCATGGCACGTTCGACGCTATGGCGATCGCGCACATCGCCCAGATAGAACTTCAGCTTCAGATTGTCGAAATGCTTGCGCATATCGTCTTGCTTCTTCTCGTCGCGGCTTAAGACGCGGATTTCCCGGATATCGGTATCGAGAAATCGGCGGACGGTTGCGCGGCCAAAAGAGCCAGTTCCGCCGGTAATCAGCAAGACTTTGTCAGAAAACATGGAGGTGTCCTTCTTGGAAGGCAGCTACTAGCGCGGTGCAGGTGCAAGAATCAAGGGCAACGCAACCCTTGATGGTCCAGGTGTTTGCACAGGAGCTTGCAACACGGTTTCCGCGGCAAAATTCCAGACGAGCGTTCTGCAAGGCCTCGTTGACGAAGGGGTTGCCGTTGAAGCCATAGCAGCGCTGCCAATCGCCGATTATCTGAGAAGCAATATCAAGATCGTTAAGTCGCGAAACTTTCAATTGTTTGAAGGGAGGCTTCCTGGCGGCTAATCGGAGGCGCCGATCTTCCGATTCTCAAACTTGAAACGAGGCTTGCAAAAGCACTTTTCCGTGGACGTCAGGCAATTCGCCAATAAGCGCCGAATGCAGTCATCGTTTGTTCGTTGCACACACATTTCTTGCCGACTGCGCTCTACCTCAAGCGGTTAACCGGCGCATCCGCTGCCCCGCTCATTCCTGACCTCCCGATGCATATGCACGGCCACCCAAGGGAACCCTTGGACTTCAGAAGCTTGTCGATAACGCACTCCTCAAACTGCTAGGCTATCGATTTGCGCGCCCGGTAGACCATTGCCGGCATCACTATTGCTAGGTAGCATCCAAAGGTAACGGCCGGCGCCATCCACGTGCCATCCTTTGTTACAACCAGCAGCTTGATCGCTATGGAAATAAGGACAAAGGCGAGCCACGGGCTAATCTGCTCCCGGGCAAAACCTTTGGCGTTCAAGACCATGCTGAACGGCGATGTGAATGCGATGACTGCCGAGGCGGCGGTCATCGCAATCAGCACCATGTCTTGGTTCTCGAAGGTACGGTGCATCCATAGCATCATGATATGGTCAGACAGTGCAACCATGGCGCCACCACAGAGGAGCACTAGCGTCGCTCCGCCGATGCTCATCATCAAGGTTGTCCGCCTAACCCAAGCTACGTCGCCACGGGCCATCGCTTCGGCGTTGAAGCTCCAAAGCGGCATGAACAGTTGGCCGATCAGGAGGACGAGGACCGAACCAAGGCGCATTGGTGGAACAAAATTGGCAACCGCTTCCGGACCCGCAACGTGGGAAATGATCAAGATATCGGCGTTTGTGCCTATTGCGGTCAATATGGACAGGAAGAAAAAGCTCGAACCAAATCCCATGAGGTTCCGCATTTCCTTGCCGGAAAAATCGACTATCTGGGGCCGAATCCGAGGATCCCAACTAAAGAGCCAAAAGCTGGCAAGAATCATCACGGCAACGGGTGTGATGCTGTAGGCCGTCACTACGACCCAAGGCGCTGCGTTAAAGTGCATTGCAGCAAGGCAAGTCGCGACGGAACCGAAGGCGCCTAGACTTTGCAATATGCTTTGTAGCGGTATCCGCAGCGTCGCTTGCAGAATGCGATAGATCAGGACCGCCGGCATGCTGATGAAGAACGAAGCCAACACAGCGGCGACAATCGGCCATGTCGTTGGCGCTTCAAAGTACAACCCAATTCCTGCTAATGTGGCTAGAAGAAGTGCGCTCAAACAAACAATGCTTATACACGCAAGAACGGCGTATGCGCTGGCTATGTAGCGGCGGGCGGCGATGTAGTCTTTGAGCCCGCAGGCATTTGCAAGGCGGGACAGCAGTCCGCTACCAATGCCGATATCAAGAAAGGCGGTTACGCCCGTAATCGCTATGCTCGCCGCCCATATTCCAAAGGCTTCAACGCCAAGGTAGCGAAGCATCGCTGGCATCAAAATGAGCGGGGCTATCAAGGAAACAAACTGACCGCCGACGCTCGCTACTACGGAAAGAGCAAGGCGAAAATGCCGATTTCGATCTACCAAACGTGTCACGATGCGCTATTGAAAGGCGGGATAATAAATAGCGACCGGTTAGAATGCCATCAAATAATGTCGACAGTCCTCTCATATTTCTGGGTGGGATATTCCCTCCTGGGCAGATGGAGTTCATTGAAAGAGAATCCAAAGGTGTCGTGCAAAACGCTGCGGATGCGTTGCAAAAAAGCATCATTCGAGGCATAGCCTCCAACAATAGAGATATGGTAATTGTCAACCTTCCATATGTTGGTTCCTATCCTAGATTATTCAACAAAGCCGTCTTCCCAAGCACCATCGATAGTATCTATGGTGTTGCTTTGTACGGTCAAGAATTTCCACTCTACCGCTTCGTTAAGAGCATCTTCCGACTGAAGAACGCGCTGCGCGGCTTAAGAAGCGTCAGCGAAGAAAACCTTCCGTCTATCACCAATAGGCGGCCTGTCGTCCTCGTTTATGCCGCTCATTTGCCCTTCATGCTGGCCGCCATTGCCTATCGCGGTTTCAGGCGGAAAGCGGCAGTTTGTCTAATAATGCCGGACCTTCCCCAGTTCATGGCGGAAGGTGGCAGGCTCTACCGGGCGGCTAAAGCTGTAGAAACGGCGATCTTCAACCGGCTCACCAAACACATCGACTATTTCGTCGTTCTCACGAAGGCAATGGCGGAAAAGCTTGAATTGCCAGAACACAAGTATGTCGTTGTCGAAGGCGTTGCCAATGAATTTGCCGCGCCTGCATTGACCTCCACGGCGTCGGCCAAGCGCGTTTTCATGTATGCTGGGACGCTAGCAGGCCGGTACGGTATCGTAGACCTGCTCACTGCGTTCCAAAAAGTCTCGACGCCCAGTGCGGAACTTTGGATATGCGGAGAGGGCGACAGCCGGGATAAAGTCGAGGCGGCAGCGCGTGCGGATCATCGGATCAAGTTCCTAGGCCAACTGCCTCGCGACGAAGTTCTAAAGTTACAGTTCCAGGCATCCGTCCTTGTGAACCCCCGCGGGCCGGGTGGCGAGTTCACCAAATACTCGTTCCCGTCAAAAACCATGGAGTACATGGCGTCTGGGCGCACTGTCTTGATGCACCGCCTTCCTGGTATTCCAGAAGAATATCATCAATATTTTGTCAGTCCCGAAGACCCTTGGTGGAGTCCTTTGGCAACGTAATGGAAATTCTTGCCGGCCGGAGTAACGATGAGCTTGGGGCGTTTGGCCGGCGAGCACGCAGCTTCGTTCTCAATAAAAAGAACGCATCGGTTCAAGCCGCAAAAATTCTTGGCATGATCGACTGCAATGAGAACTAGTCTCCAATGCCGCCCCAACGTCAGATGTTTTCGTTGGCATACTACCGATTTGCCAGCCTCCGACAGCTAAGCCGCCTAGGGAGCCGAGCAAAAGCCACGCCAATGCGCCGGCGCCTGTGAATCACAAGGATATCCCCGATCAGCGATGGCAATAGGAACATTGCGACGACACCTTGCTGCATACAAGCCACCGCAGATTGGTGCGAACTGAATGCAAAGCAACGGCGTGAGGCTATCGATACCAAAACTGGCGTATATCGGCACGCCAAAGAAAATTATGTCTTATGTAGCTCGTACCGTTGCTATCGATCTTGCACCCGCAATCTATCCCTCATTGCGGGCTCCGGTGCCGGGTGGCCGTGGGCGAGCGCGAGGTTCAATCGGCTTGATCGAGCTCTCCCCGCTCATCATCAGGTCAATCTCCTTTCCCGGAGTAAATTCCGGGACCGTCGTCGTCAAAAGCCTCAAAGCGCCGGGCAGGTCCTGGGCGTCGACCAGGCGCTTCATTTCGTCGAAGATTCGCACGATAAGCGCGCGCTCAATCGATCTTGGAGACGCTGCCAAGATGCCCGGCGTGTCGGTCACGTTCAACGTTTCGTTGCTGTCGAACAGCTCCTCATACAGCTTTTCGCCAGGCCGGATCCCTGTATAGACGATCTGAATATCAACGTCCGGGCGCAGCCCGGAGAGACGGATGAGATTTCGAGCCAGATCCACGATTTTGACAGGCGAGCCCATGTCCAGAACGTAAATCCGGCCGCGCTCCTCGCGGTGCGCTCGGCTATGCGCCGCCGCCTGCAGAACGAGCAGACAGGCCTCCGGGATTGTCATGAAAAAGCGTTCTATTTCGGGGTGGGTAACGGTAACCGGCCCTCCGGCCCTGATCTGCTTCTCGAACAGCGGCACCACGGATCCGGCCGAGCCCAGGACATTGCCGAACCGAACGGTAACGAAACGCGTGCCATTGACCGCAGAGTCGAGATCCATCGCCTGGCAGCACATCTCCGCCATCCGCTTGGTCGCCCCCATGGCGTTGGCAGGGTTCACGGCTTTATCCGTCGAGACCATAATCATTGTGGAGACGTTGGCGCGAAGGGCGGCCTCGGCAACATTGCGCGTTCCGATCGCGTTGGTGAAAACGCCTTCGAGCGGTTGGGCTTCAACAATTGGCACGTGCTTGAGTGCCGCAGCGTGCAGCAATACGTCCGGCTTGTAGGCCTCGACGATTTTGTTGACGGCCTCTTTTTCTCGTACGTTACAGAGGACGGCATGGAGTTCGAAGCTGGGGCGCGCGCGAGCGAGTTCGGCCTCAATAGCGTAGAGAACGTACTCGCTGGCGTCCACCAAAACGAGGCCACGAGGGCCCAGGGCCGCGACCTGCCGAGCCAGCTCGGATCCAATGGAGCCGCCCGCGCCGGTGATCATGACGGTCATGCCCTGAATCATCGAGGCGATCTTGGGCACATCAAGTTTGATGGCCGGCCGTTGCAAGAGATCTTCCAACTTGATCGGACGCAATACGATTTCAGCGTCGATGCCCTGCATGTCGCGGAGGTCCGGGAGCCTCAGGATTTCGAGTTTCTCCTGCGCCGCGATTTCGACCAACGCCTCGATGCTGGCGTGTTGCTGATAGTCCTCGCGTGAGCGCGTGAGGATGATTGCCTGGGGTCGACGCCCCTGGGCCTCGAATTGACCGATGATCCGCGGCAGGCTTTCCAGCGGACCCAGCACCGGTACCCCGCGAATGGAACGCCCGGTCCTGCGGCCCCGCTCGTCGATAATCCCGAGGACTTCGTATGGGCCCGTGTTTCGCTCCCTGATGGTCCGCAGGAAAGCATCGGCCTCATCAGTGGCTCCAACCAGCAGCGCGTATCTGTCGGTGCCCCGACCGACCAAGCGGCCGCGATCGACGTCGTGTCGATTGCGATGGAGCCGATAGGCAACGCGCGGGCCCGCGAGCAGCAAGATCAGGAAGGCCCACGCGATAACGAGGGAAAAACGAGGGATCGATTCCAGCCGATTCAGCAGGAACTGGGCCACAGTGAAAATGGCTACGGACGCGCTAGCCGCATAGATAATTGCCACAAGATCCGACAGTGACGCATAGCGCCAAATGCCCCTGTTCAACCCAAGCAGGAAACCGGTTACGCTAACGATGATCCCAAAGAGAGCAGCCGCACCAAGAAAATCCGACAAGTTTTGAAAAACAAGATTGAAATCCAGCCTCAACACGAGCGACACCAACATCGCGGCGACGCCCATTATGCCGTCGTGCAACAACGCCAATCCACGCAATACGATCAATCGAGAGCCATGGCTAGATCGCTTCAGACCGCCTCCAGAATAAATGACTTTTCCTTTCTTGCCATCTCCCGGCGACACTAGACTTTACCTCTCAATACGCGACAAAGATCGACTCGATACGAGCATTCTACACCCGCGTGGTCGAGATCAATCCCCACCAATTTCTTCGTAATATCTGCCGTCAACATTGCCAATAGCATCTTAAATCTGAAGTTAGCAGTCCGCACGGCATCACTCTTAACCAACTAGTCCCAAAGCTTGCTAGGTCAAATAAATACTGAGCACCACAAAACGCGACCTCCGCGGCCAAAGCGCACAGGCAGTTGCCAATGACCTTGGTCGAGCGGACACATCTCGAGATTCTGAAGGAAGATTCGGACTCATTTGCCCAGCATACATGTCATCTGCGACATCCTCTCCCGCGAATTGCGAGACGGATGGCCGAAGCGAAGTTTGCGCCCCGGATGGCCGCAATCGAGAAAAGTTGAGGATGTTGCATTGTTGATTCTGCCCACTGACAGTTTAGCAGTTGCGAATATAACTCCGAACATCAGGACCGTGCGCATAAATCCTGGAAAGGAGAACCTGGATAACTGCCTTACACTACATCTGTGCGAAACCAATAAATGACTGCTTCAATTTTAATGTCATGGCATGTCTGGGCGCCAGGATTTGAACCTGGAATGGCGGGACCCAAGAACGATGGCTCAGCAGCCTTCACATGTCTGTTGCGCGCGACCGTATAGAACGAGCAAATAGAAAGCTCAATGGCGCGAAGTCCAGTCACAAACTCATAATCCGCGTAACATACGGCCGTCTAGTCTAGGCTGAAACCTGCAGAAATTTGTCGTCACTCCTCGTCTCATAGGCCGCACATGAGGCTTTGGCGGCGGCATGAGAATCCGGCATCGCACTCGCGGGGGGCTGGCAACGAAGCCTACCCTGGGTCCCCGCCCACCAGTCGGTGCACCACTGCTTCCGTCGATTGCCGCCAATCCGGCACGTTCCAATCGAATACGCCTAAGAATTTCGCACTCGAAAGCCGCGAATTGACGGGGCGGCGCGCTTTGGTCGGGTAGTCCATCGTAGCGATATCTTCTACCCGCGCCCAAGGGCCGCCAAACAGGCGGCTTGTGTCCAGGATATGCCGGGCAAAACCGCTCCAGTTGGTCTCGCCGGTTCCCGCCAGATGATAGATGCCAAACGCACCGAAGCCCTTGTTGCCATGCAGCAATGCAGCCGCGCGTAGAATCGCCTCCGCGATATCGAGCGCCGATGTGGGGTTTCCCCACTGGTCTGCCACCACCGAAATCTCGTCGCGATCCGTGGCCAGCCGCAGCATGGTCTTGACGAAATTCTTACCGAACGGGCTGTAGACCCATGCGGTACGCAGGATCAGATGACGCGGATTCGCTGCGGCCACGGCTTGCTCTCCGGCAAGTTTCGAAGCGCCATAAACGCCGCTCGGCCCTGTTGCATCGGTCTCGAAATACGCGGCGGTCGCATTGCCATCGAAAACATAATCGGTCGAGAGATGGATGACGGGAACGCCAAGCCGCGCAGCGGCTTCAGCGACCTTTCCAGCGCCGACGGCATTGATCGCAAAGGCAATTTCTGGCTCGTCCTCGGCCTGGTCCACGGCCGTGTAGGCGGCAGCCGAGACGACAATGTCGGGTTTCAATGCCGCGAGCGCTTCGAGCACCGTGTCCGGTCTCATGAGATCGAGCCGAGGCCGGCCGACAGCAATGACTTCGACACCCTTGCGTCCTTGTCCGGCTTCCAGGAGGCTTGCAACGACCTGCCCCTCGCGGCCGGTGACGAGCAGTCTCACGTCGCTGCTTTCCGCGCTTCACCCAGCCGTTCGCCGGCGTAGTGCTGTTCGCGGATCGGCGCCCACCACCATTTGTTGTCCAGGAACCAGTCGACTGTTGTGGCGAGGCCGCTGTCAAAACTCTCCTTCGGTGTCCAGCCAAGGTCGCGGCCAATCTTCGAGGCGTCGATCGCATAGCGGCGGTCGTGGCCGGGCCGATCGGTGACGAAGGTGATCAGGTCCCGGTGGCTCTGGCCGCTGGCTCGCGGTCGCCTGAAATCGAGAAGATCGCAAATCGTCTCGACGACGCTGAGGTTTGTACGTTCCGAATTGCCGCCGACATTGTAGCTTTCGCCCGGCCGGCCCTTGGTCGCGACGAGCTCCAGCGCGCGTGCGTGGTCGTCGACAAAAAGCCAGTCGCGTACGTTGGCGCCGGCGCCGTAGACCGGCAGCGGCTTTTCATCGAGCGCGTTCAGGATGACCAGCGGGATCAGCTTTTCAGGAAAATGATAAGGCCCGTAGTTGTTCGAGCAGTTGGAAAGCACAACCGGCAGGCCATAGGTTTCGTGCCAGGCCCGCACCAGATGGTCCGAAGCCGCTTTTGAGGCGGAATAGGGCGAAGATGGCGCGTAAGGCGTCTCCTCGACGAACATGCCGCCGTCAAAAGGCAGATCGCCGAACACTTCGTCGGTCGAAACGTGATGGAAGCGAAACTGGACTTTGCGCTCGTCGCTCAGGCCACGCCAGTATTCGAGCGTGGCATTCAGGATTCGATAGGTCCCAACAATGTTGGTTTCGATAAAAGCGCCCGGCCCATCGATCGACCGGTCGACATGGCTCTCGGCGGCGAGGTTCATGACGATGTCGATATCGTCGCGACGCAAGATGTCGAGGACCGCCCTGTCGTCACAGATATCGGCCTGCTCGAACCGGTAATTGCGCGCGTTCTCGATCGGCCGTAGCGAAGCAAGATTGCCGGCATAGGTAAGCTTGTCGAGATTGGTCACGCGGTAGGCCGGATTGGCGCACAAATGCCGGCAGACGGCCGAGCCGATGAAACCGGCGCCGCCGGTTACCAGGAAATTCATGCCGCTCTCCTCATGAGAACATCCCTTGGCCAACAGCCTTCATGCAAACACCTCGGCGGCGGCGAGCAGCGGCGCCTTGAGATCCTTGTCCGAGAGTTGAAACCCGTCAGCCATCGCTGGCCATTCGATCCCTATCGTGGGGTCATCGAAACGGATCGACCGATCATGCTGTGGCGAATAGGTGTCGGTGACCTTGTAGAGGACCTCGGTGTCCGGCACGAGCGTGACAAAGCCGTGGGCAAAACCCTTCGGCACCAGAATCTGATTGCCCTTTTCGGCGGAAATTTCGAGAGCCAGCCATTTGCCAAAACTCGTGGAGTTGCGGCGAATATCAACCGCCACATCTAGGATCGCGCCTCTGATAACGCGCAGCAGCTTGTCTTGAGCGCGCGGTGCAAGTTGATAGTGAAGGCCGCGCAAGACACCGGCAGCGGCCGAATAGGAATGATTGTCCTGCACGAAACGCAGTTCGATCCCGGCCTCCGCAAACCGCTCCTCATTATAGGTCTCGATAAAGAAGCCGCGCGCATCGCCATGCCGCTTCGGGATGATTTCGAGCACGCCTTCGAGGCCGAGTGACCTTACTTCCAGCACCTAACCCTCCGACAGGTCGATGACGCGCTTGCGCAGGTAGGCGGCATATTCGTTCTTCCCCAGGCGGGCGGCGCGCTGCAGAACCTTGTCCGCTGTGAGCCAGCCCTGCTCGAAGGCGATCTCTTCCGGGCAAGCCACCTTGATGCCCTGGCGGTGTTCGATCGTTCGCACGAATGAAGACGCTTCATGCAGGCTGTCATGGGTACCCGTGTCGAGCCAGGCATAGCCACGGCCAAGCTGGTGAACATGAAGTTGCCCGCGTTCGAGATAGATATTGTTGAGGGTTGTGATCTCGAGCTCGCCGCGTGCCGATGGCCGGATTGTCGGCGCGATGTCGACGACTTCGTTGTCGTAAAAATAGAGGCCGGTGACAGCCCAGTTGGATTTGGGCTTCAGCGGCTTTTCCTCGATCGTCAGGGCGGTGCCCGTGACCTTGTCGAATGAAACCACGCCATAGCGTTCAGGATCCTCGACATGATAGGCGAACACAGAGGCGCCGCTTTCGCGCGAGGCTGCTTCATGGCAGAGCCGCGACAGGCCTTCGCCAAAATAGATGTTGTCGCCCAGGATCATCGACACGCTGTCCTTGCCGATGAAGTCGCGGCCGATGATGAAAGCCTCGGCGAGGCCATTGGGATGCGGCTGTTCGGCATAGGACAGGTCGAGCCCGAACTCAGAGCCGTCGCCGAGCAGATCCCTGAAAACCGGCAGATCGCGCGGTGTTGAAATAATCAGAATCTCGCGAATTCCCCCGAGCATCAACACGCTCAGCGGATAGTAGATCATCGGCTTGTCGTATATCGGAAGGATTTGCTTGGATATTGCCAATGTCAGTGGATAGAGACGCGTTCCACTGCCTCCCGCAAGGATGATCCCTTTCAAGAAACTCTCCTTGGTTCGCCGAAGCCCAGCGGCACTGCCACAATTGGTCCGTGCCTAGGTTTCACGCGGAGACTTGTCAATCTTGGTGGATGGCAAACAACCAAGCCGGCTTGAATGCCGAGGCGATCGAGGAACCGCCCTCGCCTCGACGAGGGCTCTTGTCGCAGGATTTGGCTGTGCAAGAACATACTCACCACCCCAACGAGCACCGGCCCCACATGACTGAAACACGCATTTCTATCGTATGATAGCCCCCAAGCAATTCACGCCCCTGGTTCAGGTATCGAGGATGCCCTGTGAGACACAATAGCGGCCAGCCGAGCAAACGTCATTACACACGCTGTGGTTCACAGTGGACAGTCGACGGTGCAGGAACCAGACGATCTCAACGAGAGACGGGCCGGCGCCAAGATTTGATGTCAGCCCTACTGGACGGTGGGGCGAACGCGCTCCTCATCCAGCCGCCGGTGTTCGGCCTCGCGTCTGACGACCAGAAGATCCGAGCGGACCATTTCGGAAATCATGGCAGCGAGCGGAGTTGTCGCCTTCCAGCCGAGGAGCATCTCGGCTTT
>JBDSLV010000304.1:0-10274 GCA_039916205.1 Mesorhizobium sp. | reverse complement strand
AATTCGAACCGGAGCGCGGCTTCCGCCTCGCGACCTATGCCATGTGGTGGATCAAGGCCTCGATCCAGGAGTACATCCTGCGCTCGTGGAGCCTGGTCAAGATGGGCACGACCGCCAACCAGAAGCGTCTGTTCTTCAACCTGCGCAAGGTGAAGGGCAAGATCCAGGCGCTGGATGATGGCGACCTGAAGCCTGATCAGATCACCGAGATCGCCACCCGGTTGAATGTGTCCGAAGCCGAAGTGGTGTCGATGAACCGCCGCCTGTCGGGCGACGCCTCGCTCAACGCGCCGATCCGCGCGACCGAGGGCGAGTCCGGCGAATGGCAGGACTGGCTGGTCGACGACCACGAAAGCCAGGAAGAGATGCTGATCGAGCAGGACGAGCTGGAAAACCGGCGCGGCATGCTCTCCGGCGCTCTTGCCGTGCTCAACGAGCGCGAACGGCGCATCTTCGAGGCACGCCGCCTCGCCGAGGAGCCGCTGACGCTGGAAGAACTTTCGGCCGAATTCGACATCAGCCGCGAGCGCGTGCGTCAGATCGAGGTGCGCGCCTTCGAGAAGGTGCAGGATGCGGTCAAGGCCGCCGCCAAGCGCCAGACGCAGGCGCTGCGCACCATCGAGGCACAGCCGGCAGCCTGAAGTCGGCTTACGGTACGAAACATGAAGGCGGCGCCAGATTTTCTGGCGCCGCCTTTTTTCATTCAGCGCCATGGGGCCGACTGCGGTCAAAGTCCGTCCAACGGGAACTTCAGGTAGCGCCGGCCATTGGCTTCCGGCTCGGGCAGACGGCCGCCATTCATGTTGACCTGCAAGGCATGCAGGATCAGCCTTGGCATCGGCAGTGTCCTGTCGCGCGCCTCGCGCAACTGGACAAAATCGGCCTCCGTCCTGCAGGCCGAGACATGGATGTTGCTGGCTCGCTGCTCCGCCACGCTGCTCTCCCACAGAGGTTCGCGTCCGCCCGCCTGATAATCATGGCCGACGAAAAGACGCGTTTCGTCCGGCAGGGCCAAAATCTCCTCGATCGAGCGCCACAGCCGTGCGGCGCTCCCACCGGGAAAATCGGTGCGCGCGGTGCCGCTGTCCGGCATGAACAGCGTGTCGTGGATGAAGGCAGCGTCCCCGATCACATAGGTGATCGACGCCAGCGTATGCCCGGGCGAGAACAGCACCTTGATCGGAATGCCACCGACCGAAAACACCTCGTGTTCGGCAAACAGCCGGTCCCACTGCGAGCCGTCGGCGGGAAAATCCGGCCAATTGTAGATGACCTTCCACAATCGCTGAACGTCGGTGACCTTCTCACCAATAGCGGTGGGCGCACCGGTTTTCTGCTTCAGATACCGCGCCGCCGAGAAGTGGTCGGCATGCGGATGGGTATCGAGTATCCACTCGACTTCAAAACCCTGCTCGCCGACGAAATCCAGCACTGCGTCGGCGCTTCTTATCGCTGTCGCGCCGGATTTCTCGTCGAAGTCGAGGATTGGATCGATGATGGCGCAGCGCATCGTCGCCCTGTCGGCGACGACATACTGGATGGCCCCGGTCGGCTTGTCGTAGAAGCCGGTCACCTCAGGCTTGGCTGATGCTGTGTCCAATTCCGGCTTCCCCAACTCCGCCCGGACAGGAATGGTTTTCTCTGTCACGACCAAAGAAGAGCATGCTTGTCCGCCAGTGCGCAGCCGTCAAGGATGCCTTGCCAACAAAGGCAGGGGAATCGAAAAAATAGCCAAAGCAGGGCCCCGGAAAACGGACTCCGGCTTTCGTAGAAGGACCCTGCTCAAACGGACAACTGAAGGCCATCCTGATCCGGATGGCCTCTGGTTCAGGCGGACGGCTGTTTGGTCTTCCTGAGATAGGGAAGGATCGTTTCGAACGCGCCGAAGCGCTTGATGGCATCCTCGTTCGAAACGGCGGCGGTGATGATCACGTCCTCGCCTTGCTTCCAGTTCGCTGGCGTCGCCACCTGGTGCTTGGCGGTCAGCTGCATGGAATCGACCGCGCGCAGGATTTCATCGAAGTTGCGGCCGGTGGTCATCGGGTAGGTAAGCACCAGCTTGATCTTCTTGTCTGGGCCGATGACGTAGACCGAGCGCACCGTGGCATTGTCGGCGGGCGTGCGCCCTTCAGAGGTTTCGCCGGCGCCGGCAGGCAGCATGTCATAGAGCTTGGCGACCTTGAGGTCCTTGTCGCCGATCAGCGGATAGTGGACCGTATGTCCGGTCGCCGTCTTGATGTCGGCTTGCCATTTATCGTGGCTCGAGACCGGATCGACCGAGATGCCGATAATCTTGACGTTGCGCTTCTTGAACTCGCCTTCGAGCCCGGCCATCGTGCCCAGCTCCGTCGTGCAGACTGGTGTGAAATTCTTCGGATGGCTGAACAGCACGGCCCAGCCGTCGCCGATCCATTCGTGAAAGCTGATCGCTCCTTGCGTGGTTTCGGCGGTGAAGTCCGGTGCGATATCGTTGATACGAAGGCTCATGGCGTTATCCCTACCCTGTTAACGCCGCTCACTGGCGGCCTGCCACCTTTCTATCACCCCAACGGCAACCGTCAAAACGCTCCGCCCATCGGCAGCGAGCCGGGGCACGAAAAGTTTTCGCCTTTTCCAGGAGAACGCAGCAGAAATTTCCTGGCGGGGCCGCGACGGATGACGGCTAGGCCTTCACCGCCAGCGACGTTGCCAGATCTTCCATCCGCTGCGCCAGGGCACCAAGGGCGCTGGTCAGCACACTGTCGCTCTTGTCGGCCTTTGACAGCGCATCGTCGCGTGTCTTCCGCAAGGTCTGCACTTCGCTTTCCATGCCCGTGACGCGCTTCTGCAACTCGGAGAGCTCATCCATGACCATGATGCCGGCCATGACGGTCAGCCGCTGGTCGCCGATCTCGCCGAAGGAATCCTTCAGATGCGAGACGTAACGGTCGAAGCGCTCGGCAAGATCGATCAGATGGTCTTCCTGGCCCTCATCGCAAGCCATCCGATATTGTTTGCCATCGATGGAAACCGTGACTTGTGCCATTCGGCCAGCCCCTATCTATCCAACACCGCGCGGATGGTTTCCATGGCGGTCACCAGCCGTCGCGACACTTCCTTGTTGGCGTCCTCCAGCCGTTCGGCACGCGCCTCGGAATTGTCGAGCTCCTGCGCCAGCCGTGAACGGTCTGCGTTCATCCGCTGCACTTCCGCCTCGGCCTCGGAATAGTCGCGCTCGTGCTCGAGCTTGGCCGCGACGGCATTTTCCAGCCCCTCGATGGCCTTGCCCAGCCTGGCGATGACTTCCTTGAGAGTGGTTTCCCCGGTCATGGCCGTCGTCCTGTGCCCTGCCCATCCACCGAATCGCTCGCGTTCAGAACGCGTTATCCTGGAAACATTAGGCACCGGGTGAAGGCGACGTCAACAAAGCTCTCGCGACTGTCCCCCGCTAACGCTAACGTAGAGCCTGCCTGGACCTGCCCTCGCCATCACAAGCCCGGCAAAAACGCACCGATTTGTTGACTAAAAGGCCGCGCCTGCTATGTGTCGCGCACCTTTTTCAAGGGCTCTCCCAAGCCCAAAACCCCCACCTTGGAGGAACCATGACGTCGCGTGAACAACATGACCGGATGGCCAATGCGATCCGTTTTCTCTCCATGGACGCTGTCGAGAAGGCGAATTCCGGCCATCCCGGCCTGCCCATGGGCTGCGCCGACATCGCCACCGTGCTGTTCACCCGTTTTCTGAAATACGATGCGAAGGCCCCACATTGGGCGGACCGCGACCGCTTCATCCTGTCGGCCGGCCACGGTTCGATGCTGCTTTATTCGCTGCTTTATCTGACCGGTAACGAAGACATCGACATCGACCAGATCAAGAGCTTCCGCCAGTTGGGATCCAGGACCGCCGGTCATCCGGAATACGGCCATGCCGCCGGCATCGAGACGACGACCGGTCCGCTCGGCCAGGGCCTTGCCAACTCCGTCGGCTTCGCGCTCGGCGAGCGCATCATGAACGCGGCTTTCGGCAACGACCTCGTCAACCACTATACCTATGTGCTGGCTGGTGACGGCTGCCTGATGGAAGGCATCAGCCAGGAAGCCATCGCACTTGCCGGCCACCTCAAGCTGAACAAGCTGATCGTCTTCTGGGACAACAACAACATCTCGATCGACGGCCCGGTGTCGCTCTCCGACAACACCGACCAGGTCGCCCGTTTCCAGGCCTCCGGCTGGAATGCCAGCCATATCGACGGCACGGACCCGGAAGCCATCGCCTATGCGATCGAGGCCGCCCGCCACTCCGACAAGCCGACGATGATCGCCTGCAAGACGACCATCGGCTTCGGCGCGCCAACCAAGGCCGGCACCAACAAGGCGCATGGCTCGCCGCTCGGCGCCGAGGAAATCGCTGGCGCCAGGAAATTCTTCAACTGGGATTCACCGCCCTTCGAGATTCCCGCCGACATCCTCGACGCATGGCGTGGCGCGGGCAAGACCGGCGTCAAGGCGCGCACCGACTGGGAGGGCCGCCTTGCCAAGGCCGACGCCAAGCTGCGGGGCGAGTTCGAGCGCCGCATCGCCGGCAAATTGCCGTCGAACTTCGACGCCGTCATCGCCGACTACAAGAAGAAGCTGACTGTCGACAAGCCGAAGGTCGCCACCCGCAAGTCGTCGGAAATGGCGCTGGAAGTCATCAATGGTGCGGTTCCCGAAACCATTGGCGGCTCCGCCGACCTGACCGGCTCCAACAACACCAAGACCAGCCAGACCAAGAACATCACGCCTGACGATTACGGCCAGCGTTATGTCCACTACGGCATCCGCGAGCACGGCATGGCCGCCGCGATCAACGGCCTGACGCTGCATGGCGGCCTCATCGCCTATGGCGGCACGTTCATGTGCTTCTCCGACTATGCCCGCCCGGCAATGCGGCTTTCCTCGCTGATGGGCATCCGCTCGATCTTCGTCATGACCCATGATTCCATCGGTCTGGGCGAAGATGGTCCGACCCACCAGCCGGTCGAGCACATGGCGGCCCTGCGCGCCATTCCGAACCACTATGTCTTCCGCCCCGCCGATGCTGTCGAAACCGCCGAATGCTGGCAGCTGGCCCTTGAATCGGAAAAAACGCCTTCGACGCTGGCGCTGACCCGGCAGAACCTGCCGACGGTGCGCACCGAGTTCACCGAAAAGAACCTGAGCGGCCTGGGCGCTTACGAGCTCGCCGCCGCCAGCGGCGAAGCCGCGGTGACGATCTTCGCCACCGGCTCCGAGGTCGAGATCGCACTCGGCGCGCGCGACCTGCTGGAGAAGCATGGCCACCCGACCCGCGTCGTTTCGGTGCCTTGCTTCGAACTGTTCGACAAGCAGAGCGACGACTACCGCAAGAAGACGATCGGCTCTGCTCCGATCAAGATGGCCATCGAAGCCGGCATCCGCCAGGGCTGGGATCATCTGATCGGCTCGGACGGCATCTTCATCGGCATGACCGGCTTTGGCGCGTCGGGCACGATCGAGCAGCTCTACCCGCATTTCGGCATCACCGCCGATGCGGCGGCAAAAGCCGCGGAAGCTCGCCTGCACGGCAAGTGAGCGTGACATCAGTGCGGCGAAATCGCGCCAGCGGTTTCGCCGGTCTGGCCCAAACTAATCGATTTAAATCCACGCCGCTGCGGCTGGATTCTTTCCACGTCCGCCGCTATGAAGCTGCGGACCCATCGTCTGCCTTCCAGCTCCCAGGGAGAGAAAAATGACCGTCAGAGTTGCCATCAACGGATTCGGCCGCATCGGCCGCAACATCCTGCGCGCCATTCACGAGTCCGGCCGCAAGGACATCGACGTCGTCGCCGTCAACGATCTCGGCCCGGTCGAGACCAACGCCCATCTGCTGCGCTATGACAGCGTCCATGGCCGCTTCCCGCACGAAGTCTCGGTCGATGGCGACCAGATCACCGTCGGCAAGGAAAAATTCAAGGTCACCGCCATCAAGGATCCGACGCAGCTGCCGTGGAAGGAACTCGGCATCGACATCGCGCTCGAATGCACCGGCATTTTCACTGCCCGCGACAAGGCTGCCGCGCACCTGACCGCCGGCGCCAAGCGCGTGCTGGTCTCGGCTCCGGCCGAAGGCGCCGACCTCACGGTCGTCTACGGCATCAACCACGACAAGCTGACCAAGGACCACATCGTCATCTCGAACGCCTCCTGCACCACCAACTGCCTGGCGCCGCTGGCCGCCGTGCTGCATGAGACGGTCGGCATCGAAAAAGGCATGATGACGACGATCCATTCCTACACTGGCGACCAGCCGACGCTGGACACCATGCACAAGGATCTCTACCGCGGTCGTGCCGCCGCCCTGTCGCAGATCCCGACCTCGACCGGCGCCGCCAAGGCCATCGGCCTCGTGTTGCCCGACCTCAAGGGCAAGCTCGACGGCATCTCGATCCGCGTGCCGACCCCGAATGTCTCGGTCGTCGACTTCAAGTTCATCGCCAAGCGCGCGACCACGGTGCAGGAAATCAACGAGGCGGTGATCGCTGCCTCGAACGGCAAGCTGAAGGGCATCCTCGGCGTCACCCATCATCCGAACGTGTCGATCGACTTCAACCACGATCCGCGCTCCTCGATCCTGGCCCTAGACCAGACCAAGGTGATGGACGGCAACTTCGTTTCGGTGCTGTCCTGGTACGACAATGAATGGGGTTTCTCCAATCGCATGGGCGATACATCAGTTGCTTTCGGCAAGACCATCGCCTGATCGAAAAGTCGTCTTTTCGAGACCTGAAACGCCCGGCTTCGTCCGGGCGTTTTTCGTTCGGGCGATGCGCACCCTCTCCGACGATGTCCTGAGCGCCAAACCGTCCGAAAATCAGCGGCATAGGGCAAAAAGCCATGCTGCCGCCTTGCACTGGTCACGTCTTCGCCCCACTCTGACGTAAACCAGGAGACAGACGAATTTGAGGGGGTGATTTCCGGATGGAGCATGCGATCTATCTCGTGACGCTGGTTGGCACCGCGCTTGTCGTCGCCGCCGCGTTTTCGAGCCTGATCGCCTTCCGCTTCGGTGCCCCCTTGCTGCTGCTGTTTCTCTGCATCGGGCTCGCCACCGGAACCGACGGCCTCGGTATCCAGTTCGACAATGCACGCGTGGCTTATTTTGCCGGCTCACTGGCGCTGGCCATCATCCTGTTTGATTCCGGCTTCGGCACGCCGCTCAACGCCTTGCGGCAGGCGGCTGGACCAGCGCTGTCGCTGGCCACTGTTGGCGTCCTGCTGACCACCGGCATCTTCGGCGCCGCCGCCTACTACATGCTCGATCTCACCTGGCTGGAATCCTTCCTGCTCGGGGCCGCCGTCGCCTCGACCGACGCCGCGGCGGTGTTCTTCCTGTTGCGCGCCGGCGAGATCAACCTGCGCGAACGCGTGCGTGCCACGCTCGAGGTCGAATCCGGCACCAACGACCCGATCGCCATCTTCCTCACCATCACGCTTGTCGAGATCATCGCCGCCCACGCCGACCCCGAAGCCAAGGTCCTGGTTACCAACCTGATCCTCGGCTTCGTTCTCAACATGGGGCTTGGCGCGGTGGTCGGCGTGCTGGGCGGGCTCGGCATCGTGCGCCTTGTCGACCGCCTCAATCTCGACCATGGCCTGCTGCCGATCTTCGTGCTGACGCTGTCGCTGATGGTGTTCGCCGCCGCCGGCGCCATCGGCGGCTCGGGCTTCCTGGCGGTCTATATCGCCGGGCTGATCGCCGGCAATTCCGACATCCGCGCCGTCACCATACTCAAGCGCTTCCAGGACGGCATGTCGTGGCTGGCACAGATCATCATGTTCCTGATCCTCGGACTGTTCGCGACGCCGTCTCAGTTTCCGGCGATCCTCATCCCGGCGGTGCTGCTTGGCCTGTTCCTGATGTTCATTGCCCGGCCGATCGCCGTCTGGCTTTGCCTGATCCCGTTCCGCTTGCCGCGCCCAGAAGTCGCCTTCGTCTCCTGGGTCGGCCTGCGCGGCGCGGTCTCGATCCTGCTGGCCATCACGCCGCTGCTCGGCGGACTGGAAAACGGCCGCCTGATCTTCAACACCGCCTTCATCATCGTGCTGGTGTCGCTGGTCGTCCAGGGCTGGACGGTGGGACCGCTGGCACGCCGCCTCGGCCTCATCGTGCCGGCCCGGCTTGGTCCGTTGGACAAGGTCGAGCTGGAACTGCCGGGTTCCGCCCATCATGAGCTTCTCGCCTATCGTGTAGCGCCGGGCAGTCCGGTGGCGCGCGGCGAGCGCATTCCCCGTTGGGCCCGGCCATCACTGGTGCTGCGCGACGGACGTTCGATGCGCTTCCAGGACATGGGCAGGCTTGCCGCCGGCGACCAGGTCTACATCTTCGTGCCGGACCGCTATCCGCGCCTGCTCGACAAGCTGTTCGCCAGCCGCGCCGTGGTCGATCCCGAGGATGCGGATTTCTTCGGCGCCTTCGCTGTCGATCCGGCCCGCTCGGCCGCCGAACTGGAGTCCGCCTACGCTCCCGGCTTGACCGAGGCGGAGCGCAAGCTGACGGTTGGGGCGCTGGTGACGGCAAAGCTCGGCGGCCATGCCGAATATGCCGACCGGGTGCTGCTCGGCCCGATCGAACTGATCGTGCGTGACGTCGACGACAAGGGCAAGATCACGGGTCTTGGCCTCTCCTTCGAGCCGACCGCGCCGGTGGCGCGGGTGCCGGTGTTCCTCAGCGCCGGCGAGATCGGCGACCGCCTCGCTGCCTTTGTCCGCAACTGGCGCCAGCCAATGGAAACGCAGATAGCGGATATGCCCCTGGAAGAGGCGCCCGCCCCGGACACGCCGGCACCAAAAGCAGCCAGCGAAAGCTAAACGCCACGCACCGGGTCATTTTTCCGCGCGCGCTTTGCCGCGGCACTTGCATCATCGTGGGCGCCGGGTAAGGTCCCCGCGATTTTCTGGACGAAAGGGACCTGCATGGCCGGCTTCAAGACACTGGACGACATCGGCAACATCAGCGGCAAGCGCGTTCTGGTGCGCGTCGACCTCAACGTTCCAGTTTCCGGCGGCAAGGTTACGGACGCCACCCGCATCGAGCGCATCGCGCCAACCATCGCCGAGCTGTCGGGCAAGGGTGCGAAAGTCATCCTGCTCGCCCATTTCGGCCGTCCGAAGGACGGACCCACTCCTGAATTCTCGCTTGAACCGATCGCCAAGGCGACGGCGGAAGTGCTCGGCCGCCCTGTCGGCTTCGCCAGCGATTGCGCCGGCGACACGGCGGCAAGTGCCGTTGCAGCGATGGACAAGGGCGACGTGCTGCTGCTCGAAAACACCCGTTTCTACAAGGCCGAGGAAAAGAATGACCCGGCCTTCACCGAAAGGCTGGCCGCCAACGGCGACATCTTCGTCAACGACGCTTTTTCCGCCGCACACCGCGCCCATTCCTCGACCGAGGGCCTGGCGCGCCTGCTGCCGGCCTATGCCGGCCGCACCATGCAGGCCGAACTCGAAGCTTTGGAAAAGGGCCTCGGCAATCCCGTCCGTCCCGTCGTCGCCATCGTCGGCGGCGCCAAGGTCTCAAGCAAGATCGACCTCTTGATGAACCTGGTGAAAAAGGTCGACGCGCTGGTGATCGGCGGTGGCATGGCCAACACTTTCCTCGCCGCGCGCGGCACCGATGTCGGTAAATCGCTGTGCGAACACGATCTAGCCGCGACCGCCAAGCAGATCATGATCGAAGCAGCCAACGCCGGCTGCGCCATCATCCTGCCGGTCGACGGCGTCGTCGCCAAGGAATTCAAGGCGGGTGCCGCCTGCGAAACCGTTGCCATTTCGGCGGTGCCGGCCGATGGCATGATCCTCGATGTCGGCGCGAAAACCGTGAAGACCATCGGCGAGTGGATCGACCGCGCCGCGACGCTGGTCTGGAACGGCCCGCTCGGCGCCTTCGAGATCGAGCCCTTCGACCACGCGACAGTGGCAGCCGCCAAGCACGCGGCGGCACGTACCAGGGCCGGCAAGCTGGTTTCGGTTGCAGGCGGCGGCGATACGGTGGCAGCACTCAACCATGCCGGCGTCGCCGACGATTTCACCTATGTCTCGACCGCCGGCGGTGCATTCCTGGAATGGATGGAAGGCAAACCGCTGCCTGGGGTCGATGTGCTGAAGCGCTAGGTGTGAGCTTTCAGGAGGTTGTCCATTCGGACCGGACCGAGGAGACTGGAGTTACCAGGCTTCAGCACTCACCGGAGGGTCCGAATGAACATCCACAAGAATGCCCGTCTCACGCCGTTGCGT
>JBDSLV010000303.1:0-10795 GCA_039916205.1 Mesorhizobium sp. | reverse complement strand
GATGCGTGCCGAGCGGTTGTGACGACAACAGCCGGTCGAGCTCGATGCGCTCATCCAGATCGTCGTGATAGAGGCGGATGCGGCGGCCATAGCGCTCCTGTAGGAGATCGGCATAGGTGCCGAGCGAAGCGGTGCGGCAGGTGTAGTGCAGTTCGAAATTGCCACCTTCGGCCGCCAGCTGCGTGGTCTGAGCCATGAACGGCGTGATGCCTATGCCACCGGCCAGCATCAGATGCTTCTTCGCCCGCAGATCGAGCGAGAACAGGTTGACGGGATAGCTGACCACCATTTCCAGCCCCGGCCGGACCTGGTTGTGCATGAACAGCGAACCGCCGCGGCCAACATCGTCGCGACGCACGCTGATCGTGTATTCGCGCGTATCGAGCGGCGAGCCCATCAGCGAATAGGGATTGAGGCGCGTCCGCTCGCCGTCACGCATCTCGACCACGACATGCGCGCCGCCGGAGAAGGTCGGCAGCAATTGCCCGTCGCGTCGGCGGAAATGGAAGCGCGTCACCAGATCGTTGACCGGGACGACGTCGCTCACCACGACATCAAGCTTGGTGGTGCCGGTGCTCATGGGAAGGCCTCCTCAACAGGAGGAATTTCACTGCGGTCCTCGGCATTGATGCAGACGCCCTGGAATGCCGCGATGCGCCTGGAATAGTGGTCGCGCACCAAAAGCAGCAGGCCGCAATGCGAACAGATCGCCGGCTGCGTGGTCACGTTTTCGGTGATGCCCTTGCAGTGGACGCACTGCATGCGCCGCGCCAGCGAGCCGCGATGCTCTGTTAGCATCGATGTATGGTCAATGCCGGCTTCAAGTGCCGCCTGCATAGCCTGGCCGATCAGCCCTTCCGTGCCGGAGAGATAGACGCGCAAGCCCATATGCGCATTGGTCAGCGTCTGCTTCAGCCTTGGCAAGGCGCTGGCGAAGGAAGGCCCCTGATAGAATTGCGCCGGGCCCAAGGCCTGCAGCGCCGCGACATCGGCTTCGCTGTCGGCGCCGTTGACATAGATGATGTGGGCATCCGCGAAAAATCCGGCCGGTGCCTTGGCGGCCATGTCGGAGATCGCGCGCGCGCCATCGGCGTCCGCGACGAAAAGATGATGCCTGCCAGGCTGCGGAGACAAGGTTCCGTAGACCGGCCGACTGATGATGCTCTTCGCTGCCATCGGCTAAGTATGCCTCAGCCTTTCGCCGTCCGCTTGGCCTTCTTTGGATCATCGAAGGGAAGCGGCTGCGCGGTCGCCTTGATCGCGCCGCTCTTGTTGCGGATTTCGAGCTTGGTGCCTTGCACGGCACAGTCGACATCGAGCCGGGCGATGCCCATCGATTTCTTGACCAGCGGCGAATACATGGCGCAGGTCACCACGCCGACCTTTTTGCCGTCGCGATAGACCGGCGCGCCCTCGTCAGCTGGCTCCTTGCCGTCCAGCAGTACGCCATAGATCTTGAAGCGCTCCTTGCCCTTGAGGCGGTAGTGCTCCTCGGCGCCACGGAAGCCCGTCTTGCCCGGGCTGACGGTGAAGTCGAGGCCGAGTTCCCACAGCGTGTCGCCAGGGCCTTCGTTCTCGAACGGATATTTCTGCGAATTGTCATAGGGGTAAAACAGCAGGTAGCTTTCGACACGCAGCATATCGAGCGTGGTGAAGCGGCACGGAATGATGCCGGCGCTCTTGCCGTCGTCGAGGATCCTGTCCCAGATCGTCCCCGCGTCCTGGCCACGGCAGAAAATCTCATAGCCGCGCTCGCCAGTGTAGCCGGTGCGCGAGATCATGACGGGCAAGCCGAACAGCTGCGTCTGCATATGGTGGAAGTAATTGAGGTCTCGGATGCCAGGCACATGCTTGGCGAGATAGTCGACCGCTGTCGGCCCCTGCAGCGAAAGGTCGTGCAGATTGTCGTCGAAGCGCAACGAGACATCGCGGCCGGTGGCGGCTCGCTGCAGCTCCTCGTGGCCCGTGCCGGAGCCGTGCACGACCATCCAGGCATTTGGGCCGGTGCGATAGAGGATACAATCGTCGGTGAATTTTCCGGCCTCGTTCAGCATGCAGGCATAGGCCGACTTGCCGGGATAGATCTTCTCGACGTCGCGCGTCGTCGCCAGATCGATCAGATGCGAGGCATGCGGCCCGGTGATGTGGACCTTCTTCAGGCCGGAGACGTCCATCAGCCCGGCTTTGGTGCGGATGGCTACATACTCCTCGTCGGCGTCCTTGTCGTAGGTCCAGGCGGTTCCCATGCCGCTCCAGTCTTCGAGCTTCGAGCCAAGCGCGCGATGGCGGTCCGCCAGGGTCGAAAATCTCCAGGATGCCGTCATCCGCTCGTCCTCCGTTTCGAAAAATCTCTGCTGTTCCCTGCTCCCTGCTCAACGGCGAGAGCGTTGGCCGAATATTGAACGCAAACGCCCGGAGCCTGCAATACCCATAAGCAATTAATTTCATTGTCAGGCAAAATCCGGCGCATGGAACAACCAGTTAACGCAGCGTAAAATTGGCTTGACAATTCCAGAATTCGGCCTGAATTTATGAAAAAACTTTCACTCTCTTGAAAGAGGGCAACGTATGGCCAATTCGGGGCCAGGCGTTGGAAAAAAGGGGAAAACCGATGTCCGACATGCAGCAGCGCATCGAAGCGCTGTACCGTTCCGACGTGCGCGGATCGGTACTCCTGATCGTCTGTCTCTGGGCAACGATCCTCTTCGTCCTAGTGATGACATGGCCATACATCCCGAACATGGGGATCAAGGTGGTTGTCGCCGCCGCGGCCGCCGCCGTGCTGATCTTCAATACCGCGGCGATCCTGGCGATGGTCAACCACTACAAGGAAGACAAGGATTTCATCTACGGGCTCGACATCAAGAACGCCGACGCGTTCCGCAACCGCAAGTCCTGAGGGGTAGAGAACATGTCCCGCTACACGCCACCGGAGCAAAGCAAGGCCGGTCAGGTCTTCGATATTGTCGTCGTCGTGGTCGCCATCTTCGTCGCCTTGTGGCTGCCGCTGAAGCTGGGGCTTGCTGGCGCTGCGAAGTCGATCGACGCGCTCGATGCCAAGACCTGGGAAGCGCTTGGCCAGAACCCGACCATGGCCTCGATCTGGGAGAAGCTCGGCTACACCCCAGAGACCGCGCACGACATCATCCAGAACCGGTTTCACTACGTCATCGACTGGCCGACGCTGATCATCATGGCAGCGGTGCTGATCGGCTATTTCGTCTTTCTGTTTCGTGCCTCCGACCGTGAATATCGCGACGTCATCAACGAAAAATTCGACGACAAGTAAAATTGCGACGACAAGTCTGGGGACAAGATCATGTGGATGGCACTCTCTTACGCGTGTTGGGGCATCTCGATCGTGCTCGCACTGTGGATGCTCTACGACTGGTTCAAGGTTGACACGACCTATGCCGAGGATGTCCTGACCTCGTCACGCGAAGGCGAGCTTGAAGCCGCTTCCGAAAAACACCGGATCTGAGGGGATAGAGCCATGACGGTCACACTTGAACCGGCAATCCACGGCGACAGGGTTTCATTGCTGCGAGTGCTCGGCCCGGCCCATGTCTGGGCGCTCGGCGTTGGCATCGTGCTGGTCGGCGAATTCACCGGCTGGAATTTTGCCGCTGACAAGGGCGGCGCTCTCGCCGCGCTCATTGTCTGCTGGGTCGTCGGGCTGCTTTACACCTCGGTCGCGATGATCGATTCCGAGGTCACGTCCACGGTCGCCGCCGCCGGCGGCCAATATGCGCAAGCCAAGCACATTGTCGGTCCGCTGATGGCCTTCAACGTCGCGCTGTTCCTCGTCTTTGCCTACACGATGCTGGAAGTGTCGGACGCCATCCTGCTGGGCGACACCATTGTCGCCAAGGCGGGCGTCGAAGGCCTCAACCACAACGCTTTCATTGCAGCGACCATCGTCGTGCTGGCGTGGCTGAACTATCGCGGCGTGCTGATGACGCTCAACGTCAACTTCGTCATCACCGCGATCGCCTATATCTCGATCGTCATCCTGTTCTTCTCGGTCAGCCCGTGGACGCAAGGCGCGGTGCTGAAGCTCAATGAACTGGTTACTCCCGGCAACGCCCTGCCCTATGGCTGGATTGGTGTCATTGCCGCGTTCCAGTTCGGCATCTGGTACTATCTCGGCATCGAAGGCACCACGCAGGCCGCTGAGGAAGTGCGATCGCCGGCCCGTTCGCTGCCTTACGGCACAATGGCCGGCATGATCACGCTTTTGATCGCCGCCGCCATGACCTGGTATGTCTGCGCCTCGCTGATGCCTTGGGAGTATCTCGGCATCACCTATTATCCACTCTGGGACGCCGGCAAGCTGACCGGCAGCCCGCTGCTCGAAAACCTGCTGTTCATCGCCACTCTGCTGGCCGCCCTTGCATCAGCCAATGGCTGCATCAACGACGCCGCCCGTGCCTGGTTCTCGCTTGGTCGCGACCGCTATCTGCCAAGCTGGTTCTCGGCCGTACATCCGAGATATCGCACGCCCTACCGCTCGATCCTGTTCCTGCTGCCGATCGCGCTGGCCTTCGCCTTCATCGCCGACCTCAACCAGGCAATCACCTTCTCGATCCTGTCGGGCGTGCTGCAGTACACGTTCATGAGCATCAACATCATCATGTTCCGCAAGAAATGGCCGCTTGGCACCATCCGCCGTGGCTACACGCATCCCTTCCACCCGATCCCGGCCATCGTGCTTTTCTGCCTCTGCGTGGTGACCTTCTTCGCGATCTTCCTCGGCTTCGGCTCGCAACTGATTGCCATGGTCGCCTTCTACTTCCTGATCTCGCTGTGGTTCCATTTCTACCGCTACAAGTTCGTACGCCGGGGTGACCAGTTCACCATGCCGTGGCCAAAACCGCAGGGCTATTGAATGGGGTTGAAGAGACCCGCCCGATGCGTGGGCGGGCCGTAACGAGGTGGATGACATGACATCAGCATGGCTCGCCGGGGCGATCGCCCTGGCTCTCATCCTCCATCTCGCCTTTGTGGCGCGCGCTAACCGCAACAAGGCCTTGGCCGCACTGGCGGCCAATGAAGCGAGTGTCCGCACTGTCATTACAGATGCGGCCAATGTCTCTGATGGCACGGCAGGCGTGCTGACCTGGGCCGGTTCTTGGCAAGGCCGCCGCGTCCAGGTGCGCACGATAGTCGACACTCTGGCGACACGAAAACTGCCGGCGCGCTGGCTATCCGTCTCGATCACCGAAAAGGTCGCGGTGCCGGGTATTTTCGACATGATGATGCGGCCGGGATCGCCGACGACGTTTTCCAATTTCGATCATCTCGGCCATACGCTGCCGAAGCCTGGCAACTTTCCCGTCGAGGCGGTGGTGCGGACCGACCGCAAGGGCGCGCACTTTCCGCAGGACGTCATTGCCGGACACCTCGATCTCTTTTCCGAGGGACGCGCCAAGGAGCTTTTGGTCACGCCGCAAGGCGTGCGCATCGTCTGGCTTCTGGCCGAAGCCGATCGGGCACGCTACGGCGTGTTTCGCCAAGCCGCATTCGACAGCGCCGCGCTTGATCCCGCCTTGCTCGACAGGTTGCTGACTGCGGCATCAACGCTTCGTGACTCCATCAACCGGCATGAACGGCAGTTTGCATGACAGCCACCTCGCCTGCTCCACCAAACCCGTATGCGGTTCTGGCCGCCGCGATCGTGCTGCCGGCCAGCGGGCATGTCATCCTCGGCGTGCCGGTGCGCGGGCTGCAGTTCCTTTTCTTCATGGTGATCCTGGCATGGGTGACGGCGAAGATAGCGCCGCCCGATGCCAGCTTTATCGGCCGCCATGCCGGCGGGTTCCTGATCTATGCCTTGTCGATCCTGGACGCCTACAAGACCGCGCGCATCCGCACCGCCACATGGGTTCACACCATGCGCCGGCAAAGCGATAGTGCTGGATCCGAGGCCGAACGCCACACGTAACTACAGGAAAATTTTTTTCATACCAATTGAATTCTAGAGGCCCATCCGGTACATCTCGGAAAACAAACGTCGGGAGGCTGACATGTGCGGAATCGTCGGACTGTTTTTGAAGGACAAGTCGCTTGAGCCAAAGCTTGGCTCGATGCTTTCGGAGATGCTGATCTCGCTCAGCGATCGCGGCCCGGACAGTGCCGGCATCGCCATCTATGGCGCGCCTTCAGCCAATGAAGCCAAGATCACCATTCAGTCGGCAAAGCCTGAGCGCGACTTTCGCGGCCTCGAGGCTGAACTGGCGAAAGCCTTGGGAACACCGGTGACGATCGCCGTGGCATCGACGCATGCCGTCGTCAGAACCAGCCCCGACAAGATCGACGAGGCCCGCGAAGTAATCCAGACGCTGCGCCCCGACATCCGCATCATGGGTGCCGGCGACGTTGTCGAAATCTACAAGGAGGTCGGCCTGCCGGAAGCGGTCGTCGATCGTTTCAACGTCCGCAAGATGAGCGGCACGCATGGCATCGGCCATACACGCATGGCGACGGAATCGGCTGTGACGACGATGGGGGCGCATCCGTTCTCGACCGGAGCCGACCAGTGCCTGGTGCACAATGGCTCGCTGTCCAACCACAACAATGTCCGCCGCGAGCTGATCCGCGAAGGCATGAAGTTCGAGACCGAGAACGATACCGAGGTCGCGGCCGCCTATCTCTCCTCGCAGATGGCGCATGGCAAGAACCTCGGCGAAGCGCTGGAAGGCACGCTGAGCGACCTCGACGGCTTCTTCACCTTCGTGGTCGGCACCAAGAACGGCTTTGGCGTCGTGCGCGACCCGATCGCCTGCAAGCCTGCCGTCATGGCCGAGACGGATCAGTATGTCGCCTTCGGTTCGGAATACCGCGCGCTGACCAAACTGCCCGGCATAGACAATGCACGGGTCTGGGAACCGGAGCCGGCGACTGTCTATTTCTGGGAGCATTGAGTCCATGCCTGCAAGCAAGCTTTCGAAGGCCACGGCGAGCGACCATGCGTCGAGGGTCTTCGACCTGGATCAGTCGTCGCTGCGCGAACTCAACCAGGCGCTCCACAACCTGACCCCAGGCTCGAATGAAACAGCCTGGGAAGTGCTCAACCCGAAGGGCAATCATTCGGTCGCCGTCGGTGTCGACCAGGCCGTCAGCATCGATGTGCGCGGCAGCGTCGGCTATTATTGCGGCGGCATGAACAGCGGCAGCACGATCACCGTGCATGGCTCGGCCGGTCCGGGTGTCGGCGAAAACATGATGTCGGGTTCGATCACCATCAAGGGCGACGCCAGCCAGTACGCCGGCGCCACCGGCAAGGGCGGCCTGCTGGTCATCGAGGGCAATGCCTCGTCGCGTTGCGGCATTTCGATGAAAGGCATCGACATCGTCGTGCATGGCAATATCGGCCACATGTCCGCCTTCATGGCGCAGTCTGGAAATCTGGTCGTGCTTGGCGATGCCGGCGATGCGCTGGGCGACTCCATCTACGAGGCGCGACTTTTCGTGCGCGGCAAGGTCGAGAGCCTGGGGGCCGATTGCATCGCCAAGGAGATGCGGCCCGAGCATCTGGAACTCCTCAAAGGTCTGCTCGACCGCGCCGGCGTCACCGGGGTCAAGCCGGCGGAGTTCAAGCGCTATGGCTCGGCACGCACCCTCTACAATTTCAATATCGACAACGCCGACGCGTATTGAGGCAGCATGACCTATCGCAACCCGCCGACGACGCCACGCAAATCCGCGACCTTCGACGATTACACACTGTCTGAAATCCGCCGTGCGGCGGCGACCGGCATCTACGACATCCGTGGCGCCGGCGCCAAGCGCAAGCTGCCGCATTTCGACGACCTTCTGTTCCTCGGCGCTTCGATCTCGCGCTATCCGCTCGAAGGCTATCGTGAGCGCTGCGACACCAGTGTCGTGCTCGGCTCGCGCCATGCCAAGAAGCCGATCGAGCTGAAAATCCCGATCACCATAGCCGGCATGAGCTTTGGCTCATTGTCCGGTCCAGCCAAGGAAGCGCTTGGCCGAGGTGCTACGCTATCGGGCACATCAACCACGACCGGCGATGGCGGCATGACCGAGGAAGAACGCGGCCATTCCAAGCAACTGGTCTACCAGTATCTGCCCTCGCGCTATGGCATGAACCTGCGCGACCTGCGCCGTGCCGACGCCATCGAGGTGGTTGTCGGCCAGGGCGCCAAGCCCGGCGGCGGCGGCATGCTGCTTGGCCAGAAGATTTCCGACCGCGTCGCCGAGATGCGCACATTGCCGAAAGGCATCGACCAGCGCTCTGCCTCGCGCCATCCCGACTGGACCGGCCCGGACGATCTTGAAATCAAGATCCTCGAACTGCGCGAAATCACCGATTGGGAGAAGCCGATCTACGTCAAGGTCGGCGGCGCGCGGCCCTATTACGATACAGCCCTTGCGGTAAAGGCCGGCGCCGATGTCGTCGTGGTCGACGGCATGCAGGGCGGCACGGCGGCAACGCAGGAAGTGTTTATCGAGAATGTCGGCCAGCCGACGCTCGCCTGCATCAGGCCGGCGGTTCAGGCGCTGCAAGATCTCGGCATGCACCGCAAAGTGCAGTTGATCATCTCCGGCGGCATCCGCAATGGCGCCGACGTCGCAAAGGCCCTGGCGCTCGGCGTCGATGCCGTATCGATCGGCACGGCAGCCCTTGTCGCTCTGGGCGACAATGATCCCCGCTGGGAGGCGGAATACAACGAGCTTGGCACCACCGCCGGCGCGTACGACGACTGGCATGAGGGGCGCGACCCGGCGGGCATCACCACGCAGGATCCCGAACTGATGAAGCGGGTCGATCCGATCGCCGCCGGGCGAAGGTTGGCGAATTACCTCAAGGTGATGACGCTTGAGGCGCAGACCATTGCGCGTGCCTGCGGCAAGAACAGCCTGCACAATCTCGAACCCGAGGACCTCGTCGCACTGACGATCGAGGCAGCCGCCATGGCCGGCGTTCCGCTGGCCGGCACCAACTGGATACCGGGGAAGAACGGCTTCTAGAGCATGATCCCGAAAAGTGGCATCCGGTTTTCGGAAAAGATCATGCTCAAACGAAGATCATCATCAAAAATACCATAAGCGAGGAACTATAATGGGGAACGATCTCGCCGCATTCGCCAAACAGCACGGCGTCAAATATTTCATGATTTCCTACACCGACCTGTTCGGTGGCCAGCGTGCCAAGCTGGTGCCGGCGCAAGCCATCGCCGGCATGCAGAAGGAAGGCGCCGGCTTTGCCGGCTTTGCCACATGGCTTGACCTGACGCCGGCGCATCCCGACATGCTGGCGGTGCCGGACCCGGATTCTGTTATCCAGCTGCCGTGGAAACCGGAAGTCGCCTGGGTCGCTGCCAATTGCATCATGGACGACAAGGATGTCGACCAGGCGCCGCGCAACACGTTGAACCGGCTGATTGCCGAAGCGGCCAGCGAAGGCATGCATGTCAAGACCGGCGTCGAAGCCGAGTTCTTCCTGATTTCGCCCGACGGCAAGACGATTTCCGACGAATACGACACGGCCTCAAAACCTTGCTACGACCAGCAGGCGGTGATGCGCCGCTACGATGTCATCGCCGAAATCTGCGACCATATGCTGGCGCTCGGCTGGGGCGCCTACCAGAACGACCACGAGGACGCCAACGGCCAGTTCGAGATGAACTGGGCTTTCGATGACGCACTGGCAACCGCCGACAAGCACTCGTTCTTCAAGTTCATGGTCAAGTCCATCGCGGAAAAACATGGCCTGCGCGCGACCTTCATGCCGAAGCCGTTCCAGGGCCTGACCGGCAATGGCTGTCACGCGCATATCTCGGTCTGGGACAAGACCGGCAAGACCAATGTCTTCGCCGACAATGCTATGGAACTTGGCCTGTCGGCGAAAGGCAAGCACTTCCTCGGCGGTATCATGAAACATGCCTCGGCGCTTGCCGCTATCACCAACCCGACGGTCAATTCTTACAAGCGCATCAACGCGCCGCGCACGATCTCGGGCGCGACATGGGCACCGAACACCGTGACCTGGACCGGCAACAACCGCACCCACATGGTGCGCGTGCCCGGCCCCGGACGCTTCGAACTTCGGCTGCCTGACGGCGCGGTCAACCCCTATCTCCTGCAGGCAGTGATCATCGCCGCCGGCCTCGACGGCATCCGCTCAAAAGCTGATCCGGGCAAGCGCTACGACATCGACATGTATCAGCAAGGCCATACCGTAAAGGGTGCGCCGAAGCTGCCGCTCAACCTGCTCGATGCACTGCGCGAGTTCGACAAGGACAAATCGCTCAAGGCGGCGCTGGGTGAGGAATTCTCGTCGGCTTATCTAAAGCTGAAGCACCAGGAATGGAATTCTTATGCTTCTCACTTCACCCAGTGGGAGCGCGACCACACGCTGGACATCTGACCAACAGCGTGCTGCGAGCGACCTCGGAATGACCTGATGAAATACTCGATCTTCTCGCTCGCGCGCGCCGCCCTTTCCGGCCACAAGAACTGGCAACGCACATGGCGCGACGCCACGCCTAAGGATCACTACGATGTGGTGATCATCGGCGGTGGCGGCCATGGCCTCGCCACCGCGTGGTTCCTGGCCAGCGAGTACGGCATCAGGAATGTCGCGGTGCTGGAAAAGGGCTGGATCGGTTCCGGCAATGCCGGCCGCAACACCACCATCATTCGTTCCAATTACGGGCTGCCCGGCAACACCGGCTTCTACGAATTGTCGATGAAGCTGTGGGAGCGGATGGAGCAGGATCTCAACTACAACACGATGGTCAGCCAGCGCGGCGTCGTCAATCTCTACCAT
>JBDSLV010000302.1:0-7079 GCA_039916205.1 Mesorhizobium sp. | reverse complement strand
CCTCCACGGTCTCGAACGAGGTCGAGCGCGGACAGAGCCACATCGGCAGCGGCAGGCCGAGAACGGTCCAGCGGCGCAGAACCAGTTTCAGCTTTCCATCTTCGGCCACCAGCGCCATGGCGAAGGTCAGCGGCCCGAACCGTTCGCACAACAGCCGCTGCGAGCGGCCTTGGCCGGCAAACTGGCGGCTGGAAAAGGTCTGCGTGCCAAATGTCCGCGTCCAGACCTCCTCGCCTTTGCTGGTGTCGAAACGGACCTGAACCGGGATATCGGCGCCGGGCCGGGGAAAGCCAACCAGCATCGCCACCAGCCGTCCAAGCGGGTTCTTCCCACGCTCGACACTCGCACGGCCCTCTGCCGACGCGTTGCGGTCATGCATGGCGCGGATTTCCTCCGGCAGATCCTGCCAAGCATCGCCAAGCAAGGCGGGATAAAGCGGCTTGGCCTTGTCGCCTGAATCGTCGCGGAAGCCGGTATGGATCGTCCTTGACGCGAACAGCGCCTCGTAGTCCTCAAGTTCGAGATCGCGCACCGCGGCCCGCGCACCGGGCCCAGGCGGATGACCGTTCAGCATCTTGCGCACCAGCGCCTCGACCGCCATCGACGGGATCAGCGGCCCGTCATTGCCTTCCGCCAGCAGATGCCATGAGCGTTTGACCCCGGCAGCAGCCCGGTCGGTCCCCTCCACTTCGACGAACATGCCGCCGCGATGTTCGCCCCAGCGCAGCCGGTTGGTCGCCCAATGCATGAGCGGCGACAGTTGCGACAGCGAACGCACCAGGCCGATGCGCGCCAGCCAGGCGAGACCGATGAGCGCGCGGTGGAGAATTTCGGGAACCGGCCCGGCGCCCATCCAGATGGTTTTCGCTTCCGGCCAGAGTTCGGCCAGCGCGCGCAGGTCCGGCACATCAACTAGCGAAAACAGCGTGCTGTGGAGCGGCAGCCGGCCCGGCGGGGCGATGGTGGTGCGCATCTGCTCGGTCAGCGGACAGGCTTGCATCTCCTTGCCGTCGCGCTTCAGCCGCACGGGCTGCCCGGCATAGCCCGCGATGGCGCGGATGACATTCTCGCCGACACCGGCATAAGGCGATGGTGCGATGCCACCGCGAATGCTGTCGACCCGCGCCATGCCGGCGGAGAGCCGCCGCACGACGGCCGCCGTCAGCACCGGAAAACTGGAAACGCCAGACAGCACGAACAGACCGGCCTGACGCGACGCCGCGTCGAAGGCGTTGACGCCGGCAACGAACTCCGATCCATCGGCGAGGTCGAGATAGTTCACGCCCTGGCCGATACAGGCCTCGATCAGGCGGTAGCGCCCATCGCCATAGGCCTGGAACGGACCGCTGGCATCGACCAGGCACTCAAGCTTGAGCGAAGCCAGCTGGGCGGCGAGATCTCCATCGCGATCGAATGCCGCCGGCAAAAGCCGCGCCGCGACCGTCCCACGGCTCTCGCACCAGACTTGCGCCTTGGCCAGCGAGCGGCCGGAGACGATCAGGGTCAGGCGCGGTTCGTTCTCCAGCAATTCGATGATGCGGCCGCCAAAGGTGCCGTAGCCGCCGACGATGAGAAGCTTCATCCGCTGCGTCTCCCGAAACTTCGCCCACTAGCCAAGGAACCGCTCCCTCATCCCGGGCGACGGAACCTCGCAAGCGTCCTTCCTGCCGAAAAGCGCATAGCGGTTTTTGGCGACGCGGTCGTAGAGCCAGTCGCGAAGCGGACGCGGCAGCAAAAGCAGGATTTTGGCCGCGCGCCATGGCCAACCGAGTTCGGACATCACGGCGACGAAACTGTCGAGCTGCGTGAAGGCCGCGCCATTGATGAGGGCGAGATTGGTCTCGTAGCTGTCGGTGCGCAGCCCATGTTTGCGAAACAGGGCTTCGCCGAAGGGCGACTGCGCGGTGGCGAAGCGGAAGCGGCTTTTGCGGTCGAGCCGGACCACCATGCGCACGAAGCCCGAGCACAGGACACAGACGCCGTCGAAGACGATCAATGGTGAGGCAAAGACTTTGGAGGTGTCGACGGGTGGGGGGGCATCGACAGGTGGTGTTTCAGAAGGACGGTTGGGCTCGGGGAGGTCGGTCACCTTGGCCTCGGCTGCTTGTGTGCGATCACACTAAGCCAGCCGATGGCGGCATCAAAGCCGTGGCGATGTCGCACGCCGTCTGTCGGCGAAAACGGAACGCTCGGCACGGTAGGTGGTGGCGCGGGGATCGGCGGCCGGTTTGCAGATGCGGCTGTCGTGACGATTTTCGAACGTCATGATCAGTGCGCGCTCACACCGAGCGACGTACCGCGACGCGCACAAGCCGGACCGGGGCCGCGCATGTAATAGCGTTCCGGCCGATAGGTCGGCGAAACGAATTCGCGGATGGCGGCGGCATAGCCGATGAGGTGCGTGAGGAAGTTCATTTTACCAGTCCCTGTCCCGATCTTCGGATGTCCCTTCCGATTGACGGGCATCATAGCGTCGAGGCGTGAATAGTCGGTGAACACGATGTTAATATCTGGTCGAAAATGCCCTGGTTCGTGGCGGGAATGCGGCTGATTCGGGGTCTTTCAGTGCCGTTCGGCGTCATTCCGCTCCTTGTGACTTTTCCATCACATATGTTTCGTTTGAATGTCGCCCGCACGCGGTTCTGTTTCAACATTCGGCGCCACTGTGAAATTTCCGTTCCCGGCGTCTCGGCGCCAGGGGCACCGTCCGAGTGCCGCCTGGCGTCTGCCGACGGAACTGGAGCCGCGTCTGTCCGTTCTCACCTTCATTGGCTCTTGAAGGGAAATCGTCATGGCGCCGCGTCCTGCCTGGAAAGGCTACCTGAAGCTGTCGCTGGTCACCTGCGCGGTCGAGCTGACCAATGTCGTCACCCACACCGAAAAGGTGTCGTTCCGGGTGCTGAACCGCAAGACGGGCAACACGGTGAAGCGCATCTATGTCGATGCGGAAACCGGCAAGCCGCTCGGCGATGGCGACGAGATCAAGGGCTACGAAGTCAGCGACGACGACTTCATCCATATCGAGGAAGACGAGATCGCATCGGTGCAGATCGAGTCCTCGCACACGATGGCGCTGGATGGCTTTGTCGACAAAGCCTCGATCCAGCAGATTTATCTCGACACGCCCTATTATGTCGCGCCGGCGGACAAGGTGTCGGAGGAGGCATTCGCCGTTATCCGCGATGCGATGGCGGGCAAGAAGATGGCCGGGCTCGCCCGCATCGTGCTTTACAGCCGCGAACGGCCGGTGGTGATCGAGCCGCTGGGCAAGGGCATGGTGCTGACGACGCTGCGCTACGACAACACGGTGCGCCAGCCCGACACGGTGTTCCGCGACATCAAGGCGGTGAAGACCGATCAGGAAATGACGGAGTTGGCCGAACTCATCATCGACAAGAAGAAGGCCGGGTTCGACCCCTCGAAATTCGACGACAAATACGAGACCGCCCTGCTGGAGCTGATCCGCGCCAAGAAGGCCGGCAAGAAGGCGCCCAAGGCCAAGGCAGCGCCGAAGCCCTCCAATGTGGTCAACCTGTTCGATGCACTGAAGAAGAGCCTCTCGGCGGATGGCGGCTCAACCAAGGCCCCGGCGAAAGCCAAGGCGTCGTCCAAGCCAAAAGCCGCGCCCAAGCGCAAATCGGCTTGAGGACGCATTTCCATGGCCACCCTCGAACACTATCAATCCAAGCGCGACTTCAAGAAAACCTCGGAGCCGGCGGGCAAGGTCGCGCGTGGCAAGAAAGCCGGGTCAGGCGGCATTTTCGTTATTCACAAACATGCCGCCACGCGGCTTCACTACGATCTGCGGCTTGAACATGACGGCGTTCTGTGGAGCTGGGCGGTGACCCGGGGGCCGAGCCTCGACCCGCATGAGAAGCGGCTGGCGGTGCATGTCGAGGATCACCCCATCGACTATGCCCCGTTCGAGGGCACGATCCCCAAGGGGGAATATGGCGGCGGCTCGGTCATCGTCTGGGACGAGGGGACATGGGTTCCCGAGATCGACCCCGCCAAGGCGATGAAAAAGGGCCATATCAGCTTCGAACTCAAGGGCCACAAGCTGCACGGCCTGTGGCATCTGGTGCGGCTGAAGCCGCGTGCCGGCGAGAAGCGCGACAATTGGCTGCTGATCAAGTCGGACGATGCGGCCGCCCGTCCCGGCGAGGACATTCTGAAAGAAGCGCCGGCTTCGGTGAAGTCGGGCCTGACCATCGAGGAGATCGGCAAGGGCAAGTCGGCGAAAGGCCGGAAGCCCGAGGTCTGGCACTCGAACAAGCCGGCGGCCAGCAAGGCGAAGGGTGCGGGAAAGACACTGGAATTCATCGAGCCGCAGCTGGCAACCCTGGAGCGCGAAGCGCCGCCCGGCAAGGATTGGCTGCATGAGGTGAAGTTCGACGGTTATCGCCTGCAGGCACAAATCGCCGGCACCGAGGTGCGGCTGCTCACCCGCACCGGCCTCGACTGGACGGAGAAATTCGGCGGCGACATCGTGTCGGAACTGGCCGCGCTGAAATGCGGCGACGCCATCATCGATGGCGAGGTCGTCGTGCTGGCCGACAGCGGCGTATCGTCCTTCTCGCTGCTGCAGGCCGATCTGTCAGCGAAGCGGACGAACCGTTTTCTCTACTATGTCTTCGATGTGATGCGGCTCGACGGGCAGGATTTGCGCGCTGAGCCGCTGGTCGAGCGCAAGCAGGCTTTGCAGGAACTGCTTGGCGACCGGCCCGAAGACGCGGCTGTTCGTTTCAGCGATCATTTCGCCGAGCCCGGCAAGATCATGCTGCAGCATGCCTGCCGCATGGGCCTGGAAGGCATCGTCTCCAAGCGCGCCGATGCGCCCTATCGCAGCGGGCGCGGGCCTGCCTGGGTGAAGTCGAAATGCACGCTGCGGCAGGAGTTCGTCATCGGCGGATACCTGCCGTCCGAGACGACCGGACGCGGGCTGCGCTCGCTGTTGGTCGGCTACCACGAGGCTGGCAAGCTGCATTATGCCGGCCGCGTCGGCACCGGCTTCTCCGTCAAGGGCGCCGCCGAGTTGAAGAAAAAGCTCGATGGCCTGCAGGCCAAGGCCTCGCCTTTCGATGCCTCGGTGCCGAAAGGCAAGGGCCTGGTCTGGGTGAAGCCGGAGCTTGTCGGCGAAGTGGAGTTTCGCAGCTGGACATCGGACCATATAATACGCCACGCCTCGTTCCAGGGATTGCGCGAGGACAAGCCGGCGGAGGAAGTCGTGCAGGAAAAGCCGAAGACATCAACAGCCAAGACCGCCAAGGCAGCCGTATCAGTGGATTCAGCCGGCACGATGAAAACCACGGTCAAACTCTCGCATCCGGACAAGCTGCTGTGGCCGGACGAGAAGGTATCGAAACAGGGCCTGCTCGATCACTACGCCCTGGTCTGGCCGCGCATGGAGCCTTTTGTCATCAACCGGCCGCTCAGCCTGGTGCGGGCGCCGGACGGTGTCGGCGGGCCGCGCTTCTTCCAGAAGCATGCCTCGGCCGGCATGAGCGACAAGATCGCCCGCATGAAAGATCCGACCGACGGCGAGGAAATCCTGTTCATCCGTGATTTCGACGGTGTCGCCGCGCTCGTGCAATATGGCGTGGTCGAAATCCACATCTGGGGCTGCACCATGGACGAGCTGGAAAAGCCCGACCAGATCGTCTTCGACCTCGATCCCGATGAAGGCGTCGAGGTGGAAGCGGTGCGCGCGGCGGCGCTCGATATCAAGGGCAAGCTCGACGAATTGTCGCTGCCGAATTTCGTCAAGACATCCGGCGGCAAGGGTTTTCACGTGATCGTGCCGCTGAAACCCTCGGCGGACTGGGAAGCGGCAAAGACCTTCAGCCATGATTTTGCCCGCGCGCTGGAACAGGCCGCACCCGACCGCTACACCGCGACGCTGTCGAAGAAGGCGCGCACCGGCAAGATCTTCGTCGACTACCTGCGCAATGGAAGAGGTTCGACCACCGTCGCGCCCTACTCCTCGCGCGCCAAGAAGGGCGCCACGGTGTCGATGCCGGTGACCTGGCCGGAGATCGAGGCCGGGCTGGCGCCAAACGCCTTCCCGCTTGGCGACAAGACAACGCTGGCACGCCTGGCGGAAGCAGACCCGTGGACCGATTTCTTCAAGCAGGGCAAGGTGCTGAATCGGGGCTAACTTTCGGTGCCGAGCCACATCTCAGCAAAGCCGCTAGCTCAAAAACACCCTCTCAAAAGCCTGCTTGCCCGGCAGCGAGAAGACCACCGCACGGCTGTCCTTCTCGCGCCGCGCCCATTTCTCGGCGATGATCTTGTCGAGGATGGCAGCGCCGAGCGTGCCGGCGAGATGCGAGCGCCGCACGCTCCAGTCGAGGCAGGCGCGGCAGACCGGGCGGCGTGGCTTGGCATCGACCTCGATGCCAATGGCGGCGAAGTGCGACGCGGCCGAGGGCGCCAGCCTGATGTCCTTGTCGTCACGCAGCAGGATTTTCCGATCGATGAGACGGTCGAGCATCGCCACCGCCTGCTCACCGGCGAGATGGTCGTAGCAGACACGCGCCACGCGCATGGCCGAGTCGCGCGGCCCGGGCCGCACCCGTTTTGGGCCAACGGCTTCCGCGACGCCGGTGATGGCCTCGATCATACCGGCCACCTGCGGCCCAGCAAGCCCGTAGTAGCGATGACGCCCCTGGCTGGCCACGGTCAGCAATCCGCCTTCCATCAGCTTTGACAGATGCGAACTGGCGGTCGGCAGCGACACGCCGGCCTCGAGCGCCAGCTCGCTTGCCGTCAGCGCCGTGCCGCCCATCAAGGCGTTCAGCATGTTTGCCCGTGCCGGGTCGCCGACCAGGCTGGCGATGCGGGCAATGTCAGGTCCTTCACGCATAGTTCGGTCCTCATCGAAGCATTCTTGTCAGATAACCACTATTCTGCGGTCAGTTCAAGGAGGCGACGATGACTGCAAGAGCCCTATCCAACTCCGTTCCCGCCAACCGCGCTTCGTTCCCGTTCGTGACCTGGCTGCGCTCGCGGCTGCTGGCCCGCTGGTATGGCCGTCACCTGCAGCGCCTCGATCTCGCGGAGGTCGACGATCACCTGCT